>JAFIER010000140.1 GCA_020832465.1 Bernardetiaceae bacterium
TTTGCAAACCCCACACTATGCAAAAATGGACTTCGAAATAACATTTTTCCAAGAGATATTATTTCTGGCTAGCTAATGTATAATAGCATGTTTGTTTTTACAAAAATCAAAGTCAAACTTGCTAAATTCGGTATTTATGTGCAAATTTGAAGGTTAAGCGGTTGCTTGTGGGACACAAGCAACCAAACGTAATTTTTTTTTAGAACTAACATTTCTCAAAGAAATGTCGTTTTTAAAAAATTATGCCTCAGATATTACTATCTAATCACAACAATAAAAATGATGAGCAAAGTAGAAGCTGCCAAAGAAATTAGCGAACTCAGCGAAAAAATTCGCTATCATAATCGCAAATATTATATGGAGCATACATCAGAAATATCTGATTATGAGTTTGATAAGATGCTTGAGCGTCTGCTTGCGCTCGAGGCGGAGTTTCCAGATTTGAAAGAAAAAAACTCCCCTACACAGCGTGTGGGCGGTACGATAAGTAAAGAATTTCCGACCGTAGCGCACCGCTATCCTATGCTTTCCTTGAGCAATAGCTATAGCGAGACAGATATTAGCGATTTTGATGTGCGCCTGCGCAAAGTGCTCGCCAAAGCCGAAAACGAAAACGATTTTGATTATATCTGTGAGATGAAATTCGACGGGGTTGCGATTTCATTGCACTACGAAAATGGCAGCCTCTTGCGTGCCGTAACTCGTGGCGATGGCATTCAGGGCGATGAGATTACGGCTAATGTGCGCACTATTCGCAGCGTTCCGCTTAAGATAACAGGGGCAAATATTCCTGATTATTTCGAGGTGAGAGGTGAAATATTCCTACCTCGCAAAGCGTTCGAACGGCGTAATCAGGAAATTCAAAAAGAAAATGAGCAGCGCAAAGCAGAAGGCAAAAAACAGCTTACACTATTGGCCAACCCACGCAATGCCGCCTCGGGTACGGTCAAGATGCAAGACTCTTCGGTCGTAGCGCAGCGCAGGCTCGATTGTTTTGTCTATGATATGTATGCCGAAAATATGACTTTCGAGACCCACGCGCAGGTGCTCGAGTCGCTCACGGCTTGGGGCTTTAAAGTGTCGGAAACCTATGAAAACTGCAAAACGCTCGATGATATTTTTGCTTATATCAAAAAATGGGACGAAAAGCGGCACAGCTTACCCTTAGATACGGACGGAGTTGTTATCAAAGTCAATCAACTCGAGCTGCGTCCTTTACTCGGTGCAACGGCAAAAAGCCCTCGCTGGGCAGTGGCTTACAAATATAAAACCGAAAGTAAAACCACGATTTTACAAAAAGTTGAGTTTCAAGTGGGGCGCACAGGTGCGGTTACGCCCGTAGCTTACCTCAAGCCCGTACAAATTGCGGGCACAACAGTCAAGCGTGCTTCGTTGCACAATCAAGACGAAATCGAGCGTTTGGATTTGCATCTTGGCGATTTGGTAAGCATCGAAAAGGGCGGTGAGATTATCCCCAAAGTAACTGGCGTTGTCGCCGAAGGGCGCAAAGATTCGGCACAAAAAGTAGCCTTTATCACACACTGCCCCGAGTGCGGTACTGCCTTAGTGCGCCCCGAGGGCGAAGCTGCGCATTACTGCCCCAACGAAAAAGGTTGCCCACCGCAAATCAAAGGCAGAATTGAGCATTTTATTTCGCGCGGAGCGATGGATATTGATAGCATCGGCAGCAAAACGATTGCACTTTTCTATGCGCAGGGCTGGCTCAATACTGTGGCGGATTTATACGAACTCGAAGGCGAGCGCATCCTCAAACTGCCCAATTTTAAAGAAAAATCTGTTCAAAATATCCTCGAGGGTATAGAAGTCTCAAAAAAACGAAGTTTTAAAAATCTACTTTTCGGGCTGGGTATTCGCTATGTCGGTAAAACTGTGGCTGAGAAATTGGCATTGCATTTTAAATCTATGGAAAAACTCAAGCAAGCCTCTTTCGAGGAGCTGATTGCTGTGCCCGAGATTGGAGAGCGCATCGCACAGAGCCTACTCGATTATTTTGCCGATGCGGATAATCGTGAGCTTCTCGAGCGTTTGCAGGCGCGGGGTTTACCTTTCGAGCTTTTAGAGAGCGAAATCCCCACCACATCAGGTGCATTGTCGGGAAAGTCTTTTGTCATCTCGGGCACTTATGAAAACTACGAGCGCGACGAGCTCAAGGACTTAATCAAACAACTCGGAGGCAGAGTAGTGAGTGCTATTTCTGGCAAAGTAGATTATCTTTTGGCAGGCGATAAAGCGGGCGGTTCGAAGTTGGAAAAAGCCGAGAAATTAGGCGTAAAAATTCTATCCGAAGAGGAGTTCGAAAACTTAAAAGCATAGCCATATCCCTGAGGCTTGCGTAATGCTTATAAGCATTTAGTAGAAAAAAAACACCTATTGGTCTAAAAATCAAGTACAGACTCGATAATTATGCTTTATTTTGCGATATAAGTATAGGTAGTGCGCCTCCGTCCTATATCTTGTTTTGGGGGGTAGCTAATATCTGTATGTGATAATTTTTGTTATCAAAAACTTATACATTATGCGAGTAAAGCGTTTTGAAGCAGCTTTTGAAAGTCGTTTGTATCAGAAGGTCAAGGTCATGGAGGAGGATTCTGAGGCTGAGATAGTTATTTTGGTATGCGAAAAGTCTGCTTCTTATAGAGAGACTAATCTTGTTTTGGGGTTAATTAGTTTGGGATTTAGTATATTGGTATGGGCAGTTAGTGAGCCTTTACTTTCCTCATTATGGCTACTTATTTTTTGCCCTTTGAGCTTTATGGTAGGTTATGGCTTAGGGTTTATCTCCTTTGTAAAGCGACAGTGCACACCTGAGTATCAGCTACAGAAAATGCCCGAGACGGTAGCTCGTGCGGTATATCAAAAGGCAAACATAACAAATACCAAATCGCGCATGGGCTTACTTATCTATGTATCATGGCTCGAGCAAAAAGTTTGGATACTGGCAGATGAAGGTTTAAGAAAAGCCCTCTCACCTCAAACTTTGAAAAAGCTTCATGAAGACTTCAATCTTATCTTTACACAAGAAGAGCCTCATGAACGCATTCTTCAAATTTTAGATATATTGCATAATACCTTAGCCGCACAAGTGCCTAATATCGGCAACAAAGAAAACGAGATTCCGAACCGCATTTCACATTTGCTATAATAAGAAACGCTCACTGCTATTAGGTCTTAAAGCCTTAAGCATAGAAATAACATTTCGGTCAGAGATGTTATTTCTAATAATACAAATCAAAGGCACTAAGTTTCTATGTATTAAATACTTGGATAAATTTAGTTTACATTATTATAAGTATTTGGCGGTACACCAAACACGGCGATAAGAGCTTTCTATGGCTTAATTTTAGAACTAACAGTTCTGGCAGAGCTGTTAGTTCTAAAATTCATTTATTGCTTTTAATATAAACTATATTAGTAGAAGCACTTAGATTTTTTTAGTTTGCAGATGCTTCAAACTCGGGTTGCCCTATAATTCTCTTAGCAAACAAAAATCTTTTGTTGTAATAATTTTTCCAAGCACCAGATTCCATATCGTCGATGACGATACCTCTGCGACAAGCATGTATCATTTGCATATCTTCACCTTCTTCGGAAATAACCAGCGATGCATGACTTACTCTGTAGCTTCCATTGCGATTTTTGTATCCAAAAAACAATAAATCTCCTGTTCTGACCTCTGCTAACGGGATCTTAACACCTACTTGGGCTTGGCTACCTGATGCACGCGGGACATCATAACCAAAATTTGCCATTACATAAGATGTAAAACCCGAGCAGTCAAACCCTGTCTGTACGCTATATCCTGCGGGTCTGTAGCGCACACCTAAGAATTGCTTGGCATAGACGACAAGCTCGTCACGTAGATTTTCGTAAGGGTCTAATAAAAGATCAGGATTTTTAAGATTTACAGATTCAACCTTAGCTAAAACAGGTAGGGGCTCGTAGGTTAAGCCTTGTGCAAAGGAGGTGAGCGAGGGTAGCTCATCTGTAAAATTAGAAGCTAAAGAGGGTATAGGGGTTAGTATCTCATTTGATTTCGGCTTTTTGATTTTAAAATCAGAAAGTTGAGATAGGAACTTCGGCGAACTACAGGCACTAAGCAATATACAAAAAGATAGAGCCGCTGTGCGTGTGGCGTAGCGTAAAAGTTTCATATTTTTATTTTGTTAGTAAAAAAATTTTGTTAGTCTTTGTGATTTTTTAGTGTGATGCACTTAGGTATTTAACTAAGCACCTGCAAAAATAGCAAAAAAAATGAAAAGAAGTGGTTTTGAAGTGAAAAAACATGCTTTTTTATGTTTTTTAATAAAAAAACCGCTTCAATTATGCAATTAAAGCGGTTTTTCCAAATAAAAATTTTTAGTTTCTGCCCAATGGCTTACTTTCGTTGTGTGCGCTGTTAGTCAGAGACTAAAAATCATAAAGCACGGGTGTACATCAAGTTGGTAAATCGACTTAGGTAGTTTCAGAACTAACAGTTTTTCGAAAACTGTTAGTTCTTGATGCTTAGTACATTATAGAACTAACAGTTTTTCGAAAACTGTTAGTTCTTAATGCTTAGTACATTATAGAAATAACATTTCTCAAAGAAATGTTATTTCTGGGCTTATTTAGCAAAGTTGTCGTACACCCTAAAGCACTACTCTACAGGAACGAGTCGGAAAATAACAGTAGGCGTATTTTTGTCTTGGTCCTCAGGTACAGTGTACTGCAAATCAAGATTATTTGCTGTAGCATTCAAATAGTTTACGGGCGTACCAGCAAAGGTAATTTGATTGAGCGTTTGATTTATGCTCCAGCTACCGCTAGGGGTTGGTGCAAAGTTGTATTGCAACCCACCTGTTGCAAGAGAATAGGTTGTAGGGTTGTCGCCATCTCTTTGTAAAGTCAAACGGAAATCTTCAATACCGTCGGTGAAAGGCGTACCGCCCACTTCTAAGGTTTGGATTCTCCAAGTTTTAGAAATTGTTTCTACGATAGAAACTTGTGCTACTGGTTCTGGCTCGTCGTCTTCGTCGCAGCTACATTTTACAAAAAAGAGCGTGCTCAACAGCACCACAAATACGAATGAAAATCGTCTGAATAATCGCATAAAATTCAAATTTAAGTTTAACAGTGAAAATAAATAACAAGATAAAAAAAAACAATTATTATTTGGGAAGCACCATTTTCAAATTAGTTTTAACGCAATTTACAATTTATGATTCGAAATATCAATTTTTTTGCTACAAAATTTGTATTCTTTGGGCTGATTCGATGCAATTAGCACAATTTTACCTTGTAAAGCCTCTAAAATTTCGTTTTCGTACCATTTTATATTTGCCTTATCTAAGTTCGAAGTAGGCTCGTCTAACATCAAAATACTACTTTGACTATATATTGTAAGTGCAAGTTTTAACTTTTGTTTCATTCCTGACGAAAAAAAACGTATAGGACGTTGCAAAAATTGTTTAAAACTTAGTTTTTCCAAAATTTCTGCTTTTGTCAATCGCATAGGTTCAAAATTTTGATGAAAATCTAACATTTCATCAAGTGTAAGCTCCTCTATAAGTTCTGTATATGGTGCTGCCCAGCTCAAATGTTTGAAATAATCTTTAGCACTAATGCACTTCTGTGCTTTATCCCTATAGATAATTTTTCCTTCACTCGCTGCGGTATATCCTGCAATAAGTTTTATGAGTGTAGATTTTCCACTTCCATTATTGCCCACAAGTGCATAAGCTTCATTGACTTCAAACTTAGCTTCGATGTGTCTGAATATCCACTCAGCACCAAATTTTTTACCTATATCATTAAGTTCGATACTGCTTACACTACTCATGCCTATCTTTTTGTTAGTCTTTTCTTTCGGCGCTACTTGCCTTTATAATACCTCTTTTAGAGGCTTTTACAAACTCAAGAATATGCTTGCGCTCTGGCGAATCTGGTGTTTGCGCTTCAATTGCTTCAATTGCTTTCCCGTAATTAAGGCCGCTTTGAAACAGATAACGATAAATTTCTTTGATGCGTTCTATCTGACCTGAATCAAAGCCTCGGCGGCGAAGCCCTACTATATTTACGCCAGAATAGCTAATAGGGTTATGCCCTGCCAATACATAAGGCGGCACTTCGGTGCGGACCATGACCCCGCCCCCTATCATGACATGTGCGCCAATGCGCACAAACTGATGCACTGCTGCTGCGCCACCCAATATGGCATACTCACCAATCTGTACATGCCCTGCGATTTGCACGGCATTCACGATAATGCAGTGATTGCCAATGACGCAATCATGTGCTGTATGTGTATAAGCCATGAGCAATACATCGCTACCGACAAGGGTTTGACCACTTTCCTTAGTGCCACGATTTACAGTAGCGCACTCCCTTACAACCGTGCGGTCTCCGATATAAGTATAAGTCTGTTCGCCTTCGTATTTTAAATCCTGAGGCGGGGCGGATATAACCGCACCAGGATAAATTTTACAATTTTTGCCGATGCGTGCACCGTCCATAATCGTTACATTCGGACCTATCCAAGTGCCTTCTCCGATTTCAACATCGGGATAGATAGTAGAAAAGGGTCCAATTTCAACGTTTTTGGCAATACGTGCTGCTGCATCTATTTGGGCAAGCGGATTTTTCATATAAAAAAAAGTAGTACAAGATACTGATTGTGCCAATAAGTATGCTTAATCAATTAAAACAAGGGATACTTTGCCTTCAATACTTTTGGCGTACTCAAACGCTATTAAATAAAGCTATAATTGCTTATAGCAAGTAATTGTTTTGTCAATAAAAACTGAAAATTACAAAAACATTGCAAGTTAAGGAGTTTTGCGATTCTTTTCACTATACAAATGTTTATAAATACAGCAAAAAAACATAAAAAAACAAAATACCTACTTTTGAAAATTATCAATTAGAAATAACGGTAGTGTATAACAAGTAATGCTTAGAACTAACAGTTCTTTGAGAACTGTTAGTTTTGAAAGACTTTGAGCATTACATCTTTAAGACTACCGAAATAACATTTCTGACAGACTTGTTATTTCTAATTGATAAGTGTGTTCATATTACTATTTGCTTGCTTTATTTTTGGGTATAATACTCGCCGACATAGTAGCCTCTGATACAAGATTTCCGGCTACGAAAGCTTGCCCCTTCATTCGGGCAATTCCTCGCTTTATGGGTTCAGTGAGTTCGCAGCGAAAAACGATTGTATCGCCCGGCAACACGGGTCTTTTGAACCTGCATTGGTCTATACCAATAAAATAAGACCAATAATCCTTAGGGTTATCTACTGTATTCAATACCAGTATTCCTCCTGTCTGCGCCATGGCTTCTATTTGTAGTACACCTGGCATGACGGGGTTGCCTGGAAAATGCCCTTGAAAATACGGCTCATTAAGGGTAACATTTTTTACTCCAATAACTGAGTTTTCGTCTAAATACATAATTTTATCTACCAATAAAAATGGATATCGATGCGGTAGCACCTCCATAAGTTGGTTTATATCCAGTACGGGCGTAGCCGTAGGGTCATATTTAGGCGCGCGGCTTCTAGAGGCTTGTTGCATTTTTCTTTTGATGCGCCTTGCAAAAGCTACATTAGAAGCGTGCCCAGGGCGCGCTGCCAATATTTGCCCTTTGATAGGGCGACCTACTAAGGCTAAATCACCGACTAAATCGAGAAGTTTGTGCCGTGCGGGTTCGTTTTTGAAGTGTAGCTTGAGGTTATTCAAAATCCCTTCTTCTTGCACTTCAACTTTATCCATACCAAAAAGTTGGGCAATGCTATCCATTTCTTCTTGTGGCAGGACTTTATCTACGATGACAATGGCATTGTTCAAATCCCCGCCTTTAATAAGGTTATTTTTGTGAAGCATTTCAACTTCATGCAAAAAGCAAAATGTTCGGCAGGGGGCTATTTCTTGCTTAAACTGCGAAAAATCATTGAGCGAAGCGTGCTGGCTACCCAATACACTTGTATTATAATCAACCATAACCGTAAGTCGATAATCGTCTAAGGGCAAGGCTGCTAATTCTATCTTATTAGGCGCATCATTATAAAAAACACCTGATTCAATTTCGTAAAAATTACGAGGCAGATTCTGTTTTTCTAAACCCGCATCTTCGAGCATTTCGATAAATTGAATAGCACTGCCATCTAATATCGGCGGCTCAGGTCCGTCAATCTCGATAAGTACATTATCGATTTCTAAACCTACTAAGGCAGCTAAAGTATGCTCGACGGTATGCACACGCCCGCCCTCTTTTTCTAAAGTTGTACCGCGCGAGCAGTCCACTACCAAATCAGCATCAGCCTCAATAATCGGGCGTTCTGGCAAATCAATGCGCTGAAAACGTATACCCGAGTTTGGCTTTGCCGGTTTGAAGGTCATGGTAGAATATACACCCGTGTGCAAACCTACGCCTGAAATAGAAACCGATTTAGATATCGTATGTTGATTGATTTTCATAAGAATCTGTTAATACAAAATAATAATATAGTAAGCGATTAGTTATTTTATTCTACGTCTTTCAAATGTTTTTCGATAGTGCGTAGCCTTTTTTCAATATTGGGAAGTTGCCTTTGCAATACATAGACTTTTGCCATATCCCTATGGTCTTGTGCCGGGCTTCCTAATAGGTTCTGGTTTGGTTTGAGAAAACTTTTTGTAACCCCTGATTGTGCACCGATTGTAATCTTATCTGCAATTTTAGTATGCCCTGCAATGCCAACCTGCCCTGCAATAACGCAGTACTTGCCTATCTCTGCCGAGCCTGCTATCCCTGCGTGAGAAACAATAACGGTATGCTCACCGACTTTTACATTGTGAGCAATCTGTACAAGATTATCAATCTTGACCCCTGAGGCTATTAGTGTACTACCGATAGTAGCGCAGTCAATCGTTGTGTTTGCCCCAATGCTAACATTATCTTGAATCACAACATTGCCAATTTGAGGAATATTTTCATAAGAACCATCTGCCTTAGGTGCAAAACCAAAGCCATCGCTACCAATAACAGCACCAGAGTGAATCATGCAATCTTTACCAATGATTGTACGTGCATAAAGTTTTGCCCCGGCATAAATTACACTATTATCTGCAATTTTACAATTATCACCCACGTACACCTGTGGATAAATCTTGACATTATCACCAATTTCTACATTTTCACCGATATAAGCAAATGCACCCACATAGCAACCACTGCCTAAACTTGCAGTTTGAGCCACAAAACTCGGCGATTCTATGCCTTTTTTTGACTTTATTTGCATTTTTTCATACTCGCCTAAAAGACGGGTAAATGCCAAATAAGCGTCTTCAACTTGAATCAAACAAGCCTTAATTTCTTGTTTAGGGATAAAATCAGCATTTACGAGCACAGCACTCGCCTGTGTTTCGTAAATATACGGCTCATATTTTGGGTTTGCCAAAAAAGTAATCGCACCGGGCTTGCCCTCTTGAATTTTGCAAATATCATGGATTTCCGTATCTGGCGTACCTATTAGCTTGCCGCCAAGTAAGTCTGCAATTGCAGCTATACTTAATTTCATAAAGCGTATGTTATTTAAAGTAGCGTTTGTGTTTATTATTGTTGTCATGGCTTCCATCATCTGCCACAGCAATTGACAAAGTTCCGAATATCGAGTTCAAATATAATAAATTGACAGCTTTATTAGCCTATAAACTTGAAATTCTTACGAACATTGAGTACTTTAGCCCAAATTTATAAATAAGATTTAAAAATCAGAAATGAGAACCGCTAAAAATCTTATTTCTTATCAAATAAAGTAAAATTATGACGCAATCGGCAAAGGAAGTATTGCATAAATACTTTGGATACGACTCATTCAGACCGCTACAGCAAGAGGCTATTGCACAAGTCATTGCCAAAAAAGATACATTGCTACTCATGCCTACTGGGGGCGGCAAATCTTTATGCTATCAAGTCCCGGCTTTAATGCTCGAAGGACTTTGTGTGGTTATTTCACCACTTTTGGCTTTGATGCACGACCAAGTCGAAGCATTAAAAGCCGGGGGGATAGCCGCAGAATATTTAGGTAGCCACCTCTCAAGTGCAGAAGAAGGACAAATCAAACAGGCTGCACAAGCAGGGCAACTCAAAATTTTGTATATTTCCCCTGAAAAAGCCATGCAAACAGACTGGTTTTATTTTTTTACTACGCTCAATATCAGCCTTTTTGCCATAGACGAAGCCCATTGCGTCTCGACTTGGGGGCATCACTTCCGACCCGAGTACGCACAGTTGCACCGATTGCGAAATCAATTCATAGATATACCCTTCTTAGCGCTTACAGCCACCGCCGACCGAACTACAAGAGAGGATATTCTTCAACAACTACAACTAAAAGAACCGCAAACTCTTATTTCTTCTTTCGACCGTCCTAACCTAAGCCTAAAAGTGCTACCCGCACAAAAACGCATCGAGGTCATAGATAAATTCTTGGAAGACAGAAAAGACGAAGCTGGAATTATCTACTGCCGCTCGCGCAACGAAACCGAACAAATTACACAAAAACTTCAACGCCTCGGCTACCAAGCCGACTACTACCACGCCGGTCTCGATTATGCACAGCGCAAACTCAAGCAAAAGTATTTTACCCAAGACAAAACACCTATTATTTGCGCTACAGTAGCATTTGGCATGGGCATAGATAAGCCTAACGTACGCTGGGTTATACATTACAACATGCCCAAAAATATTGAAAGTTTTTATCAAGAAATCGGAAGAGCTGGGCGCGACGGATTGGCTGCTGAAACCCTGCTTTTTTATAGCTATGCCGATGTAATTTTTTATGAAAAACTTTTACAAGAAGAGATACAAGCAAACCCACAGCAAGGCGAAGTCTTAAAGTCTAAGCTCGAGCAGCTGCAACAATACGCTGAGGCTTCTTTTTGCCGAAGGCAAATTTTACTCAATTATTTTAATGAAAGTAGCGACAAACCTTGTGGAAATTGTGATGTATGCGAAAATCCACCAAATTATTTTGACGGTAAAATATTGGCACAAAAAGCCCTCTCGGCAGTTTATCGCATTCAGAGAGAGTGCCAAAGTTATGTCAATTTGGATATGCTCGTCGATGTCTTACGTGGCTCAAAACGCCAAGATTTGCGTGATAAAAATTTTCATAAAATCAAAACTTATGGCTCTGGGGCTGATATAAGTCGTAATGAATGGAGAGATTATATTGCGCAAATGCGGCAGCTCGGTATTTTTGAAATTGCCTACCAGCATAGCCATGCCCTTATTCCAACAGAAACGGGACGAAAAGTTTTGAGTGGCGAAAAACAGGTTGATTTAGTCGCAGTACGTGATGTAGTTTTGCGTCAGAAAAACGAAAGAAAGAAAGCCCAAAGAAGCAAACGTGAAATCTTAGCTGATAAAATTTTTGATAAGCTCAAGCAAGTGCGCACTCAAATCGCCACTAAGCAAAATATCAGCCCACAAAGCATTTTTTCTGATGCTACATTGCAAGAAATGGCTGAAAAAATCCCCTTACGTGCCGTAGATATGCGCCGCGTAACGGGCGTAAGCGATTTTAAACTCAAAGATTTTGGAAAGCCTTTTGCCGTAGCGATGATTACTTTTTTGCAAGAAGAGGGTGAAGAGTTTAAAAACCTCAAAGGCAAAACACTCCTACTTACTTGGGCACATTTTACCAAATCAAAAAGCTTGGAAGAGGTCGCTATTCAACGCAAACTCACTGAAACAACTATAGCCTCCCACCTCGCCACGCTTTACCAAATGGATTATCCCCTCGAAGTAGAAAAACTTATACCCAAAGAGCACCGTCATAAACTCATGGCATACTTCAAAAGCTATGGCTTACCCGAAGATTTGCGCACCGTAATGGAATATTTTAATGAAGAAATTCCATTTCCTTATATACGCCTTGCACAAGCCTATTTTCAAAAACAAGATAGAACGCTCGAGGAATAAACAAAACCTAAACAGCAATTTTATAACTTTTTTCAGCGTACTATGGGTGCAATTCATATTTACGCAGGCATAAATTTAGCACTAACATTTCTGACAGAAATGTTAGTGCTAAAGTCGCTACGCCGTGTTTGGTGTACACAGCGAACACGGCAGCTTTATCATGCACCTAATTCTTAGTATTCCAACACAAAATCGGCAATATCTATAAGCAAGCCATTTTCGTAAAATATCTGTACAGAATATTTTCCCGGCTTATCAAAACTCTGCTTGATATAAGCCTCCTGGCGGTATGTATCTACATTAAAAATTTCGTTGAGAAGTAGCTCCGGCTTATCTTCTTTTGTGCCTTGACGGACAATCTTAACTTGTAAGGAGGGTTTTTCAAAGGGTTTGTCTTCTTTGATAAAAATATAAATATTTTTGGGTTTGTTTTTATACAGCTTAAAATGATTACTGTATTTTTGCGGCACTAAATTGCTGTCAAGGCTTTCTGAAAATATAATTTTAGTAGAATATCCAATTTGTATATAATCAGTAACCAGTTCCTCTTTATCGGCATTGAGTATAACTACCCTATACTTTCCAGCTTCTTTAAAGCTATACTGAAAGGCTGCCCAAGATTTTCCACCTCTGACATTTAGTCTTTTTTCATCAAATTCATAGTAATGATTTGAAGTAAGTTTATCTATATAAAGATACATTTTTCCACTTGATAGCGGTTTTGCTTGTTTGTATAGGAAGTAAATAAATCCGCCACCTATGGGGTGTACATTCCACTCTTTACCCATATACTCAGGCAGCGTCTTGCCTTCTTTTACATAACTTGTAAATATAAGTTCCTGTGTTTGTGCTTTTGGTACAAAGACAAGTAGGTACAAAATTAAAAAGTAAATTTTTTTCATAAACACAAAAACAATTATCCTAATTTTTTTAGTTGGATACTGCAATTTTCAAGCAAAAAATGTAATTTATGCAGAATAATAGTCCATACAATAAAAAAAATTTGTGCGGGTGCACGAAAACGTTGCTAAATTCGCCAGGCAAGCGTTCAATTATAACAATAACATTTCTTAAAGAAATGTTATTGCTGGACAGATTTAGCAAGGTTGTTGTACTCCCAGCTAATTTTTTATTTGCATTTTTACACCCAATAGCAGTACGTCATCTACCTGCTCATAGTCCTCTCCTATCCAGTCTTGAAAGGTCTGTTCCACTGTTTGTGTTTGGCTTTCTATAGATTTGTCTTGCAGACTTGCTAATAGTCTTTTGAACCGCCCAACCATAAATTTTCTACCCTCTTCCCCACCAAATTGGTCTTGAAAACCATCGGAAAAAAGGTAAAAACTCTCGATATTTTGACTATTTATTTCGTGCAATTTAAAATTTGAGCGCGATTTATGAAAATCGCCACCGATAGACATTTTATCTCCTTTGATAACTTTGAGTTCTTGATTCTCAAAATAATACAACGGATTTTTAGCACCCGCAAATTGCAAAATATTACGCTCCTTATCAAGCGTAACAAGCGACATATCCATACCATCTCGATTGTGGGTCTGCTCTTGGTGTAGTGCATTTCTGATGCCTTGGTCTAATTGGTTCAGAATTTTGTCAGGTTCGGTTATCTTTTGTTCTTTGACAATACGGCTCAAGACTTCATTGCCAATCAAGGACATAAAAGCACCGGGCACGCCATGCCCTGTGCAATCTACAGCGGCTAAGATAACTTTATTATCTACCTCATGAAAGAAATAAAAATCGCCACTGACAATATCGCGCGGCTTAAAAAAGATAAAGCTCTGCGGCAATGTCTGCGCAATAAGCCTTCTATCAGGGAGCATGGCTGCCTGAATGCGCTGTGCATAGTTGATACTTGCCGTAATATTTTTATTTTTCTGCTCGATTTCTGAAAAAGCCTTTTCAATCTTTTTGTTTTGCACTACAATGCGATTTTGCTGTTGGCTAATTTCATAACTTTTTTGCCTTAGCTCAATATTCGCTTGTTTTTTCTGCTGCCTGCTTCTATAGATAAAAAGTGCAATAACAAAAACTAAAGCGAGGAGTCCGCTGGTGAGTACAATCCACAATTTTTGTCGGATAATTTTTTCTTCACGCGCGGCTTTTTCTCTTTCAAACTCAGCTTCGCGCAAAGCCGACTGCTGCTCCATCACACGCAGCGCAAGTTCTTGCTTCGAGAAATTTTTCTCAAGCTCGGCGAGTGTATCGTTTTTAGCTTCTACTTTTGCACGTTCTTTTTTGATTTCTTTTTCTTTGAGTTCAATTTCGAGCTGGGCTTTTTCTTTTTCAGCTTCGAGTAGGGCGGCACGTAGCCGCTGCTCCTCAGCTTCATTTTTAGCTTCGACCACCCGATTGCGCTGTGAGAGTTCGTGAAATCCTCGATACATATCAAAATAGTAGCGTGTTTTTTGCGTATCTCCCGCTTTTTCGTAAGTCTCGGCAAGCATACCGTAGCAACTTTTCATCTGGTCAATATCATTCGTTTCTTTAGCTAAATCTAAGGCCTCCGTGAGCAAAACAGCTGATTCATTATATCGCTTAAGATTGTTGAGCACCACCGAGCTATTGATAAGCGCAGAGATAATCGTGGGTTTTTGCCCACTTTTTCGTCTGCCTTCGAGGGTGCGCTCAAAGTAATAATAAGCAGAATCATACTTTTCTAAATCAGCGTAAATCGTACCCAGATTACTATAAATACCATAAATGCCACTCTGGTTGGAGAGTCGCTGGTTGAGCTCGAGCGAGCGTTGAAAAAAATCAATCGCCTCTCTGTACTCTTTACGCTCCCAATGAATAAGTGCAGCTTTATTGAGAAAATCACTTGCGCCGCGATAGTCTCCTTGTGCTTTTCGCTCTTCAGATGCTTCTATACATTTCTCGACGGTGAGCTTTTTGCCATCAGGCGTATAGAACACATTTTGGCTTTGCGCAGGCGTTATGCCAAAAAGGGCGAAAACAGCAAGAAAAAATAAATAATATAAAAAGTGCAAGCGCATATCCCTTTTGCTAATAAGTGTCCGTATTAAAAATAACCTCTTTTGTAGCTTTATTACCAAGCTCATCAATAGCCTCGAGCTGTATGGTATAAGTAGCGTTTTTCTTAAATCCACCGATAGCGCCGTTGTAGCGTTGCAATTTACCGCCATTGATACGATAGTAAATTTCATCACAATCGGTTTGTGCATCTTGCGCTGCCAAGTAAATTTTGGCATACGAAGGGTATAGGTCATCTTTAATCGCCGATACACTAAAATAGTGATAAATAGCGGGTGGCTCTGCATCTACAACAAACTCCGTCGTAATGAGGTTGCGATTATTCACATTATCATAACCGATAATCTCGAGCTGCTGTAAGCCTGATTCTTTGACTGTAAAAGGTGCGCTGTATGTAAGCTCTTCGCCTTCGCCTGCTTTTTTGTAGCTCACTTTTTGTACGCCCGACTCTGTATCTATTGCCGTGAGTTTGATTTTTGTTTCGCCACTGATATAAATTTTATCGCCTTTACGGAATGTTTTGCCTTGATAGCTATAATCTAATTTAGGCCCCGTCAAATCTACATACACGGCACTGACATTATGCTTATACTCATCGTAACGCGCCTTTGTCATGCCCTCAACCCCCTCATTACCGACGTTATCCTCGGCAAAGTAACGAATCGTATGCAAACCCGCTTTGTTCGGGAGGTAAAATGGCTGGTCGTATTTCTGATACTCACCATTATCAATGCTGTACCAAACTTGCTTTACACCCGATTTATTATCTACGGCGGTGAGCTTGAGTTTGGTGCGTCCTGAAAAATATACTTGATCGCCAACAATAAACTTATCACCGAGTACATCTGCTGACATAATCGGTGCAGTTTTATCCAAATAAAACTCAAAACTTTTGATTTCCTCTTGGTTTTTCAAATGGTCAATAGAGTAAAACTCTAAGCGATGGTCTCCGTCATCGAGGTTAGCTACAGGTAGTATGCTATTGGCAACGTAAGGTTTCCAACGTTGCTCATCAAATCGGTAGTATGTCTGCGCTACACCTACAATATTATCAGTCGCTTCAAGATAGATTTTTGTAGAGGTAGATATAACGCCCGCTTCAGTAATGCCGATGACATTATATATGCTTTCTGGGGCTGTAATATCGACAATAAAGCTTTTACTTACTTCACCTTCTTTATTGCCCACTTTGTCAATGGCATAATATTGCAACTGATGCTCGCCTTCGCTATCGACGCTTATCGTATTGCTATAGCTTGCATAAGGATTAGTATCCAAACGAACAAATAAATCTTCTACGCCTACCATTTGGTCTTGTGTCTGTACTGTAATGCGCAAATCTTTGCCGTAATATTGCGTATTGCCTTTGCGGTATGTATAAGGACTATCGAAGCTCGAGCGACTTTGTGGGGGCAGTCCATCAGCAAAAATTACATACTCGTAAGTATTCTGTGGGTCGGTAGCATCGCTATGGCGTAGAATATGTTTGCCATGACCATCTAGATACATAGGCTCTACTGCCACTTCATTATCTGACTTTTTAGCGCCTGAAAGCGGAATGCCCTCGCCCTCTGGGCTTGTCGATATACGTAAATACACGGGCAAATCAGCGCGCTGATAATAGCGAGAAGTACTATCTACATAAAAGCCTTGTGCAGAGCCACCCTGCGCATAAAGATGTTGAAACCCTAATGCCATGACAATGACGAAAAGCAAGCAATAACGAAAATATAAGCACATACACCGACTATACTTGAATAGGAAACTGTATCTAAATAATTATGAAAGTGCAAATATAGCTTTTTTTTATTTTTATTACAAATGTAGTAAACACAAGCAATCCACTTCTTTTCCCCTTCATATCGTTTTTTTTTATTGAGAAAAAAACACGTTTGCATTTTGTTTTTACATGTAAATACATTATTTTTATAGAAATTTTCAAAAATCAAATATTCAAACTTATTATTCAAAAATCAAAATGCTAAAAAAGTACGTATCTTTAAGTCTGTTTTTGCTGTTAATTTTTGCCTATCCTGCCGAGGCGCAACAAGCAAATGGACAATTATTATCCGACCAATGGCAGCATCGCTTCGAGCAAGTTAAGCAAGAATGTAGAGATGGCAAGCGGCGTAGCATAACGCCTTTGCTTATGCAAGCGGCTTTTCAAGACAAAAATGACCGTAGCCCCGAAGTCAATCAAATTATGGAGGCTTTCGAAGATCGCCCCGATTATTTAAGTGAATTTTACGATACGCCAAATTTTCGGTTTCATTACGACACACGTGGCGAAGATGCCGTAGATCCTACAGATAACGACCGCAATGGTATCCCTGATTATATCGATCAAATGGCTGAAAGTTTTGAGTTTTCTTTTAATAAGCAAATCAACGAAATGGGATACGTCAAGCCACCAAGCGACGGCAATGCTGGCGGATCGCCAGCTTATGATGTGTATGTATATGCTATTGGCGATTTTTATGGATTTGTAATGCCTGAAACTATCGTAGGTAATAATCCTAACTCCCCCGAAAGAGAAACCTCTGCCGCTACAAGCTGGATGGGTATGAGAAATAACTATCGTGGTTTTCCTGGAACGGAGTTAGAAAGCATTCAAGTAACAGCAGCGCATGAGTATCATCATTCTATTCAAATGGGCTATAAAGCTGACCTTAGAGGCGAAGACCCCAGTGTATTTATTGCCGAAGCTACTGCTGTTTGGATGGAGGATAAAGTATATCCCGGCATTGATGATAACTTTCAGTACTTACCCGAGATTTTCCTCGCCCCTGATGTAGCACTCAATCTGAACTACCGAGACGAGCGTGCGCCAGAGTTTGACGAGTTTGAAAATTATTGGTATGGAACGTGGATACTTTCACAATACTTAGACGAGCGTTATGGTGAGGTAGTATTGCGCCGTATGTGGGAAAATATGCGTAACCAAGACGAAATGGTTGCCCTAAGAGCGGCATTGCAAGCACAAGGTGTAAAGCTTGAAGACGCTTATCATGACTTCTTAGTTGCTAATTTATTGCTATTCAATAACACAAGCAATAGCACATTTAGCTACCGCAGGGGTGCAGACTATGCGGCAGCTCTTTCTCGCGATCGCATCAATACTATGAGGATCGAGGGGCGGCTTAATTTTTCAGGTCAGAATGTAACTTGGAGAAGTGATGCTGATGGTAATAGAAGGCTGATGCGTTTGGGCGCAGATTACTTTTCTGTGAATACAAGCAACAACTTCAGAGCAACTTTAAGCCCTATGGGTGGTGGCTCAAGCATGAGTTTGCAAGTTGTTGTTTTTAATAATAACACACGGGCGGCTCGGCGTTTGCAAAGAGATGTAACGGGTGGCTCGGCAGCTATAGACGTAACACTCGCAGCAGGCGAAACGGCTTTTCTTATTGTAGCAAGACCTGAGTTCGCCACTACAAGTGCAGCCTCCGCACAATACACCATTACACTTAGCAATAGCGAAGGTGGCGATGATGACGGCGGCGGCGACGGTAACGTTACAGGCTTAGATAGATTAGCTGATAGCGAATCGCTCACAATCGGACCTAACCCTGCATCGAATGTATTGCAAATCTTTTATGCTTTGCAAGGGCAAAATATTCAATTTGTGATGACAGATATGCTCGGACGTGAGGTCTGGAAGTCCGTAGCTCACAGTCCAGAGGGCACAATAGAAGCACAAGTAAACCACCTACCAAGTGGCACTTACCTGCTTAGTGCTTATAAAGATGGTGCAGCTGTGGCTGTACGCAAAGCATTGATTGTAAAATAATTTAACCCCAAATATGCGCTAAGTATCATAAAAATACTTAGCGCATAAATACAAAAACTTATGATAAAATACCTATTACTTTTTGGAATTATGTTAGCCTTTTCTGCTTGCAAATCGCAGAAAGATGTAGCTACAAATGATAGCCAAGCTTGGTCTATCAAACTTATTCAGCAAGGCTGCAAAGGCATCTGCCCGGTTTATACCATAGATATAGCCAGCAATGGTGCGCTCAATTATGAAGGAAAAAAACACCTTCAAAAAATTGAAAAAAGCACGCACCAACTCCCCGATAGCGAAATAGAAATGCTCGCAAAAGCCCTTGAGCAATCTAACTTTATGCAACTCGAAGACCGCTACGCCTCACCGGCTACCGACATGCCATCGGCTATTCTTTATTTGCAACACGGAAATGACAATAAAAAAATTGTGATGCGTCACCAAACACCAGAAGCACTCGCAAATATTATGGATTTTATACAAAAATGGGTCGATACTTATAACCAAGGTTAGTAACACATACCGACTTGAATAACCGAAATCTTTAAATCAATGTATCTAAACTTTTCAATATCAAAAATAATATTGTATATTTGATGCCATAGTTTTGAAATAAAAAAACTTGTTTCGCAACCTCTAAAACGAGTTTGTGTGTGTCTCGAACTTTTACGTTTTTAGTAACGACTCAAGTTTATCATTTTCAATACAATCTTTTATTTTCACGCATCAAATTTTAGTTTATTTATTATGACAAACATTTCTGTTATCGGTGCTGGTGCTATGGGCAATGGCATTGCGCACGTATTCGCACAGCACGGCTACAAAGTAGCATTGATTGATATTTCCCAAGATTCGCTCGATAAAGCGGTAGCTACTATTGGCAAAAACCTCGACCGCCAAATCAGTAAAGGTAAGCTCGAAGAGGCTGTCAAAGCAAGCACTTTAGCTAATATTACTACTTTTACGGATACAGCCGAAGGCGTAAAAAATGCAGAGCTTGTCGTAGAGGCTGCTACTGAAAACTTAGACCTCAAGCTCAAAATATTTGCACAGCTCGAGGAGTGCGCACCTAAAAATGCCATTCTTGCAAGTAATACCTCTTCTATTTCGATTACGCGCATAGCCTCTGCTACTAAGCGTCCGGATAAAGTAATAGGTATGCACTTCATGAACCCCGTGCCGATTATGAAGCTCATCGAAGTTATTCGTGGCTATTCAACCTCTGATGAAGTCTGTGCACAAATCATGGAACTTTCCATTAAATTGGGTAAATCTCCCGTAGAGGTTAGTGATTATCCCGGCTTTGTGGCTAATCGCATTTTGATTCCGATGATTAACGAAGCTATTTATACCCTTTACGAAGGCGTAGCAGGCGTAACTGAAATCGATACCGTTATGAAGCTCGGTATGGCACACCCTATGGGACCGCTACAACTTGCTGATTTTATCGGTCTCGATGTTTGCTTATCTATTATGGAAGTCCTTTACGAAGGTTTTGGCAATCCAAAATACGCACCTTGTCCACTGCTTGTCAATATGGTAACAGCCGGACATAAAGGCGCAAAATCAGGTATCGGTTTTTATGATTGGGAAAAGGGTAGCAACAAAGATTTAGTTGTAGCCGCTCGCTTCCAAAAGTAAAAACTAAAAAAAACACAAACTCATAGATATTATTGCACTTGACCTGAAGCCGTAGCATAGATTTGCTTTTTATGCCTATGCTATAGCTCTCATTGGTGTTTGGACAGCAAACACGGCGAATGTGTTTTTGGGGGGCATAAGATTACATTAGCGATTCAATATAAAATGCAGCCCTACTAAACGTAATAATGTCTGCCCCTGAGTACTAAAAGGTGTGTTTTATGATTTACAAAAAGAAATAACATGGCAATATGCCCATGTTATTTCTTTTTTCTTGTTAAATAGCTATGCAAGTCAATATTTTTATGTAAATTTGCTTAAAGGATATAAGCTTAACAAAGTTCAAGATACCTACTCGTAAAGCATAAATTACGCCTAATCATTTTTATAACCTAAAAATCAAACGGTCGTAGTAATTTTTAAGTATCTGATTGTCTTATCCATATATTAACGGATTATTACCCTATTTTTTAACAAAATAAGAAAGCACCTTGACTTTAATCAAATCTATTTCAGGTATTCGGGGCACTATCGGTGGCAAACCTAGTGAGAGCCTCTCTCCCTTAGACGTAGTTAAGTTTACTTCTGCTTATGGCATGCGCCTTTTAGCAAAAGAAAGCACAAGCGAGAAAAAAGTAATCATCGGACGTGATGCCCGTATATCAGGCGAAAGCCTAAGCAAACTTGTCAGTGTAAGCCTACAATCACTTGGTATTGATGTTATTGATTTAGGACTCTCGACAACGCCTACCGTAGAAATGGCAGTTATCAAAGAATCTGCATTAGGTGGCATTATACTCACAGCAAGCCATAATCCAGGCAATTGGAATGCACTCAAGCTACTCAATGCCGAAGGTGAATTTATCTCGGCAGAAGAGGGTCAGCAAATTCTGAGTTTAGCAGAATCAGATAGTTTTGAATACGCAAAAATCAGTGATTTAGGTAGTTATACACAAAAAAATGACTACATAGAAAAACATATTGAATATATTTTGGCTTTACCCCTTGTAGATAAAGATGCGATTATAGCTAAAAACTTTTCCGTAGTCGTAGATGGTATAAACTCGTCTGGTGGCATAGCCGTACCTATGCTTTTAGAAGCCTTAGGCGTTACGCAAATCGAAAAACTAAACTGCGAACCTACTGGTATTTTTGAGCATAATCCAGAACCACTCCCCGAGCATCTCACACAAATTAGCTCTGTGCTTGAGCGTGGGAGCTATCACTTGGGTATTGTTGTAGATCCTGATGTCGATCGTTTGGCATTTATTTGTGAAGACGGCACACCCTTCGGCGAAGAATATACCTTAGTAGCTGTAGCTGATTACGTCTTAAAAAATAATGGCGGTGGTAATACAGTCTCGAACCTATCCTCCACGCAGGCATTACGAGAAATTACCATCAAAAATGGCGGTGAGCATTTTAGCTCTGCCGTAGGCGAAGTCAATGTAGTCGCAGAAATGAAAATTCGCCAAGCTATCATCGGTGGAGAAGGCAATGGCGGTATTATTTATCCTGAATTGCATTACGGACGAGATGCACTTGTCGGTATTGCCCTTTTTCTAAGCCATTTGGCAAAATTTAAAGGCAGTGCAAAAATGTTGCGCTCGACTTATCCTACATACTACATTGCCAAAAATAAAATTGAGCTTACGCCCGATTTAGATTTAGGCAAAGTACTCGAAGGAATTGCCAAAAAATATGCAAACCAACCTATCAGTACGATAGATGGTGTAAAAATTCATTTTGGTGATGAATGGGTGCATTTAAGAGGCTCAAATACCGAACCTATTATACGTATTTATTCTGAATCTGCATCGCAATCCACTACGGAGCATCTTTTTAATAAGATCATGCAAGACATCAAAGAAATTTTGCAAAACAAATCAAATGAAGAATGAAAATCCTAATATTTTGTTTGAATACCTATAAAAATTGCAAATTAGCCTTGTACCGCAATTATGCAAGCCTGCTGCTATGCATGAGTTTGCTTCTTGTATTTGTTTTAGGGGCGTGCGCCGAAGAGAAGGGGCTTCCACGTGGTAGCGAAGCACCAGACTTTGAAGTGCAAACCTTGGAAGGCAAAACAGTAAAGCTATCGGATTATAAAGGTAAAGTCGTGATGCTTTATTTTTGGGCAGACTGGTGCCCCGCTTGCAAAAAAGAATTTCCTGATACGCAGGCATACTACGAAAAACTCAAAAGTGATGATTTTGAAATCTTAGTGATCAACGTCAAACAAGAAAAAAAAATATCGCAGGAGTTTCAAGAAAAGTTTGAGGCTACATTTCCGATGATAGCAGATACAGATGGCAGTTTGTCAAGTCTTTATAAAGTTGATGAGCTACTACCTACAAACTACTTTATAGATACAGAAGGAAAAGTTATTCGTCAGATTTTGGGGTGGATAGACGAGCAACAAGTACGCGTTATGATCAACCAATACAGAAAATAACTACTTTATTTCCTCTTTTTTCCAAAAAAAAGCCTTACTTTTTTTGGAATCCCTTACTTTTTAGTATCTTACCTTCGGTTTACATTATTAAACTGGCGTGCAGTAGTGATGTAAAAAGTTATTTTATGCTTTATGCTTTTGTTGTTTTCCAAATATTTCTAAATTTGTATAGCATTAGCCTTGCATAACAACAAAGATAGCTTTTTAGGCTACATGCCTTATACATACTACCTACTACGCCAAAATAAATCCTTGTATTTTGTTTTTATGGTCGAACAAAAAATAAATCTAAAGAAAAGCCTCAAAGAGGTCTTCGGATATAATCAATTTCGTGGCAACCAAGAAGCCATTATCAATAATTTGCTTAGTGGCAAAAACACCTTCGTCATCATGCCGACGGGTGCGGGCAAATCCTTATGCTACCAACTCCCAGCTATTGTGCAACCGGGTACGGCAGTTGTGATTTCACCACTCATTGCACTGATGAAAAATCAAGTGGATCAGCTCAATGCCGTAGGTGTGCAAGCGGAATTTTTAAATTCGACGCTCTCGAAGTCTGAAATCAAACGGGTCAAAAAAGAAACCCTCGAAGGCAAAGTAAAATTGCTTTACGTGGCTCCTGAGTCATTGACCAAGGAGTCTAATATTGCTTTTTTGCGTGAAGCCAATGTTTCTTTTTTTGCTATTGATGAGGCGCACTGTATCTCTGAATGGGGGCATGATTTTCGCCCCGAGTATCGGCGGATCCGTCAGATTATAGAAGAGGTTGGGAATTTGCCTATTATTGCGCTTACCGCTACTGCTACGCCCAAGGTACAACTCGATATAGAGAAAAACCTACACATGGACGATGTAAGCATCTTCAAATCTTCTTTTAATCGTGAGAATCTGTACTACGAAGTGCAGCCTAAGGATAAAGATGTCGATAAACAACTCATAAAGTTTATCAAAAAACATAAAGGCAAATCAGGAATTATATACTGCCTAAGTCGTAAAAAAGTAGAGGAGATTGCCGAGCTTTTGCGTATCAATGACGTAAAAGCCCTGCCTTATCATGCGGGGCTTGAGGCTTCCGCTCGCGTGCGCAATCAAGATGCTTTTCTTAACGAAGAAGCCGATGTCATTGTCGCTACAATTGCATTTGGTATGGGTATTGATAAGCCCGACGTGCGTTTTGTTATTCATTACGACGTACCTAAATCCTTAGAAGGTTATTACCAAGAAACAGGGCGTGCTGGGCGAGATGGTCTCGAAGGGCACTGTTTGATGTTTTATAATACTGCCGATATTCAAAAATTAGAAAAATTTAATAAAGATAAATCTGTTACAGAGCGTGAAAATGCACGCTATCTGTTGCAAGAAATATCGCTATATGCCGAATCTAAACTTTGCCGAAGGTTACAACTCTTGTATTATTTTGGCGAGGCTTACGACGAGGCTAAATGTAACCATGGTGGAAACCACTGCGATAATTGCAAAATACGCCACAGCATGCGCATAGAGGGCAAAGAGTTTATTCGTATTGTCCTGGAGGCTGTGAGTAGCACTGCAGAGCACTTTGAAAAAAATCATCTCATTGACCTTATCTTAGGCAAAACCAATGATTATATCGAGAGTTACGAGCAGGATAAACTATCCGTTTTTGGTGCTGGTGCAGAGTACGATTATGCTTTTTGGCAATCCGTATTGCGTCAAGCCATGTTCAAAGGTTTTTTAACCAAAGACATAGATAGGCTTAATGTCGTTAAACTCACTGAAAAAGGTAAAAACTTTTTGGCACGCCCGCAGTCAGTAGAAATTAGCCAAGAGCAAGCACAAGGAGAAGAAGAAGAAGGCGATGTAGATGATGTAACGGACAACACCCCCTCTTACGACCAAGGGCTTTACGAGCAGTTGCGCAAACTTTGCAAACGCATTGCAAAGCAAGAAAACCTGCCTCATTTTGTAATTTTTCAAGACCCCTCACTACTTGAAATGGCAACGGTTTACCCCGTAACAGAAGAGGAGCTCACTCAAATCAATGGCGTTGGGCTTGGAAAAGTAAAGCGGTTTGGCAAGCCTTTTATCAATTTAATTAAAAAATATGTAGAGGATAACGACATCGAAACCGCTACCGATGTGCTTGTCAAATCTACGGCTAACAAATCTAAGGTCAAGATTTTTATTATCCAACAAATCGATAGAAAAGTAGATTTGGAAGAAATCGCAGAAGCGCAAAACCTTTCCTTAGATGAGCTTATCGAGGAGATCGAGCATATATGCTACTCCGGCACAAAGTTGCACCTCGATTATTATATCAATCGCATTATGGACGAGGAGCGACAAGAAGAAATTTATGATTACTTCATGGAAGCCGATACTGATAATATCGCCGCTGCTATGGAGGAGCTCGGTGATGAAGACTTTTCAGAAGAAGAAATTAGGCTTATGCGTATCAAATTTATGTCTGAATATGCTATGTAGCAAAAGGTAAAATATTGATTTAAAGCAACAAAACTAAGAACTACGAATAAGAAAATTCAACTTCTTTAAAAGCAAAATAGCGTACACGCTGGTCGTTTGTAGCAATAGCAAGTTTGCCTTGTGCGTCTATGCCAATAATCTGCCCTTTGAAAAGTTGCTGATTATTACAATCTTTATAGGAACAGACCTCTTGAAACTGGTACAAATTTTTCAGATACAGTGCCTTAATGCTGGTATAATC
Source organism: Bernardetiaceae bacterium (assembly GCA_020832465.1). Lineage (GTDB taxonomy): Bacteria > Bacteroidota > Bacteroidia > Cytophagales > Bernardetiaceae > JAFIER01. Next base: position 25,570 of record JAFIER010000140.1, read on the forward strand.
TCCTCGTTTTGCCTGTAGGTAGTATTTTTCAAAATGACGGCAAAAGCTTGAAAGCATAACATTTATTTGAATATCAGTTGCATAGGGCGGTCTAATTTGAGCTAAGGATACCGCCCTTGGCGTATCAAAATGCTTTTGATTGACATTCAAACCGATGCCTATTACTGCCCATTGTAGTGTATTTTTATGAATAGCAGTCTCGATGAGCATACCTGAAAGTTTTTGATTATGATAAAAAATATCATTAGGCCATTTGATGCTACAGCTAATAGCCGTTTGCTCCATGATTGCATCTATAAGTGCAAGCGAGCTTATTTGATTAAGCAAAAACTGCCGCTCGGCTACCAAAAAATGAGGTTTGAGGATAAGTGAAAAAGTTAAGTTTTGATAAGGCTCAGCCTCCCAAGCACTACCGCGTTGCCCACGCCCAGCAGTCTGCATATCTGTAAGTACGATATCGCCTTCTGAAAACTTACCTTCTCGTATGTATTGTTTTGCACTTTGATTAGTAGACTGACAAAGTGGCAGATACATGAGCTTTTGCCCAATAAAAAGCGTATTTGTATGAATTTTGTGCAATGGTATATGGTTTTGGTTATTTTGAATAAAGCCTACCTTGGTTTGTATTGATTAACTAAGGTATAAGGCCAAACACACTATTTTTAATCAGGGGTTAGAACTGCTATGGGTTCTGGCAGAACGCATAGCAGTTCTAACCCCTCAACGTGATAATCTTTATTAAATATGCTTATTTATTTGCTGTAAGAAGCTGCGAATATAAGGATTATTGCGCAAAATTATTTAATTTTACATTTGGTAAAGCACAGCGTAGGCTAAATACGCTGTATAAAACTACAAGTTTTGATACATACATGATAAAAACACAACAAAAAACTTCAAACACGCTTTGTAATACGATCATAGAGGGTATGCAAGAGCGCAAGGCAAAAGACATTACCGTATTAGATTTGCGTAAGGTTCAAAAGGCAGTTGCCGATTTCTTTGTTATCTGTACGGGTACGTCTGATACGCATGTAGATGCCATACGTTTATCCGTAGAGGGGTTTACACACAAAAAAACAGGAGAGTCGCCTTGGCATACAGAGGGTTTGCAAACGCGTGAATGGATTATTTTAGACTATGTAGATGTAGTCGTTCACGTATTTCAAGCTGATAAGCGAGATTATTACGCCCTTGAGGAGCTATGGGGTGATGCTCATATCAAACGGATAGAAGATATAAGCTAAGCCTTAAGGCGCATAAAGTAATTAAAATTTTAATTTTTAATTTGCAATATGCCTAAGCTGCACAGTGCCTTTGACGTGTTTGTCATAATTGTCAGTCTTTTTTATGCTTAAACTAAGGCATCACACCTAATCTTAAACATAAAACCGAAATCGGTGGTTATCAATAAGCGTAATGTCAAAGCAAAACATTTACATTTGCTGGCATTACCTTTTATTTTATTTCAAATTTTCTATTTGCATCATCATAAAGGCTGTTTACAATGGCAGAAAAAAATAACAAGAACAAAAACATTTTACCTAAGAATGCACCTAATCGTGGCAACTACCAAGTATGGATACTGATTGCCCTGATTCTAGCAGTGGTAAGTATTACTTTTTTTAATAGCAGCAATGCTATAGAGACCACCCAAGCTCGTTTTGAACGCATGCTCAAATCTGGGGACGTGAGCGAAATTATTATTGTAAATAGCAAAACCGTAGAGGTTACATTGCGCCCAGAGGCTTTAAACAAAGAAGCCTATAAACAAGAAATTGAGAATCGTAATCCATTTGGTACGAGTCGCCCTCCTCATTATAAATTTGAAGTAGCGCCACAGCTTGTAGAATCGCTTATGGCTGCTGTTAATGATATTCAAAAAGATATTGCAGAGAGTGAGCACGTGCAAATCAAAGTGGATAACTCACGTGATAATTTCTCAAGTATATTTTATAGCGTAGGCTTTTTAGTCTTACTTTTTGTTGTTTTTTGGTATTTGATGCGCCGCATGGCGGGCGGTGGCGCAGGCGGTCAGATTTTCAATATAGGCAAAGCCAAAGTATCGCTTTTTGATGCCGAAAATAAAGTCAAAATTACGTTTAAAGATGTAGCAGGGCTCGACGAGGCCAAAGAAGAAGTAGAAGAAGTCGTAGATTTTCTAAAAAATCCCGATAGATATACAGACCTCGGTGGAAAAATTCCGAAAGGCGTACTGCTCGTAGGACCTCCCGGCACTGGTAAAACACTTTTGGCAAAAGCCGTAGCTGGTGAGTCAGAAGTACCATTTTTCTCGCTTTCAGGTTCTGATTTTGTAGAAATGTTTGTAGGCGTAGGCGCAGCACGTGTGCGCGACCTCTTCAAACAAGCTAAGGAAAAAGCACCTTGTATCATTTTTATCGATGAAATTGATGCCATAGGGCGATCAAGAGGTGGTGGACGTATGCCCGGCTCAAACGACGAGAGAGAAAATACACTCAACTCACTCCTTGTAGAAATGGACGGTTTTTCTACTGATGCGGGCGTAATCATTCTGGCCGCTACAAACCGCCCCGATGTATTAGATAACGCTCTTTTGCGTCCCGGACGCTTTGATAGGCAAATCAGTATAGATAAACCAGATATAAAGGGTAGAGAAGCTATTTTTAAAGTGCATTTGACAAACTTAAAACTCGCAGCAGAAGTCGATGCCCGTAAATTAGCAGCTCAAACACCAGGATTTGCTGGTGCTGAAATTGCAAATGTTTGTAACGAAGCCGCCCTTATAGCCGCTCGTAAGCGCAAAAAAGAAGTTGATATGAAAGATTTCCAAGATGCCGTAGATAGAGTTATTGGAGGTTTGGAAAAGAAAAATAAAATTATACAGCCCAACGAAAAGCGTACCGTAGCTTATCACGAAGCAGGGCACGCCGTAGCCGGCTGGTTCTTAGAACATGCAGACCCTTTGGTAAAAGTCAGTATTGTACCACGCGGTGTCGCTGCATTAGGATATGCGCAATACCTGCCCAAAGAGCAGTTTTTGCATACAACAGAGCAAATGATTGATGAGATTTGTATGGCATTAGGCGGAAGAGCAGCCGAAGAGCTTGTTTTTGGTAAAATTTCAACAGGTGCACTCTCAGACCTCGAAAGAATTACTAAAATGGCATACAGCATGGTTACTATTTATGGTATGAACGAAAGACTTGGAAATATCTCTTATTACGACCCAAAAAGTTCAGAGTATTTTTCTAAACCATATTCAGAAGCAACTTCTGAAATCATAGACCAAGAAGTCAAAAAATTAATTTCTGATGCCTACGAGCGCACTAAAAAGCTACTCTCGAAGCATAAAGATGCACTCGAAATTATTGCTAAGGAACTCTTAGAAAAAGAAGTTTTATTCCAATACGACCTCGAACGCCTTATTGGTAAAAGACCTTTTGAAGAAGAAACAGCCTATCAAACCTATACCAATAACAATGGTAAAGAGGAAGAAGAATCTGAAATAAAGGAATCCATCTAACAAGGCTTTAAAACAAAAGCAAAAAAACACCGCAATAACATTTCCACGTGAAGTGTAAAATTGCGGTGTTTTTTTGTCCTAAATCATGCCACCACTATATATTTTTGGGACGTACGACAACTTTGCTAAATTATCTCAGAAATGTTATTTCTAAAAATTTGACCTCTAATATCTTTAATGCCTGTAGTACGAAGCTCCAGCTTCGTTATAAGCCACTTCGAAACTGGAGCTTCGGGCTACAGCTTTAAAAACTGTGAAGGCTGAAACTATCTAAGTTGATTTACCAACTTAACATACAGTAAGTGGTATTGAAATCATTATTTGCTCAAAAAAAAACGGACTTCAATATGAAGTCCGTTTTTTATGGTTACTAAAAAATGAAAATTATGTATTTTTCAGCATACTACTAGACATTCTCGCTCCAGAAATAACATTTCTTTGAGAAATGTTATTATTTCTGGGGGGAGGATTATTTGTCAGTTAGTTCTGCATTTTACTTAGTTAAAGGTG
>JAFIER010000083.1 GCA_020832465.1 Bernardetiaceae bacterium
GATTTTTTCATCATTAAAATATATTGTGTTTTGATTAACCTTTGTAGTGTAAAATACGTAAAAATACTGTAAACATGCAGAATTATTGAATAGATAATGCGTATATTCCAAACAATTATCTGATTACAAGTTTGTTCGTACAAATTTTACCTTTTAAAATTAGCACAATCATGATGGATTTTATTTTAGAAGCTTTTGAGTGGGCTAATCTGCCCTATACCATTATGCTTCTTCTGTCTATGGTCTTTTGGCTCTCTTATATTATTGGGCTATTAGATATGGATTTTTTGGACTTTGATGTCGATGCTGATGCAGATATTGACTTAGATGTTGATCTCGATACTGATTTACATATCCAAAAAGAGTTGGCACTCGATGCTGACATCGATGCTGGCGGCAATGGTGGTAGCGGATTTAGCCAAGTGCTCAGTTTTTTTAACTTTGGTGTACTTCCTTTTATGCTTGTCATGAGCCTTGCTATTTTGCTTATGTGGCTTTTTGCCATGATTAGCAACCATTTTTTTACGGGTGGTAATCTTTGGATTTCTTATGCGCTTATGCCTGTTTTTTTTATAGTGGCTATGCTCTTTACTAAGTATATTAGCAACCCGCTTGTTCCCCTTTTTTCAAAACTTTCAAAAGAGGAGCGTCCTGAATTTGTGGGAAAAATCGGAACGATGCGCATTGGCGCGCGCCAAGGGGGAATTGGGCAGGCATTAGTGCATATAGAGGGGCAGGGCGAGTTTTCTCTCACGGTGCGCCCTGCCCATGAAGAACGCATCGAAAGCAACGAAAAGGTTTTGATTTTAGCTTATAATGCCGATAAAAAAATCTATCTTGTCGAGCCTTATCAAGAATAGGCGATATCCTTAATTTGGGCAAAAAGCGTATTTTTTTCAATGTTTTTTCATATACTTCAATAATAACATTATTTTTATCAAACTTTACAAACACTTAAACTTATCTCAATTATGGAGTTTTTAACTAATGCAGGCATTGTCGTTGCCATTGCAGTTATTGTGGTAGTCTTTGGTATGATTGCCATGATTGCCAAATTTTATCGGAAAGTACCACAAGGAAAAGCCTTAGTACGTAGCGGCATGGGAGGTTTGCAAGTCGCTTTTGACAAGGGTATTTTTGTTATTCCGATTTTGCACCGTGCCGATTTGATGGATATATCCGTTACACGCCTTGAGATCAAAAGAATTGGAAAAGAAGGTGAAGGCTTGATTTGTAAAGACAATATTAGAGCAGACATCAAAGTCAATTTTTTTATTAGAATAGAAAAAGACCTCGATGCCGTTAAAGCCGTAGCAAAATCTGTAGGCTGTGAGCGAGCTTCCGACCGCGATCTTTTGAGAGATCTTTTCGAAACTAAGTTTTCAGAGGCACTTAAAACCGTAGGGCGAAACTTTGATTTTGTAGATTTATACAACAAAAGAAAAGAATTTCGTGAGGATATCCTACACGTTATTGGAAAAGACCTAAACGGCTACCACCTCGATGACTGTGCCATTGATTACCTTGAGCAAACACCTATAGAAGCACTTAACGACCAAAATGTACTCGACGGTGAAGGTATCCGAAAAATTCGTGAAATTACTGCCGAAAAACGCATAGAATCAAATAAAATTGCCAACGAGGAGCGTATGCGTATCAAACAACAAGATACGATTGCGGCTGAAGCAATTGCTGAGTCGGAGCGACAGCGTGTAGAGGTCGAAGAGCGTAACAACAAGGAAATGAACTCCATAAAAGCCAGAGAGCGTGCCGATGCTATCAAAATTCAAGAAGAAGAAGAAGGTAAAGCCTCGAAAGCACGTGTAGCTAAAGAGCAAGAAATTAGCATCCTCGAGGATAACAAAATTCGTGAACTTATGCTTACGCAAAAGAAAAGAGAGCGCATGGAAAAACTCGAAAGCGAAATTACTGAAAAGGAAGTATCGCTCGAAATAACTGAAAGAAAAAGAGTTGTAGAGATTGCAAACATCGAGAGAGAGCGTGCCGTTGCCGAAGAGCGTAAAAATATTCAAGAAGTATTGAGAGAGCAAGTGATGCTGGAGAAAGCCGTAGTCGAAGAGCGCGAAAAAACCAAAGATATTGAAGCACTCGCCGCTGCCGACCGTGAAAAATCCGTCGCTATCAAAAAAGCAGAGCAAATTGCAGAGGAGGCTTACCTCAAAGAAATTAAAGCCGCAGAAGCAGCTACAAAAGCCGCTGATTTAGAAAAACAAAAACGACAGCTCGAAGCCGAGGGTATTGCAGAGCAACGCCGAATAGAAGCCACTACGGCACTCGAAACTTCACAGAAAGAATCGCAGGCTAAAAAAGTAATGGCAGAAGCACATACCGTAGAGCTTGCTGCAGAAGGATTAGCAGAAGCGCAAATCATAGAAGCAAAAGCCGCAGCTGCTAAAAAAGAAGGCGAAGCTGACGCTGAAAAAATACGACTCAAAGCTGGCGCAGAAGCCGATGGAATCAGGCTTACTTCCCAATCGCAGTCCGAAGCCAATCAAAAGCTCGGAAAAGTAGATATCGAACTCGAGCTTGAAAGAGGAAGCATCAGAGCTAAAATTCTTGAAAAAGAAGCACTTGCAGAAGCCGTTGCCATAGAAGCAAAAGCAGAAGCAGCTAAAAAACAAGGATTTGCAGAGGCTGATGTAACAGAGAAAAAAGCCACAGTAGAAGCCAATACCGCAGAAATGCTCGCCGAAGCTATTCGCAAAAAAGGAGACGCAGAAGTAGAAATCGAAGAGAAAAAAGCACTCATCGAATCGAAGAGAATCGCAGCAGAAGCAGAAGCTGTCAAGGCTATGAACGACATCGGAAGAGATATGGAAATCTTAAAACTCGAGCTCAACCAACGAAAAGAAATCGAATTGGCAAGCATCGATTTGCAAAAACACGTCGCCGCATCGCAAGCGCAAATCTTAGGCGAAGCGCTCAAATCTTCTAAAATTGAAATCATTGGTGGAGATACTAATTTCTATGACCGGGTCTTACAAGCCGCTTCCAATGGAAAAATGATTGATAGATTTGTCGAAAGTAGTCAAGTGGCACAAGACCTTAAAAATGGACTCATGGGAGAAGGTACGGATTTGAAAAACCTACCTGCTAAAATCAAAACTATTGTAGCGCAGTTTGGTATCTCAAGCGAAGATATGCGAAATCTGAGCCTCTCTGCACTGCTATTGCGTATGCTACAAATGAGCAAAGATGAGCATACCACAAGCCTACTTGAGGAGCTACTCAAAAAAGCTGAAAAAGCAGGTATTAAAGACAAAACAATGAGCGACTTAGGGCTTGCATAAGTCGCAAATTGCCTTTAAACTATGTAGATACAAATTAGGGGTTAGAAATAACATTTTTTTGAAAAATGTTATTTCTAACCCCTAAACTATATTGCTAAGAGCAAGATTTTAATTAGCCGTTTCTTCCTCTTCTTTTTTCTTTCTTGTCGTTCGTTTTTTGCGTACAGTTCTTTTTTTCTCGGGTTTGATATGTTCTTCTACATCAGCGAGAATTCGCCCACAATGTTCGCATATTACGATTTTTTTTCGTTCTTTGATATCTACTTGCCGCTGTGGCGGTACGATATTAAAACAACCCCCACAAGCATCTCTTTTGACGTGGACAATAGCAAGTCCGTTTCTTGCATTGAGACGTAGCTTGTTATAGGCTTTATAGAGTCGTTCTTCTACGCCTTTTTTTCTTTTTTCACGTTCTTTGCGCAGTTTGTTTTCTACGTCTTCGTTTTCGGCAATAATTTTATCGAGCTCTGCACGCTTGCTTTCCAAGTCTTCTTCTCTGTCTTTGAGCACGACTTGAATTTCTTCGATTTGTGCTTCCTTACGCTCTACTTTTATTACAGTTTCGCGAATGCTTTTTTGCGAGAGTTTAATATCGAGTTCTTTATTTTCGACTTCTCTTACAAGTGCTTCGTATTCTCTATTATTTCTTACGTCGAGCTGCTGCTCTTCGTATTTTTTAATAATTTTTTGATGCTCTTTAATGGCTTCCTCTTCATTTTTGATAAAAGCCTTAAGTTCAGTAAGTTCTTTTTGAAACTTTCCTGCTCGGGTCTTGTAGCCTTCTATTTCGTCCTCGAGGTCTTGGACTTCCTCAGGCAGGTCGCCTCTAATCTTACGAATTTCATCGAGCTTAGAGTCTATTTCTTGTAGTTTGAGTAGCCCATCGAGCTTCTTAGCAACTGTATTATTTTCCATACGAACGATATAAATTTCTATGATTCTAAATCAGGCAAAGATACTGACTTGCAAAGTTAGTATATTTTTTTTTAAAACAGTGGTTTTAAACCCATAAAATTTTGCTAAAATAAATTTTTAAACCTAAATTTTAGAGTTTTTCAATACATTTTTGTGTTTTTTCTGCCACTTGTGCTACTTTGAGCAGGAGCGAAATCCACTCTTGGGCATAGTCATTGATTCTATAGTGTTGAAATTTTTTAGGTAGGTAACGCATTTTTCGTGTTTTGTGCTGATCTATAAGCCATGAGATTACACTTTTATTACCGAGGCGATAAGTCCATAGGCTTGTAGGCAGGTGCTCGAGCTTGATTTCTGTTTTTTCATATTTCAATACAAGGCTTTGCTTTTCAGCAGAGGCTTTGATTTGTGTATGCGAAAAGGCTTGATTGTAGTTGGTTTTGCTCAGTACTGCTTTATCGTAAGGTGCTTCATGCTCAAAGTTGCAATGCAAATCAGCTAATTGCTTACCTATTTCAGCAAATTTCCAAAAATCAGGATAAAGTTTAATTTTAGGATATTCATTTTTTAGTTGTTTTTGATTGGACTCTAAATAGGCTGGATAGTGCAAAACGGCATAGCAATAATAGAAAATCGTTTCTTTATTGATTTGCTCGAGTCGTTCCTCTTGTTTTTGTTTTTGCTCTTGGATAATTTGACTGAGCTTTTTTACCCCCCTGCTACGCACTTTTATAGACGCTTGGCTATAATGCCGCTTAAAAATATCCACAGCATTATCACTGATATTATAAACCGCCTTCCCATTTTCATTTATGCGGTATAGCGGTATGCAAATGGAGTTACCCGTAAAATGCAAATCCGGTATTTGTGCCGTCATAAGGCAATGAAAAGGCTTGAAATTTTGAGGGGCTGTAAAGGTCAAATAGCGGTTGTTAGATAAGGCCGTATAACCCTCTAACCACTGATACGTCATGCCTACACTATGCTTGCTTAAATACAAATAACGATGCACAAAAGGACGATAAGCAGCTTTATAAATAGCAGCAGAATCAAACTCAAAAGCCAAATCGCGGTTTAAGTATTTGCATAACTCCCTATCCCACTTGATGAAAGTATTTAAATCGCTTTGAAGTAGCTTTTTTTGTGGGTGAGAGGTACGCAAATTTTGTAAACGCTGACGCTCCGACTCATATACAGCCACAAACTCACGCATACGCATTGCCAAATGAGAAACAGAAATATCATAAACCCATTCATCGCGCTGAGTTTTGATACCTTGAATATAGTTTTGACAGATAGTGGGCTGCAAAAATAACTCCCCTTTTTTTACCTTAGGGTCTATCAAATCAATAGCCACTAAAGGCTCGTCTGATACAGATACCGACGAAGCAGAAGAAGGTATTAAAGTCATGGCACATAAAAAGTTTAGGCGTATATAACTCACAAAAATAAGAAATCTTGAGCAATTTTTCAACTTTTACATCAAATGTACACCACTTATTTAAAACCAGAAAAACGAACTTATACCTCGTGTATGCCGTTGAAAAAAGAAAAATAGCATACAAAAAAATAAATACTTTTTATGAAAAAAATTGGATTGCTCTCCGATACGCATGCTTATCTATCCCCACAAATATTTAATTATTTTCAAGATTGCGATGAGATTTGGCATGCAGGTGATATCGGCAGTGAGCAGGTCGTTGATAAGCTCGAAGCTTTTAAGCCTTTGCGTGCCGTCTATGGAAATATTGATGATGCAAATATGCGCCGTCGCTTTCCAGAATCCTTAGTTTTTGATTGCGAAGGTGTAAAGGTATTTATTACCCATATCGGTGGCTATCCTAAGCGTTATGCAAAAGGAATTACTGACCAAATTAAAAGCATAAAGCCGCAGCTTTTTATTTGTGGACATTCTCATATTTTGAGGGTCATGCCCGATACGCGTTTTGAGCCTTTTTTATATATGAATCCAGGCGCTGCTGGCAAGCACGGCTTTCACCAAGTAGCAACCCTTTTGAGATTTGAAATAACGAATGCTAAAATACAAAATTTAGAAGTCATCGAATTGGGAAAGAGAGGTAGCTTTACTTAGCAACAACTTTATGGCAAAATATGCGCTCCTTGATTTATTTTAGCACGATTTTATCAATCATGAGTTGGAAATCCTCTGCTTTTTTATTACCTATCAAAAATGCAATTTCGGAGAGCTGAACAGCTGCATAATTCGGACGATTGAGCCGCTGCCCTCTGAATGAAGGATACATCTCGGAGAGCAGAATCTCTACAGTCTGCCAATCTGTTTGCGTATCTATGTACGCAATATAAGAGTGATAATCTGATTGGCTTGATTTCAGACGCACTTGATAGCGTTTGCCATCTCCTTTAAGGTGAATGATAAGCCGCGTATAGCCTGCGATGGATTTGGGCTGGAAGCCGTGCCGCACCGAAGAAAATCCACCATTATTTTCTAAGGAAACTTTCCCTTCAAAAACCCCGTGCCCTTCTGAATGGATAAAAAACTTACCTGCGGAGCGTCCTCCCATTACGCCGTCATCTACGATTTGCCAGCTATTGGCAGGCGTTTTTGTAGTAAAATCAAAAAGAACAAGGCTATCGGTCATCATATTGATAAAGAATAGAGCAAATATTATGGGATATATCATAGGTTTGAGTGAATAGGTGTTGAGCTTGTGTTATCTTTTAACTTTACTGAACCTAAAAATGTTTTGCCTACTCTGCTTGTGTAATACTGTGCAGTATCTTCCTAACTATCAGCTAACAGTAGATAAAGGCGAGGGGGCAAATGCTACGCTATGGAAAGAATGGGGTGTACGACAAGTTTTGCTTAATTAGCCCAGCATCAAGTACTAAGGAAGGGTTTGCAAAAATATTTTAATTTGTAAGATGTATTCGTGCTGACTTCTTACAAAACCTTTAGGGAGCTGCCAAGAAATAGGGTGTACGTCAAGTTGGTAAATCGACTTAGGTAGTTTCAGAACTAACAGTTTTTCGAAAACTGTTAGTTCTGGGCTTATTTAGCAAAGTTGTCGTACACCCAAGAAATATATTACTCAAATTTTATCGCCGTATTGACTGTCCTCACCAAATGTAAGATAGGTATTGAAACAAAAAAGCATCTTACTTTTAGGTAAGATGCTTTTTTGTTTGAATTGCGTTGCCCCGCGAGGACTCGAACCTCGACTGACTGGACCAAAACCAGCTGTTCTGCCAATTAAACTACAGGGCAATGGGGTTTTATAAAAGCAATTATCAACGTTTTTGATGCGCTGTTTCCCTTAATTGCAATGCAAATATAATAGCTTTTTTTTTAAGCACCAAATACTTTGTAATTTTTTTTTCATTTTTTTTACTTGGGTCATTTAAGTATTTAATTTTCAAGACTTAAAACACCCACGTTTCGTACATTAAATGTAAGGCAAAGGCTGCTACAATCACGGAAATACCGATGTTCCATTGTTTTTGGGTTATGCCAATTTTGAATGCTACAAAAGCAGCAAGCAATGCAATAGCTACAATAATAAGCTGTCCGAGTTCTAAGCCTACATTAAAAGCAAAAAGTGGCAGTATCAAACTTTCGCTATCAATGAGTAGTGCACGTAAATAATTAGCAAACCCCATGCCGTGAATAAGTCCGAAGCCTAAAGCCAACAAATAACGCCCTCGCATTTGCTTCCAATTCACAACCTTAGCCTCTGGCTTGGCAAGGTTGAGCAGGCAAGTAGCAAGGATACTTACAGGAATCAAAAATTCTATTATATCAGCATTAAGCGGAATATAATCCAAGGTAGTGAGCGCAAGCGTAATGCTATGCCCGAGCGTAAATGCCGTAACTAAAATGAGAATATGCCGCCATTTATTCCAATGATATACAGCGCAAAGTGCTATGACAAAAAGAATATGATCGTAGCCTGAAACATCAGAAATATGCTCGTAGCCGAGTTTTAAATAAAGTGTAAAATCGTTCATACTTTATACAAGGTCAAGAGGTTGTAAATCGTTTATATCAAAAAGCCATTTTTTATGCTTATCATACAAAATATGACCACGCTCGATAGACAAAGGCGAGGGAATATTATTGCTATAAAGCTGCCCCGTACCTAACCCCTGTGGTAGCTTAGGATTGAGCGTAGCGCAAAACTGCGAAATGGCATTGAGTCCAATATTAGACTCTAAGGCAGAAGTGAGCCAGTAAGCTATACCCAACTCTTGAGCCACTTCTATCCACTCTTGCGTAGCGGCAATCCCGCCAAGTAGTGTGGGTTTGAGGATAATAAAAGGCGGTTTTATTGTTTGTAAAAGAGCTCGTTTTTCTTGTTTTTTTTGGACTGGGATAAGCTCCTCGTCGAGCGCAATAGCTATGGGACTTTCACGGCAGAGTTTCGCCATAGCATCTACTTGCCCTGCGGCTATAGGTTGCTCTATCGAATGCAAATCTAAGTCGGCAAGGCGCGCTAATTTTTCAGGTGCTTCGCTCGGCAAAAAAGCCCCATTGGCATCTACACGCAATGTAATTTGAGAGGCATCAAACTTTTCTCTGATGCTTTTGAGTAGCGAAATTTCAGTATCAAAATCAATTGCACCAATTTTCATTTTGATACAAGAAAACCCCTCTTTGATTTTTTGTGAAATTTGTGCTTGCATAAAATCAGCTTCACCCATCCAAATCAATCCATTGATAGGCAATGGCTGCTTATTGCGATAAAAATCATGATCAAAAATCATACGCTGCCCTTTGTGCTGCCAATCCAAAACGGCAGTCTCGAGTGCAAATCGCAAACTTGGTAAATGAGCAGGCACAAACGTTGAAATCTGTTCAAAATCGGGTACGTAGGTGAGTGAAGCTAATGTTTGGCTTGCTTGTTTGCCAAAGTCTGGAATATCATCAAGGCTCAAGCCCCTGAGCGGCGCAGCCTCGCCCACTCCTGTAATACCATGAGATGACAATACCACATAATATACTTGGTGCGTGCGCAAAATGCCCCGAGAAGTACCCGCATCAAAGCGAAAATCCAGACGATGCGTATAAATTTTGTAATTTGTATTCATACAATGATTGATTGTGGAGAATTGAAAGCAAAAATAGCAAACTAACGCTACTTTGGAAAGCCTCTATAGAAATGACATCGCTCAAAGCCAGCCATGTCATTTCTATATAAAGTCCAGCATATTATTGGGTTAGATAAAAAGTGTACTTATAGATTCTTGGTCGTGAATTTTTCTGATGGCTTTAGCAAAAAGTTCGGCTACAGAAAGCACTTTAATTTTATCAGATTTTTGCTTAAGGGGTATGGTATCAGCCACAACAAGCTCTTGAATAACAGATTTTTCTAAATTTTCATAAGCCTTTCCAGAAAGTACGGGGTGGGTCGCTACGGCGCGCACAGAAATAGCCCCTTTTTCCATCAATGCTTCGGCGGCTTTGCACATTGTACCAGCCGTATCAATAAGGTCATCAATAATGATTACATTTGCACCCTCTACATTGCCAATTACTTGAATAGAATCTACCTCGTTTGCACGCTTTCGGTGCTTATCGCAAACAACCATATCCGCACCAAAATGTGCAGCATAAGCACGCGCACGCGCCACACCACCTACATCAGGCGATGCAAATACAAGGTTATCTAAGTTTAAAGACGAAATATAAGGTACGAATATCGCAGAGGCGTAGAGGTGGTCTACAGGAATATCAAAAAAACCTTGAATCTGTCCAGCATGCAAATCGCAGGTCATCACACGCGTTGCGCCAGAGGCAGAGAGTACATTGGCAATAAGTTTAGATGCAATACTGACACGAGGGCGGTCTTTACGGTCTTGCCTTGCATATCCAAAATAAGGCATAACAAGCGTTACAGATCCAGCAGATGCACGCCTTGCCGCATCTATCATAAGCATAACCTCCAAAAGATTATCCGCAGGAGGAAACGTAGATTGCACGATAAAAACATCGCAACCGCGGATAGACTCATCATAACTCGGAGACATTTCACCATCGCTAAATCGTTGCAATGTAAGAGAACCCAGTGGCTTGCCATAAGCCGTAGAAATTTTTTCAGCAAGGTATAGAGATTGAGAACCAGCAAATAACTTTACAGAAGACATAAGAAGTACGGGTAAATTGAATGGTAAATACAGAATATATAATTTTTTTGAATAATGACAATAAGAGGTAGCCTAAAAAAGCCTAAAGCAAAAATGCCCTCTGAGTAAGTTTGCTATGACAAACATAGAACTTCTCAAGGGCATTTTAACTATTGTAAAAAACAAAATCTGATTTTTTACAGCTCTGACTAAAGATTCTCTTCAACTGTATCTGTAGTTTGGCTACTTTCTGCTTTATCGTTTTTAGCGTAAGTAGCGCAGGTTTTATAAGAACAAGAGGAAAGACCACCTAATAAAATCAATGCTGCAAAAATAAGGGCTTTAAACTTCATAACAAAAGAGTTTTCGGTAAAAAAAGAAATCATATACAAATATAATGAAAAAAGAAGCAAAAAATGCTTCTTACTTGAAATAAAACGCAATCTTTGTCTGATTATTATCTATATAACATAAAAAATGCTTTTGAAGTTTCCTAAGCATTGCAAGATTACATAGAAAAACTATCGCCGAGCCTGCCTTACCCTTATCCATACAAAAGTAACAAAACTTGCACCAGCAGCGTACAAAGGCATAAAACTTTCCCCACCTTGCTCAAAAAATATCCAAACAGAAGTGCCGATAAGACCTATAAAAAGCAAAGGCATAAGGTGTGAGAGAGGGCTCTCTTTTTCTACAACTTTTTTGCGCAAAGCATTTTTTATAGGAGAAGCCTCACGATTGAGCTTAAGACGCAACTCAAAATCCTCCTCCGTATCTGCTAAGCGTTTTTTCTCATACGCCACACGAGCTTCAATAGTACGCTTACGCTTCTCAAGAGATTCTTTTTGAGAGTTATATACACGAGGTTCGTAGCTAAAACGACGATGCTTAGGCAATTTGAAAAAAGAACTGAACGCCATAATATTTTGATACTAAAAAATAAAACAATAATTTTATGCTTACTCAAGCAAAAAACGCCCATAATTTGTTCATTTTTTTGTAATTTCTTTCCCAAAATTACGGCAAAATGCGTATTTATAGCCTTTTTATGCTTTGCAATCAAAACTTTATAAGAACTTAATTCGTTATAATTGGCTTCATATAGTAAAAAA
>JAFIER010000152.1 GCA_020832465.1 Bernardetiaceae bacterium
TACGAAAGTCAAGGCTTATACGCCCAAGCCGAACCACTTTATATAGAAGCCAAAGAAAAATACGAAAAAGTCTTAGGTAAGCAGAACCCTGATTATGCTACCTCTTGTAATAATTTGGCAGCTTTATACGAAAGTCAAGGCTTATACGCGCGAGCCGAACCGCTATTGATAGAAGCCAAAGAAATTCGTGAAAAAGTCTTAGGTAAGCAGCACCCTGATTATGCTACCTCTTGTAATAATTTAGGAGTCCTCTACCTTTCACAAGGAGCCTATGATAAAGCAGAAAGTATGCTAACTGAAGCTAAAAATATTCAAGAGCAAGTTTTAGGTAAAAGTAACTATGATTATTCTAACTCTTGCAATAACTTAGGATTGCTTTATCAATCAAAAGGTTTGTATGATAAAGCAGAATCCTTATTGTTGGAAGCTAAAAATATCAAGGAACAAGTTTTAGGTAGAATGCACCCTTCTTATGCCCTCTCCTGTAATAACTTAGCAAATTTATATAGAGAACAAAAAGTAGATAGCAAAGCAGAGCTATTATTTACCGAAGCTAAGAAAATACAAGAAAAAGTCTTAGGTGAGCAGCACCCTTCTTATGCCCAGTCTTGTAATAATTTGGCATTGTTATACAAAAGTCAAGGCTTATACGCGCAAGCCGAACCGCTTTACAGAGAAGCAACCGATAACAAACTACAACAAATCAATACCACCTTACCCAGACTCTCAGAAAGAGAGCGAAAAGCATATCTAAAATCTATAAACCTTTTTTTCAAGAACTATTACAGTTTTGCACTTACTTACTACCCAGAGAATCCCGAGATAAGCGGTCATCTTTTTGATGTGCTATTGGTGCAAAAGGGGATTCTTTTTGAGTCCACACAAAAAATGCGTAAGCAAATTCTGGCAAGCCAGGACGAAGCACTCATCGAGGATTACAATCGCTGGAAGGGAATTTTGGATTTTTACGGTAAAGCCATACAGCTCACCATCGAGGAGCGAGCGCAGCGCAATATTTCCATCGACTCGCTACTCCGGCAAGCTAACGACCTCGAGCGCAGCCTCTCCCGTCGCTCTGATGCTTTTGCGAAAGCTACCCAAAAACGCAACTACAAATGGACGGACATCAAACAAAACTTAGCTAAAAACGAGGTAATCGTTGAGATTCTGCGTGTGGAGGGCTACAATGCCAAACTCTCCGCAGCCGACACCCAATACGTCGCCCTCATCATCACCCCCAAAACTAAAAAGCAACCTGAGATGATTTTCTTAGACAATGGCAGTGAGCTCGAAGGAAAGTTTCTAAGATTTTACAGAAATAGCGTGAGTATGCGGGTAGAGGATACACTTTCTTACAACAAATTTTGGCAGCCCATCGCGAATGCCTTAGCTCGGTACAAAGGCATTGAAAAGGTGTATTTTTCTCCCGATGGTTTGTATCATCAAATCAATATCGGTACGCTTTATAATCCGCAAACCGAAAAATATCTCGAGGAGGAACTCTCTATTCATTTGCTCAGTAGCAGTCGCGATATTATCTCGCTGAAGGGCAAATCTGATGCACCGCTACCCAACTATCGAGACTACTTAATCCACCTTTTTGGTTATCCCGATTACGCTTTTGGCTTGCCCGAAGAGGATAACAAGCCTTACGAACCTTTTTTTACGGACGAGGATGAATTAGAAATTTTGATGGATAGCGATACCTCTCGAGCCTTTAATTTTATGAATGCGGGCGGTAGCGTTTCAAAATTGCCGGGCACACGAAAAGAAATCGAGGCGATTTATAAGTACGCACAAGAAAACGGCGCAATAGCCTACACTTACACGGACGAAAAGGCATCAGAGTCCGCCATTAAAAACTTAGAAAATCCCGATATTTTGCATATTGCTACGCACGGTTTTTTCCTAAGCGATTTAGAAATGCCCAAAAATGAGCAGGAGTTTGAGCGTGTGAAGTATCAGCTGCGCAATCCGCTTTTGCGTTCGGGTTTATTGCTGGCGGGTGCGGAGCAGGGTTTCCGCACGGGCGAAAATGTCGAGGTAGAAAATGGCATCTTAACGGCTCAGGAAGCCTTGAGTCTCACCCTCGATCGCACCGACCTCGTCGTCCTCTCCGCTTGCGAAACGGGGCTTGGCGAAATCCAAAATGGCGAAGGTGTTTTTGGTTTGCAGCGTGCATTCCAGCAGGCAGGCGCGAAGACGGTTTTGATGTCCTTGTGGAAAGTCGACGACACGGCTACCCAACTCATGATGACCGAATTTTATAAAAACTTACTTTCTGGAAAAAGCAAGCGTGCAGCTTTCAAAGCCGCACAGCTTTCGCTCAAAGCGAAGTTTCCCGAGCCGTATTTTTGGGGGGCTTTTGTGATGGTGGGGGAGTAGTTTTTTCAAAATAGAACTAACAGTTCTCAGAGAACTGTTAGTTCTATTACAATATTTTATTACATTCAAACTCATAAAAAAAATGCAAAAATTAACACTCATTTTCGTTTTTCTCTTTTTGATTTCGTTTTCGGCGCAAGCCCAAAGTACGTGGCAGGAGTTGGATAGCATGGGTACTGCTTTTTTGCAGGCTCAAAAGTTTCAAGAGGCTGACTCATTTCTTAATGAAGCCTTAGTTTTAGTAGAGCAGGAGGTGGGTAAAAATGACACGCTTTATGCGGGTGTATTAAACCAATTACTTGTATCTGCCTATTATCAAGGTAAGTATAAGGAGGCTACGGTTTATGGCAAACAAGTAGTGATTATTTTAGGCTTGACTTTAGGAGAAGACCACCTTGAGTATGCCAAAGCCTGCAACAATTTAGCAACTTTATACGAAAAACAAGGCTTATATGCTGAAGCAGAACCTTTATACATAAGGACAAAAAATAGCTTTGAAAAAATATTAGGCGCAACAAGTTCGGTTTATGCTGCTTCGTGTAATAATTTGGCATTATTATACTCAAGTCAAGGCTTGTATGACAAAGCAGAACCTTTGTATATAGAGGCTAAGAATATCAGAGAAAAAGTATTGGGCAAAGAACACCCTAACTATGCTACTTCGTGCAATAATTTAGCTAAACTATACGAAACTCAAGGCTTGTATGACAAAGCAGAACCTTTATTTGTAGAGGCAAAGGAAATTAGAGCAAAAGTTTTGGGTAAGCAACACGCTGATTATGCCACTTCTTGTAATAATTTGGCATTATTATACAAAGGTCAAGGCTTGTATGACAAAGCAGAACCTTTGTATATAGAGGCTAAGAATATCAGAGAAAAAATATTGGGCAAGGAACATCCATATTATGCTCAAATTTGCAATAATTTGGCATTATTATACAAAGGTCAAGGCTTGTATGACAAAGCAGAACCTTTGTATATAGAAGCAAAAAACACCTATGAAAAATCTGTTGGTAAGGAACACCCTGATTATACTAGTTCATGCAATAATTTGGCAGTATTATATCAAAGTCAAGGCTTGTATGACAAAGCAGAACCTTTATTTGTAGAGGCAAAGGAAATCAGAGCAAAAGTTTTGGGTAAGGAACACGCTGATTATGCCACTTCTTGTAATAATCTGGCAGCATTATATCAAAGTCAAGGTTTGTATGAGAAAGCAGAACCTTTATTTGTAGAGGCAAAGAAAATCAGAGCAAAAGTTTTGGGTAAGGAACATCCCATTTATGCCACTTCTTGTAATAATCTGGCAGGTTTATATCAAAGTCAAGGTTTGTATTCCAAAGCAGAAGCTTTATTTGTAGAGGCAAAGAATATTTTTGAAAAAGTATTAGGCAAGCAACACCCCGCTTATGCCGGCACCTGCAACAATTTGGCAAGCTTATACTATAAAAAAGGCTTGTACAAGAAGGCAGAACAGCTCTATGTAGAAGTCATAGGCAATAAAACAGTACAAATAAATAATTTATTACCCACTTTTTCTGAAAAAGAACGCATAGCTTATCTAAGTAGTATTCAAAAGTATTTTAACAATTTTCAAGATTTTGCATTAGACTACCACAAAGAAAACCTACAAATTACCGCTGACCTCTACAATCAAAACCTCTTCACTAAAAGTCTCGTTTTTGCCTCTACCCAAAAAATGCGTCAGCAAATTTTGAGCAGTGGCGATAGCAGTTTGATACAAGATTTTGAAAGTTGGAAAAAACAAAAAGAGACATACAATAAGCTCATTCAACAATCCAAAGAAGAGCAAGGGAAAAGCGGTGTCAATCTCGATGCAATGGCAACAGACATCAATGAGCTCGAGCGCAGCCTCTCGAAACGCTCTACGCTTTTTGTCGAAAATACCACTATCCCAAATTACAAATGGCAGCAGGTTAAAGACAAACTCGGTAAAAGAGAAGCAGTCGTAGAAATTATTCGCTCGCTCAAAACTGTAGGTTATGACAGTTTGGGCAAAAATATCATAGATACTGTTTATATCGCCCTTTTTGTAACCGAAAAGACCAAAAAGCAACCTGATATACTCGTATTAGAAAATGGCAGTGAACTCGAGGCAAAATACCTCAACTACTACAAACGCGCCATCGAGTTTAAAATCGAAGACCAAAACTCTTATAATCAATACTGGAAGCCGATTCAAAACAAACTCGAGGAGCTTCGCAAAAAAGGCTTCGACAAAATCTATTTTTCGCCTGATGGCGTGTATCATCAAATCAGTCTCAATTCGCTTCGCAACCCAGAAACAGATGAGTTTTTGTTAGAATCCCAAAACATTCAACTCATCGGCACAAGCCGTGATTTGATAGAATTGGGCACATCAGAAACGGATTTGAGTCAAAATTTTGAAAATTATCGCACTTATCTTCTCGGCTATCCTACTTATAACCTCGAGGGTGAGGGTACAGAATCTGAAGGTGAAGACCGCAGTTTATCGAGCCTGCAACGCATCGTAGGGCAGCGTGGATCGGCGGCGATGCTTCCCGGTACAAAAACCGAAATCGAGGTTATCAAAGGTTATTTCAATCAAAAAAATATCAAAACACAAGTCCTGCTGGAGACTGATGCCAATGAAGCAAATTTCAAAAATATCAAAAGTCCTACCATTTTGCACATCGCTACGCACGGCTTTTTTGTACCGAAAATAAAAGATTCTGAAGTGCAGACCATGCAAGATGCTGTCAATCGCAATCTATTAGAAAATCCATTTATGCGCTCGGGCTTGCTTCTCGCTGGTTGCGAAACGCCCAATCCCGAAGGGGAAGACGGCGTACTTACCGCCGAGGAGGCAATGAATCTAAGCCTTGAGAACACACAGCTCGTCGTACTTTCCGCTTGCGAAACAGGGCTTGGCGATATTCAAAATGGGGAAGGTGTTTTTGGTTTGCAGCGCGCTTTTCAGCAGGCAGGCGCAAAAACCGTTTTGATGTCTTTGTGGAAAGTATCCGACGAAGCAACCCAACTTTTGATGACAGAATTTTACAAAAACTTACTCTCAGGAAAAAGCAAGCGTGCCGCTTTTAAAGCCGCACAATTTTCTTTGAAACAAAAATTCCCCGAGCCGTATTTTTGGGGTGCTTTTGTGATGGTGGGGGAGTAGATTGCCAAAATAGAACTAACAGTTCTCTGAGAACTGTTAGTTCTATTACAATATTTTATTACATTCAAACTCATAAAAAAAATGCAAAAATTAACACTCATTTTCGTTTTTCTCTTTTTGATTTCGTTTTCGACAAAGGCGCAAAGCACTTGGCAGGAGTTGGATAGTATGGCACAAGAAGCCGCAACTAATAAGCAGTTTAAAACGGCTGATACGTTATTTCAACAAGCCATCGCTTTACTAAGTGTAGAGCGCGATACAAATTATGCAGAAGTAGCTGACAATTATGCTTACATACTTTTTTTACAAAACCGTTTTGCCGAAGCCGAAGTTTTGCTCTTGGATATTAAGGATTTTAAAGCTACTTATTTTGGTAAAGAGCACATCGAGTACGCGCTTTTCTGCACGAATTTAGCTTTTTTTTATAGTAAAACTAATCGCTATCAAGATGCAATTCTTTTACATCGAGAAGCGCGACCGATTATAGAAAAAGTAAAGGGTAAATATAGCCCCGAGTATGCCGAGTCTTGCAATAAATTGGCTATTGTTTATCACAAGATGCGAAAATTACAAGAGGCTGAATCGTACTACCAGCAAGCCCTATCTATTTATGAGAAACTTACAGGAAAAATTCATCCTCGTTATCTGAATATTGGGGTCAATCTCGCTACGCTTTATCAAGAACGTAATAATTCGGAAAGAGAATTAGATTTTTTTAAAGAAATATTACAAATTGGGGAGCAGCTCTACGGCAAATCACATGTGGCTTACTTAAGCGTTTTGTCAAGATATGTAAAGATAATTACTCATTGGGGAATAATTGCAGAGGCTGAAATATTACTGAGGGAAGCCTTAGAAATGATGAATCAAATGGAAGAGAAAAATGAAGACCTATATATAGAGCTTACCTCCCAGTTGGCACATCTTTACGCTTCACAGGGTATGTACAAACGCGCTGAAGAACTGATACAAGAATTGATTAACCTTACGGATAATCAAAAAGCACAAAATCCAATGGATTATGCATCCAATATCAATAATATAGCTATTCTACGTATTTACCAATTAAAATACGAAGAGGCACTTGCCTTGTATGAAGAAAGCCTTGCTATATATAGAGCTACCTTAGGCGACGAACACCCTTTTATCAATACATTACTCAATAATATTGCGGGTTATTATCAGACTATACAAAATTATACTGTCGCAGATAGTTTATTCAGAATTGCTTTACGCAAAAATGAAGAACTATCAAAGGGTATAAGTAACGAATCTACTGCAAATGTTATGTCTAATCTTGGCTCCTGTTTAATTTATCAAAGTAAGTATGACGAAGCAGAAGACTATCTATTGAGGTCTTCTAAAATGTTTCAAGAACTGGGACTTCGTCAGTCAGAGCACCATATGAATTGTTTGAGATATTTGGCGCAACTTTACACTTTACGCAAAAAATATCAAGATGCTGAAAAATACGCTAAAATATTGTTAGATGTACAAGTAAAAAAAATCAGTAATATAGTGCCATTGCTTTCTGAAAAGGAGCGTTTGCGCTTCATACAGTTCTCTGGTGCTTTTTTCAAAACTTACTATAGTTTTATTGCAAATAGCTATAAAGATGATTATCAGATTGATACTAAATACCTCTATAATAAAATGCTAATTTATAAAGGGCTTGTCTTTTCCTCATTAAGAAAAACAAAGAAAAGTATCTTGAATAGTGGTGATAGTACTTTGATTGAGAATTTTAAAACTTGGCAATTTGAAAAAGACCAATTGGTTAAGTTGCAAAGTGAAGAAAGTACTAATTTGAAATTAAAAAATGAGCAACTAAAACAGAAAATGCAAGAAATTAATGATATGGAGAGAAAATTATCGCGTAAGTCTGCATTATTTGCTAAATATACACTGCAACAAGAACTTGACTGGAAAAAAGCAAAAGCTCAATTAAAAAGAAAAGAAGTAATTGTAGATATACTTAGAATAGTACCAGATATATCTATAGATAAAAATAAATTTATGTTAAGAACAGACACACTTTATATAGTACTTTTCATAACCCCAAAAACCAAAAAGCAACCCGATATACTCGTATTAGAAAATGGCAGCAATTTGGAAACAAAGCACTTAAACTACTACAAACGCACCATCGAGTTTAAAATCGAAGACCAAAATTCTTACAATCAATACTGGAAACCGATTCAAAATAAGCTCGAGGAGCTCCGCAAAAATGGCTTCGATAAAATCTATTTTTCTCCCGATGGTGTCTATCATCAAATCAGTTTGAACACGCTTCAAAACCCTGAAACAGGAGAGTTTTTGTTAGAATCCCAAAACATTCAGCTCATCGGCACAAGCCGTGATTTGATAGAATTGGGCACATCAGAAACGGATTTGAGTCAAAATTTTGAAGATTATAGAGCCTATCTTTTGGGCTATCCTACTTATAACCTCGAGGGTGAAGGTACGGAATCCGAAGGTGAAGACCGCAGCTTCTCGAGTTTGCAACGTATCATAGGGCAGAATATCGGCTTGCTTCCCGGTACAAAAACTGAAATTGAGGCTATTCAAGGCTATTTCAAGCAAAAAAATATCAAAACACAAGTCCTGCTGGAGGCTGATGCCAATGAAGAAAATTTCAAAAATATCATCTCTCCTACGATTTTGCACGTCGCTACGCATGGCTTTTTCGTACCACAGATAAAAGAGTCTGAAGTGCAGACCATGCAAGATGCTGTCAATCGCAATCTATTAGAAAATCCATTTATGCGCTCGGGCTTGCTTCTCGCTGGTTGCGAAACGCCCAATCCCGAAGGGGAAGACGGAGTACTTACCGCCGAGGAGGCGATGAATTTGAGCCTCGAGAACACAGAATTAGTTGTCCTTTCAGCCTGTGAAACGGGCTTAGGCGATATTCAAAACGGCGAAGGTGTTTTTGGTTTGCAGCGTGCATTCCAGCAGGCAGGCGCGAAGACGGTTTTGATGTCCTTGTGGAAAGTATCCGACGAAGCAACTCAACTTTTGATGACTGAATTTTACAAAAACTTACTCTCTGGAAAAAGCAAGCGTGCCGCTTTTAAAGCTGCACAGCTTTCGCTCAAAGCGAAGTTTCCCGAGCCGTATTTTTGGGGTGCTTTTGTGATGGTGGGGGAGTAGTTTTTTCAAAAAAGCACTAAATATATTTCAAAAACAGACTTTAAATCCCGTTTAAAGTCTGTTTTTGTATTTAAGCAAAAAAACTTTTCAAAACCTATTTACCTTTTGCACCCGAGAAACGACTTATAAGCAAATCGGATGTTTTTTATTTTTGTAATTGATACTTTAAATTTTATAATCGTATTAGATATGATTTTATTAGTTATTTTTTGTAAATTTGAGGAGTAATTTTGATTTATTAAATCATAAAAAAAAGGATATGCGATATATATTTAGATTCTTGTTCTTACACTTACTGACTTGTTGGATTTATCTTCCAGCACAGGCTCAAGACTTGCAATGGGAAAAACAAATAGTCTTTGATAAGCCAACAGAAGCTATAAGCACTATTATGTTGGCAGACAATAGCTACTTACTTTTGGGTAATAAACAAATAGAAGGTAGCCTGACCAAAAAACTTGTCATTGTAAAAATTTCTCCTGCTCAGGAAATAGTTTGGCAAAAAGAAATAAAAGGTAATGGCAGCTACGAAGCAAAAAAAATACTTCTTGTGGGCGATGATAGCTATATTATCATAGCTAACATAAAGCCAGAAAATAATACTAGTTATCAAGGCATGATAGCTAAGTTGAATGCAGAGGGGGATATTATCTGGGAAAAAGTATTGAGTAACGGTGATTTGAGTTTGTTAGAAGATGCTCTCGCTCACAACGACAAGATTATTGCTATAGGTCGAACACGTACCGATAGAGTTTCTAAGGCGTGGTTTGTAAGTATAGATAAAGAAGGAAGCATCTTACAAAATAAAGCTATAGAGTCTGAGGGTACGGGATATGCCAAAAAGATAGAAGTTACAGATAATAATACGCTTTTAATTGCAGGAGATGCTTACATATCAGAAAAAAATACTGAAGATATATGGGTACTAGAAGTAAATAGAAGTAATGTTACAGTCATTTCGGAGTATTATGTAGGTGGAAATAAGCGAGATAATATAGCCACAATTATACCTATAAAAAAAGGTAAAAATTGGATATGGGCACAATCCGAATCCTTTACAACAAGTAAGCAGCCTGTATTATTACAAACCGATAAAAAAGGTAAAATTCGTAAGCAAATTAATATCGAAATCGTAGGTAGTATGGCACAATATGGCGTAAAAGATGACGATAATAATACGCTATTGGTTACTAATAATAATGAGGATTGTTATGTATTTAAATACGACAAAAATGGTAAGCAACTTTGGCAGACTAAACTTTCTAAACGAAATGCCCAGCAAATAAGCTATAAAAGTAGTGGAGAAGTTATGATAGTAGGCAAAAGTTATGAAAATCCAAATAGTACAGCCATGTGGATAGCAAGCTTAGGGGAACATCAAGAAGGTTTTCAAGATAAGCAAAAGCCAAGTATCAAAGTGGATATTCCTGAAGTCGTATTAGACGCTAATTTTATCCTTGAAGGTAAAGTTTTTGACAACAAAGGAGTCTTAGAGGTCAGAGTGAATGATAAACCTATACCTTTCATTCCGACAACAGGTGATTTCAATACGAACATCACTTTGGAAGAAGGTGATAATAATATCAAAATAACAGTTACTGATGCGGCTAATAATATAGCAGAACAAGTCTATAAAGTTTCTTATAAACGTAGAAGTGAAGATGTCGAGAAAAGAATTGCTTTTATTGTCGGAAACTCCGTGTATGAATCTTTAAACTCTTTAGAAAGCCCTAAAAAAGATGCTACCGATATAGCAGAAGCCTTACAACAAGCTGACTTTGAAACCATAGTGCTAAAAGACCTAAGCAAAACTGTAATGGATAGCCTTTTTGAAAAATTTTTACACAAAGTAAAAACAGAAAACTATCAAACAGCACTTTTTTATTACTCCGGACACGGTATGGAAGCAGACGGAAAACCTTATGCCCTACCTACTGATGTGGAAGGACGTACACTCACAAGAAGAGAAGCCGATGCACTATGCTTTAATATCGAAGATGCAAATGCCAAGCTAAAAGATATAACATCTGTGAGTATTATTGTATTAGACGCATGCCGCGAACGACTTACAAGAGGAGGCAAAATAGAGCAAAACTGGAAAAGTGATTACAGTTCGCCAAAAGGTACGTTTATCGCTTATGCAACAACCTCGGGTATGTTTGCAGAAGATGGCTTAGGTACAGGAAATTCTGCCTATACTAGCGTTTTACTTAGGCATATATTAGTACCAAACTTGACAATCAATCAAATCTTTAAAAGAGTTAGAGAAGATGTTATCAAGCAATATGGCGAAGAGCATAGACCGTGGGATAGCGACTCTATGGTTGGTACGGATTTTTATTTTATTAAAAAATAAACAGCGAAAAATCTTAACGGTTGTTATTTGTTTATTTATTGTAAATTCTAAATATTTACAGTAAAAATATAGAAAATGTTAATTTTTATTCTTAAATTTAGCTACGAAAACAGTTTTATATTTTCATTTATTTTATTCAAATCTATTTCAATTATGAACAAAGTTCTAGGAATTTTCACCATTTTAATGTTGTCTTTTGCCACACTATTTGCACAAGACGACCAGACCAAGAAGGAAGAAAAAGGCGAAGAAAATCCTGCCGTACGAGCAGCCTTACTTGCCTACCAAATGACTTCTTACGGTGTGGCTAATAACCAGCCCACACTACTCGTTTCAGCTGCCGAAATGCTCATGGAGCACCCTTTCAGCGAACTCAAAATCAAAGATGAGGAAAAAGCTGCCTTAGAAGGTGCAGAAGGTAAGAAAGCAGAAGACAAAGACTCCGACGAAATCGAGCTTGACCCCAAAGCGTTGCTTGCAAAAGCAAAATCTATGGCAGAAGGCAACAACGAACTCCTCGCTATGATTGCAAAACTTGAGAGCAAACCCGCTAAAAAAGGTGCACTCGGAGGTGCTGTGTACACAAGAAGAAGAGTGAATGCTTATTCTACTTATTCTTTCAACGTAACATTCGTAGGAAACCGCTATGCTGAGATTATTATCAGTGGAGATGGCGATACTGACCTCGATTTTTATGTCTATGACTCTAATGGAAATCTTGTTGGTAGCGACACAGACTACACAGATGATGCCTATTTCTATTGGACACCAAGACGTACAGAGACCTATAGGTTTGTAGTCAAAAACAGAGGCAATGTTTATAATAATTTTGTCATTGCAACAAACTAAACCTTTGACTTAAAATTTATTTAAGCAAAAAAGCAGAGCTACCTTTGTACATGGTGTAGGCTCTGCTTTTTTTGTATAAAGTTATATACTTAAAAACACCTTGATTATCATGAAAAATATTACAATCCTCTTATTTCTTCTAATAATAACAAGTACGAATATAAAAGCGCAAGATAATGCACAAAAAGAATGGGAAACTCTGATTCAAGTAAGTGCCAACCACATCAAGCAAAAAAACTACACGGAAGCAATAGCACAGCTCGATAATGCCTTAGATATAGCAAAAAACAAGCTCGGTAAACAAAGTCAAGCTCATGGGCAAACTCTATATGTATTGGGATATACCTACTTTCTTATGGAAAAGTATGCAGAGGCAGAAACCCAACTCTTACAAGCGGAGCAGAATACAAATGTTTTTGGCTCAGACCGAGCTAATACCCTCTATTACATTGCCAATATTGCACTTTTATATCATAAGGATAAGAATAGAGCTGAGCAGTACTATCAGCAAGCCCTTGCAGTTTATAAGGAAACCTATTATCAAAGTCAGCCACAATCTTATGCCATAGTTTGTAATCAGGTTGCTATGGAACTTTTTAATGCCAAGCATTTTGATATAGCTGAAAAATACTTCAAAGAAAGCCTAAATATTTTTGAGTTGCATGAAAATCTAAATCCAAAAGATCAACGTACCATTTTGGAAAGCCTTTTTACCTTGTATTACGCAAAAAAAGAAGACCTCGAGCAAGCACTTATCTATTTAGAAAAACTTAGAGCATTAGAGGCTAAACACAATAGTAAACTCTCAGAGCATTACATGAACTGTGTTGATAAATCTATCGAGATTCTATTTTCTCGTAGCGAATATCAAAGGGCTATTCCTATACTTGAAGAGCGTAGAGAGATTTATGCAAGCACGTTAGGTAAAGACCATATTGGTTATAGCACTGCCTGCAATGATTTAGGCTATGCTTATTACCAATTACAAAACTATCAACAGGCACTGCCTTACTACAAGGAAGCACTAAAAATCCGAGAAAAGGCTGGTGAAGAGTTTATAGCGCATTATGCCCTGACGGCTAATAATATAATAACCTTATATACGGAACAATATCTATATGAAGATGCAGAACGATTACATTTTGAACTCAAAAGTAAACGAAAGCAAGTATTAGGTAAAATGCACGCCGATTATGCCGAGTCTTGTGATAATTTGGGGAGGCTATATCTAAAAAAGAGCTTGTTTGATGAGGCTAAGATATTTATTAGTGAGGGTAAGGATATACGCGAAAAAGTCTTAGGCAAGCAGCACCCTGATTATGCTACCTCTTGTAATAATTTGGCATTGTTATACCAAAATCAAGGCTTATACGCCCA
>JAFIER010000164.1 GCA_020832465.1 Bernardetiaceae bacterium
GGGGGGGGGGGAGAAAAGCAAATTTTCAATGTGAACAAATTGTTAAATATAAATTATGCGCAAAAAACTATCTGCCAATATTTCATATAATGTATTAGTGTTTTTTTGCAAAAATAAAATGAATAGATATAGCTTTATTGATATATAGAAATATTTTTTGTCATTTTTAGAGATAAAATTAGATTTTTACATTTATAGTAACTACTCAGGTGCTCAAAAGTGTGTATCATAAGTATTTAAAAGATATTTAATTTTAGAAATAACATTTCTGGCAGAAATGTTATTTCTAAATGGAAAATGAAGGTTAGTATTTAAATATCCAAATTAAGTTCGCTACTTTCACTTAAAAATGAGATTTCGTTATTTTCATTTAAAGTAATAGCAATAGGCTCATCACGGTGAATACGCCCAGCTAAAATCTCTTTTGAAAGCGGATTAAGAATCAGTTTTTGTACGCTTCTCTTCACGGGGCGAGCGCCAAACTGTGGGTCGTATCCGCTATCTGCAATATAATCTAATACTTCATCAGCAATCGTGAGACTTAGTTTTGTATCGCCCAAACGCTTCTGCACTTGCTTTATTTGTAACTTTACAATACCTCTTAGTTCATCTTTTGTAAGTGGTGTAAACATCACAATCTCATCTATACGATTCAAAAACTCGGGTCGGAATGCTGTTTTCATATTTTCACGCACTTCAAGCGTGGTGCGCTCTATGAGTTTTTCACGATTATCATCTCGCAGGTGCTTAAACCTATCCATAATCAGCGATGAGCCAATATTGGAAGTCATGATAATAATCGTATTTTTGAAATTAGCTACCCTTCCTTTATTATCCGTAAGCCTTCCGTCATCGAGCACTTGTAACAAAATATTAAAAACATCGGGGTGTGCTTTTTCTATTTCATCAAGCAAAATTACAGAATAGGGCTTGCGCCTGACGCTTTCTGTAAGCTGTCCGCCTTCATCATAACCGACATAGCCAGGAGGCGCACCTATCAAACGACTCACGCTGTGTCGCTCTTGATACTCCGACATATCGATGCGCACCATCGCATTCTCATCATCAAACAAAAACTCTGCTAAGGCTTTGGCAAGTTCGGTTTTGCCTACGCCCGTCGTACCGATAAAAATAAAGGAGCCTATCGGACGCTGTGGGTCTTGCAAACCAGCACGGCTACGGCGCACCGCATCAGAAATAGCCTCAATAGCTGGGGCTTGCCCCACGACGCGCTTTTGCAACTCTCGCTCAAGGTTGAGGAGCTTATCGCGCTCACCTTGTAGCATTTTGACAATGGGTATGCCCGTCCAATAAGATACAACTTCGGCAATATTTTCAGACTGTACGACTTCGTTTATAATTGGTTTATCTCCTGCTTCCTTTTCAAGGGCTTGATGTAAGTCGTAGAGTTTTTTCTCGCTTTCGTGCACACTTCCGTATCGCAGCTGTGCGACTCTCTCGTAGTCGCCTGCTCGCTCGGCTTGCTCTGCTTCGAGCTTAAATCTATCGATTTTTTCTTTTTCTTCACGGATTTGTTCGATAATTTTTTTCTCACCGAGCCATTTCTCTTCAAGGCTATTTTTTGTAGTTCTAAGGTCTGCAATTTCTTTTGAGAGCAGTGCGTCCTTATCCTTATCGCCTTCGCGGCGAATGGCTTCACGCTCTATTTCAAGTTGCATCATTTTTCTGCGTACCTCATCGAGCTCTTGTGGCATAGAGTTGATTTGAATGCGCAAACGGGCGGCAGCCTCGTCCATCAAATCAATCGCTTTATCAGGCAAATGGCGTTCTGAAATGTATCTATGTGAAAGATTAACAGCCGCAATAATCGCATCATCACGAATTTCTACGCCATGGTGCAATTCGTATTTTTCTTTAATTCCCCTCAATATTGAAATAGCATCTTGCACCGAAGGCTCATCGATAGTTACAGTCTGAAAACGTCGTTCTAAGGCTTTATCTCTTTCAATATATTTTTGATATTCTTTGAGCGTAGTCGCACCTATCGCATGCAACTCGCCCCGCGCTAAAGCAGGCTTGAGCAAATTGGCAGCGTCCATAGCACTATCACCACCAGCACCAGCACCAATGAGCGTATGAATCTCATCGATAAAAAGAATAATTTCGCCTTCGGAGTCCGTTACTTCTTTGATAACGGCTTTGAGTCTTTCTTCAAACTCTCCTTTATATTTTGCCCCAGCTACGAGCAGCCCCATATCCAATGATGCAATCGTTACAGATTGTAAATTATCAGGTACATCACCCGCTACGATACGGTGTGCCAGCCCCTCTACAATAGCAGTTTTACCTACACCAGGCTCGCCGATAAGCATGGGGTTGTTTTTGGTGCGCCGAGAGAGAATTTGCAAAACCCGGCGTATCTCCTCGTCTCTTCCAATAACGGGGTCTATTTTGCCATCACGTGCCATTTCCGTAAGATTTTTAGAATACCGCTCGAGCGAACGGTACTTGGCCTCAGCATTCTGATCCTTGACCTTTTCACCGCCTCGCAATTCTTTGATAGCGGTAAGCAAAGCATCTTCTGAAAAGCCTACTTGCTTCATCAAATCGCTGACTTTATCTTTGCCTGTAAGCAATCCGAGTATGATATGCTCAACAGCTACAAAGTCATCTTTGAGCTTATGTAAATAAGACTCCGCACGTTGCACAGCAGCGTGTGCATCATTCGAAAAGTATGGATTTGTGCCACTTGATTTAGGATATTTTTCAATAAAATCCTCAATACTTTGCTGTAAGCTATGACGGTTAATTTCTAATTTTTTGTATATAAAACTACTTAAATTCTCATCTGATTTTAAAGCGTGATGCAACAGATGCCCAGTCTCGACAATTTGCTGTTGATTAGCAGTAGCCATTTGGGCTGATTGCTGCACGACCTCCTGCGCTTTTATAGTAAACTTATTGAAATTCATATTTTTATTTTTGATTTTTGATTTTTATCATACTATTAGACATTCGGCGGTCAGAAACGACATTGAATTTTAGAAATGACATTTCTGGCAGAAATGTTATTTCCAAAATTCGGTACTCAATATCTATTATAGCCGTGGCTGGTGTCCACACCAAACACAAACCGAGTCCCCAAAATCTGAGTAGTTACAAATATTATTTCTGACCGCTCACTTAAAAGTAACGCTGTATTTTTAGCGATTACAAAATAGATAATCAAAATCAATTCCAACAAAAAAAAACAGTCAAAATGACCGATTAAGATCATAAACATCGTTTTTTATTTGTTTTAAAACGTCAAAATGGCATTAAAACTACGCTTTCACTAAGCGATAGGAGTGCTAATACCTACTCTTCCACAACCCTCACCTCAGCCTCACTAAGCCCATAAAGCCCATAGACTAAGCTATCTAACTTTTGATTCAAACTTTGAAGATCAACTCGTTTTTTGTTTACATCAGTTTGCATCTCATGGAAATAGGATTCCCATTCGTCTTGTGCTTTAAGCCCAAATTCTACTTTTTTCTTTTTGAGCTCTTGTATAAAAACTTTGAAAGGATAGCGATAAAAAGCATCTATTTTTTTAGATGTCTTATCGAGGTTTAAATTATCCAACACTCGACGGTGAAAACGATTTTTTTGAATGTTAAAACTCTGGGTCGCCGCTAAAATTTTATTTACCAAAATTACAAACTCCTCTTGCCGTTCTAAGTTAAGCGGATAAATTGGTAAGCGTCGTGAGTTACCATTACCGCTATGAATAGTAAGCTGTGAAAATGATTTTTGATAACGATGAAAATACCAACTCATAAGTTTACTATTGATAAGTGCTAAAATATATTTGGGGTGATATGAGGGATCAAAATCAAATAAATTGACAACCGTATCTAAGGTATAAAAATCGCCCTGCTCATCAATCGTCGCATTGAGTTTGATATTTCTATAGTTTCCAAAAATAGGCTTACCATACCTTCCTACAATTTCTTGTAGCATAATT
Organism: Bernardetiaceae bacterium; assembly: GCA_020832465.1. Lineage (GTDB taxonomy): Bacteria > Bacteroidota > Bacteroidia > Cytophagales > Bernardetiaceae > JAFIER01. Next base: position 3,968 of record JAFIER010000164.1, read on the forward strand.
TTAGGCTGTTTTTGCCAAGAGAAGTTTTCCTGAATATGCTCTGCATCAACATAAGTCAAACAATCTAAACTGTATCTTCCAATACATCTTCCACCCAATACAATATAATCGGTTTCACTTTCAGAAACATATTTATTTATACCTATGCCGCGCCTCGAGGTACAAATTGTACCGAGCGGAATAGACTTTGTTTTTACTTTCTCAATGATAGGCGCATTAGATTCGTTTACCCAAATCCCCCAACACTCTTCATTCAGAACCAAAGATTTATCAACTGCTTGGCTATGAAACTTATCATCTATGCGATAACCTACCTCTACTTTTTTATCCTTACGGTTGTCTGTAACTCTATTTTCTATCGTCAGAATAATAGCTTCTAACTCTACGCCCGAATCTTTAAAAGACTCGGAAGTATCGATGATACTTTGAATAGTAAAACTTTGATGCAAATAACGACGCATAAAACCTAAGTTTTCTACATACGCCAACCCCTTAGGAATGATATAACCCAAAAGTTGATTCTTACGCAAAAGCTGTAAACCGCGTTCAATAAACAGATAAGCAGTGTTAAGCGATTGGTCACGGTAGTTTTTAGCTTTAAAAAAGTCTTTTTGTAACTTACTAATTTTCGCACCCCAAGGCGGATTCCCTACTACCACATCAAAACCACCTTTTTCAAAAATATGGGGAAAAGCCTCTTCCCAAACAAAGGCTTTTGCACCTGCAATTTCGGGGTCGCTGATAAGGGAGTTTCCACAAAGGATATGTTGGCTTAAAGCGGTGAGTTTTCGTCCTTTTTTAGCTGTGCGCAGCCATAGCGAAAGTTTGGCAATTTCGACGGACTCTTCGTTGAGGTCGACGCCAAAGATATTATTTGCCAACACCTGCTCCTCGATGTTTGGGAGGCTATGTGCTTTGCCCGTGAGTTTTTCGTAAAGCTCATCGAGGAGGGCATGCTCTGCAATCAAAAACTCGAGGGCTTCGTTCAGAAAAGCACCCGAACCACAGGCGGGGTCGCAAATCGTAAGCGAAAGAAGCCATTCGCGGTAAGCATCGAGCTGTGTGTGATATTGGGTTTGGATTTCGTCAGTCGCTTGCTCGAGTTTTTCTTCATCTGCAATATCTAATGCTTGTTTTTTATGGTGGCAGAGTCTGCCTATTGTTTGCTCGATGATATACTGCGTGATATGTTTGGGCGTATAAAAAATGCCATCTTTTTTGCGCTTCGAGAGTTCGGGTAGCTCGTCTCCCTTTTCCAAACGAGATTGAATCTCTTCGATTTCGCTGAGCGAATGCTCAAAAATATGACCCAAAATATTGACACTTACCTCACTTTGGTAGTCGTACTTGCCTAAATTATGAACGTGTTGATAGAGTAGCGTATCACTAATTATGAGGCTATCCAAGAAGTCATCTTGGGCAAAAAGTTCGCCGTTATAAGGAAAAACATTATAGTGTCCGTTGCCTTTGTTTCCTTTTTTGATAAATCGAAAATGGTCGACAAATCGCTGGTAGAGTGGAATATAGACGTTGTATTCGTCTCGGAGTTCCATCCATTGGCGTGCGATATGGCGTGTGGTGTTGGGGGGTAGGAGCAGCCTATCTTCGGCAAAAAAGAGGAACAGAAAACGGTCGAGGAGTTTTTGTGTTTTTTGAAATAGAAGGAGTTTGTTTTCTTTTGGATTTTTACGGCATATATCGGCAAAAATTTGGTCTCTAAAAAGGGCGTATTCAGCATAAAGCGTTTGTGTGATATGCTCCTCTTCGGAGAGGGATTCCTTTTTCATAGCAAGTGGAATGCCCTCGAGCAGATTTTCGGCAGCGAGGCATAGCCATAAGCGTCGGAATTTTTCTTCGGTGAGTTTAAAAAGGTAAAAATCTTCGTGTTCGACGGCATTATCGATATAAAAGCGCAGTTTTTCAAAATTGGAAGTAATGACATAAGTGCAGCCAGTTTGATTATTTTTATAACCAAAAGCCTGCGCTTCGACTTTGCTTAGGTCTGTAGTTGCTGTTCCTTTAAGTTCGATAACAGCGATTGCTTTATCGTTTTTAAGGATTGCGCCATCGGTTTTTTTGCTATCTTTGATATTTTTGAGTTCAGTGGTGAGGTTGAAATTTTTTTCGGGGTTGAGCGTATATCCCAAAATTTTGACAAATAAGTCATTCAAAAACCCACGTGCATACTGCTCCTCTTTTGAGGCGCGGATGTTCTGTTGGACATCAGCATCTAAAAAATGCTTTTGATAGCGTTCCCAGGCAGCTTGCATTTTTTGATGGTCGCTTTGCTGCAAATATTTTTGAAAGATTTTTTCCTGAAATATAGACATTTTTATTAGACTGTCAAGCGTTGGTGGCTATAATTAGGTGATAGGGGCGATTTCAAAATTTACTTTCAGAAAAAACGCCCAGGATTGCGTTCAAAGATAATACTTTTCAATCAAATCCACAAAAAACATCAAACAACTCAATTTATTTACGTTTAAAGTGAGCAATTTTCAGTATAATTTATTTATTTTACGTCCTAAGGACTATAGGTTTTTCGATGGCTTATGGTTTTCTGGCTCTACATTATGAAAAAGACTTAAAAATTATATCTGTTTTGCAAATATCTATACAGTAGGTGGTTGTAGATAGCGATTTGCACTTAACTTTTGACATTCAGTATTTTACACTCTAAAACTCACACAACTATGTTCCGTTTATTCTTCGTGCTTCTGGGCTTTGTTTTTTGTTTATCGCAGGCTCAAGCTCAAACCAAACTGCAAGCCGATTCTATTGCTAATGCCGATTGTGTAGCAAGTCTTGAGCTTCTTTCCTCGAGCTATGAAAGCGAACTTGAGGGGGGTTATCCCTATCAAATTTATGCTTTTAAAAATCGCAAAACTTGGGTTTTTATACTCATTTCAGAAGGTCGTATTCTCGCTTTCAAGCCCTCTAAATACAAGAAATCAAATGAGCTTGAGCGAGGCTCAGTGTTGCTCAAGCATGTAGTCTGCGGTATAGTTTCTCAAGGTTTTTATAAATCCAAAGACAAACCCAAAGAAATTGCCAATCTCAAGCTCAAAAAATATTATAAACTCAAAAGAAAAGCGAGACGTGCGCTTCGGAAAGCAGGCTTGCTCGATGGCACAATAACACCCAAAAAATTCTTACTCTTCTAATGCAGTAGTCGTAAGTCCGTACTGTTGGGAAAGTTTTGCAGCCTCTGTAAAATATTGCGCTTCTTCGTGAAAGCCCTCATCTTTCCAAAATTTAGCTAAGGCGAGGTAGCGTCGGTGCAAATTGAATTTTAAATTATAAGAAATTTTGGCTTCGCAAATAGGGCAGAAATGCAGGGGTCTGCTGTCAATCTCACGCAAGTTATTGCTCCCTGCCATAGTGCAGTCGTACGCAATGCAATGCTTGAGGGAAAAAGCATGCCCTACTTCATGTACGGCTGTCTGAATAGTTCGTTTGAGGCATAATCTAAATGTAGCACTATCTTCATACGGATTTCCAAAACGTGCAAGCGACCAGACCCCTACACGTCGATACAAACTTGCTTGGCCAAAGACGTAGTTCCACTGTTCGGAAGGATATAAATCTACATCGGTAAATCCGACAAGCATAATGGCACTATCAGGCAGTGCTTTGCTAAGGCGGTTGAGCAAATAGCCTGTTTTTATTTGAAGCATTTCATTTTTGGTGCGATAAGCGTGGGTGGGTATAGCGTTTGTATCCAATATTTGTGGTGCGCTGTGGCGTATTGGTAGGTCGTAAAAAATTTGAAGATACTGGGCTGTTTTGTGTAGAATAACCTCCCTAAGGCTATCAAATGCTCCAAAAGTTTGGATATAAATCTGCTTACGCAAAGCAGAACGAGAGACAGGGTTAATAGCGATATACTGCTCGAAATTCTGTCCCTCTTCTTTATTATAAAAAAGCCAATCAGAGGGCTGCACGGGGGGCGGTGGATTTGAAATGGCATCAAAAATCCAAACTAAGGAATCACCCCAATGTGGCATCTGACTAAGCGGTGCGCGCGGTGCAGGCTGGCTTTGGCAAGATGCCAATATCGCAAGCGCATTAGCTATTATTACAAAAATTAAGCACGAGAGGGCGTATAAGTTTTTGATTTTGCCAAACATGAGAAATCTGTGGATTATGAGTTTATTTTAATTAAAATCGCTTATGGCTTAGGTTCAATCGTATTCATTGATATACTCGCTTATCTCATCAAGGCCAAAACTAAAAATAATACCAATAGAAATAGCAAAACGGCGCGGTGCAGCCCTTCTTGTATCATAAAAAGCAAAACCAGGATTCATAGAGTCTTCTTCTATGCTGCCTTTAGTAAGAAAATCTACTTTTGTGCCCTGCATATATTGCAAGCGAAAATCCAAACTGAGATGGTGACTTATAGGTATCATCACTCCGCCACCACCGCTATAATGCACGCCCCAAGCTGATTTTTCAGTAACGATGTCATAGTCATCGGGGTGCGTACCAAAATCAATAGAAGAACGGCTATAGTGTACATTTGTGCCTATGGCAAACTCTACATAAGGCTGTATTTTATAGGTAACAAAAGGTGCGAGACGCAATCCAAAATCCATTATTGCTTTGTTATATCGTGTAGAAGACCCTAAACGCGAAAAATTTTGATTGTATAAATTTCTCTCCTGCCCGTATCTATACAATGAAAAATCGCCGTATAGGTGTAAAATAGGGGTTTCGAAGGCATCGTAAACAATAGGTGCGGAGGCGCGCAAGCCAATGCCAGGTGCACTTCGTATATCAAGTTCACGCTGATAAGCAGATTCTGGAATCATCAAAGCGGGGTAAAGCCCTATACTGAGCTGCGCCGAGAGGTTGTGGAATAGGCTGCTGCAAATCAAAAAAAGAAGCGTCAAAGAAGTCCATTTGTTCATATTTATTTGTATATTTAGAGCCTTTGTAATCGTTTTTTACGAATATATAAAAATCTTACACACAATTACCAAAATTTATGGCTTTGCTTTTGGAAAATCAAAAGTTTTCCCTTAATTTTAGATGCAAATGATAGTGCCAGAGTTGCACCTACTAAAATGACTATATGCGCATAGATCTTAACTTATATTCAAAATTGCTTATCAGATATTTGGCTGCCTTGCTTTTTTGGGTTTGCTTTTTTGGCAATCTTTTTACGCTTAAAGCACAAGAGAAGCAATTCAAAGCTTGGACAACCTCTGATGGGCTTCCTCAAAATAACGTTAATGCTGTTATTCAAGACCAACTAGGCTTTATCTGGCTGGCTACCGATGACGGCTTAGCCCGCTTCGACGGCTTGCGCTTTAAAGTGTATAGAAAACAAAATCAAGATGTAAAATCACTACCCAACAACCAAGTAAGAGATATTGCTATCGATAAAAGTGGCGCACTTTGGATTGCTACAAAAAACGGAGTGAGCAGGTTCGATCGCCGTAAAGAACGCTTCGATACATACAGATACAACCCCGATGAGCCCAATAGCGTGAGCAGTAATGAAATTACTACTCTTTTTGTGGATAGCAAAGGACGTGTATGGGTCGGCACAAAAGACCAAGGACTTTCGCTTTATAACCCCGAGCAGGATAATTTTGTTAATTTCAAAACAAAAAGAGAAGACGCTAATAGTTTATCAGGAAATTATGTACGTGCAATATGCGAAGATAGTGAAGGCAATATTTGGGTAGCTGTAAATGATTATGGTATAGATAAACTTTCCCCCCAAGAAGGAGTTTTTGAGCATTTTACACCCGATCCTTACGGCAAAACAAATGCACCGAGCAATGACAGAGTAGGTAGCCTCCTTGCTGATCCTGATAAAATATGGATAGGCACTGACAAAGGCGGCTTAAATGTTTGGGATATGAAAACCCAAAAATTTAGCACCATTAAAACACCCGCACCGCTCGCTGCCAAACTTTTACAAGAAAATATTACAAGCCTTTTTAAAAAAGAAAATATTCTTTGGATAGGCACGGAAGAAGGGGGGCTTTATACCTATGATGAAATTTTAGATAAGCTGAGCTACCCCACTTCGCAAGAAGATTTACAAACAGGACTAAGCAGTCGCAGAATTCAAGATATTTATCAAGATAAACAAGACGGCTTCTGGATAGCTACAAGCGGTGGTGGAATAAACTACAGCAACCCTTACAAAATCAAATTTAAACACTACAAAGAACAACCCGATAGAGAAAACGGACTTGCCGATGACCGAATCCAAACCATATACAAAAGACCTAACGGCGATGTATGGCTCGGCACCTCAAGTGCGGGGATTAGTGTGCTCAAAAAAGAAAATACCATTGATGAGGAGTTTATAAACATCAGACACCGTCCCGAAGACCCTCAAAGCATTAGAAGCGATAAAGTATGGACCATATACCCCGACCTAAATAGCGAAGACCACCTCTGGGTAGGTACAAATGAAGGCTTAAACCGTTTGCATATCCCTACGCTTACATTCGAATACCATAGGCTCAACCTCGGCGGTGGCAAAGATTATTCTATCAAAACACTTTATCAAGACGAGCAAAGACTTTGGATAGGTACTTATAGCCAAGGACTCATTGCCTTAGATGTAAAAACAAAAGAAGCAGAGTACTTTAAGTCAAACGAATATAATGTCGCTACATTAAGCCATAACCACGTACATTGCTTATATGAAGACCGCTGGGGCACGCTTTGGGTAGGCACTGAAGAGGGGCTTAATCTTTATGATGGCAAATCCGAACGCTTTATTCGTTATACGCAAGAAGAAAACAACCCCGCAAGCCTTAGCAATAACCGTATTCTTTCAATGACAGAAGACAAAGATGGCAATCTTTGGATAGGCACTGCCGCTGGGCTTAACTTATTCGACCATACAAATGCAAATTTTACCGTATTCAACGAGCAAAATGGATTGCCCAACTCCGTTATTCAATCTATACTACCCGATAAAGAGAAAAGTCGTATATGGGTGAGTACCAACAAAGGTGCTTTTGTTTTTGATACAAAAAAGAAAAAAGTATTGCGTACTTTTGATGTCAAAGACGGTTTGCAAGGTAATGAATTTTTGGCGGGCGCAGCTCACGTTTCCGAAGATGGTGAAATCTTTTGGGGAGGGCTCAATGGTTTTAATCGCTTCTACCCCGATCAAGTGCCTTATAACAGCCACGAACCCCCTATAGTGCTTACAGATTTTAGACTTTTTAGGGAAAGTATGCCCGTACAAGGTGCGCTTGCCCCTAACTCACTACTGCCGCAAGCCATAACTGATATTAGCTCACTTACCTTGCCGTATGATGCCAATGTATTTGCTTTTGAGTTTGCAGCATTAGATTATATGACTCCCAACAAAAATATCTATGCCTATAGGCTTACTCCTTTTGAAAACAACTGGAATTTTGTTGATGCACTCAGAAGTGAAGCCATTTATACAAACCTCGCACCCGGAAAATATACATTTGAAGTAAAAGGTGCTAATGCAGATGGCGTATGGAACGATGCAGGGCACCAATTAGAAATCATAATAACACCGCCTGTTTGGAAAACTTGGTGGTTTCAAGTAGCGGCAGTACTTTTGTTTCTTGTCCTTAGTTTTGCATTTTATAGATACAGAGTCAGTAGCATCGAAAAACAAAGAGACCAACTCAATAAACTCGTGCATCAGCGCACCGAAGAACTCGCACAGCAAACCCTTGCCCTCGAGGCTCAAACCAAAAAACTCGAAAAACAAAACTACGAAATACAAGAACAAAATAACGAACTCGGACTACAAGCACAAGAAATAAGAACACAAAGAGACCGCATCGAACAACAAAATAAACGCTTGCAAGATGCAAACAGCAACGTACAACGTGCATACGAAAATATCAAAATCCTTAGCGATGCAGGCAGACAAATTACTGCAAAACTCGACCTAAGAGAAATGATTTTTACCGTATATCAAAATATCAAACAAGTTATGCCCGCTTATGGATTTGGTATTGCGCTTTACGAAGAAGAAAATACAGCCCTCAATTTCCCTCTTTTCTTGCGAAATGGGACGGAAATCCATACAACAAAAGATGCTTTGAAAGAAAAAAAGCTACTTTCGGTGATTTGCTTTGAGCAACAGCGTGAGCTTTTTATCAATAATATACCCAAGGATTACTTTCAATATACGGGTAAAATATATCCAAGCGACGAACAAGAACATCAGCTGCCACAAGCATGTATATTCTTACCCTTGATTCTCAATAACAAATCCGTGGGTATCCTTACCGTACAAGCAGAGCAAGTCGATGTTTATACGCAGGAGCATCTTACCTTTTTGCGTTCCTTAGCCTCTTATGTAGCTATTGCCTTAGATAATGCTGATGCTTATCGCACTATAGAGGATAAAAACCGTAAAATTACGGACAGTATTCGATATGCACTCACAATACAAAAGGCAATGCTGCCAACAAAAGATATTTTAGACTCTCTTTTTGAAGCCCATTTTGTGCTTTTCAGACCGCAGGCTATAGTATCTGGTGATTTTTATTGGATTTCTGAAATAGGGCATCACCGCTTTGTAGCAGTTATTGACTGCACTGGGCATGGCGTACCAGGTGGTTTTATGTCCACAGTAGGTAAAACATTGCTCAACGAAATTGTAAACCAACAGCGCATTACAGATCCATCATATATTTTAGAAACACTACACTTAGCTATTCGTAGTGTACTTAAGCAAGATGATACTACCAATGACGACGGCATGGACGTATGCCTTTGCGCTATAGAGCGTCCGAGGCAAGGCGAGCCGCATATCAATGTTACCTTTGCGGGTGCAAAAAGACCGCTTTATTATGTCCTGCCTCAAAGTAGAGAAGTTATAGAAATCAAAGGAACTAAACGCTCCATAGGCGGGAGAAGGAGAAGCAGAAAAGAATTTCAAAATGAAGAAATTCAGTTGCCCATAGGTACAAAAATTTATCTTACTACTGATGGATACGCCGACCAGTTTAGCCCAGAGCGTGAAAAATACGGCTCTTTGCGCTTTAAAGGACTCATCGGTTTGCACTCCGACCTCCCTTTTGAAGAACAAAGAAGAAAGCTCGATAGCGAAATTTCTAAATATCAGGGGGATACACCACAAAATGATGATATTACAATTATGGGCATACGACTATAAGCACAAAATAAAGCCGTGTAAAAAATCAAAACACAATCTTTGAGTAGCATTTGAGCATCTGCATGCTTCTTGATTGAGTGTGCTCCGAATCACCCCAATAAGTTTTTTTATCAAACCGCCCTATTATGCTTTAAAGCTCAAGTGCCTACCCTCAATTTGGATAATTGAAGCACACTCAAGTTAAGGCGCAATAGCTTTGCTCAATTAGCCCAGTATAGCACTAAGAGTTTTCGCAAAACTGTTAGTGCAGGAAACTATCTAAGGCGATTTACCAACTTGATGTACAGCCTGTAGGGGCTACTGATTTATCGCATCAATTTTAATTTTAATACTTCGTTTGCATTATGGATAAAAATTTAATCATAAGTATAGAGACCTCTACACCTGTATGTGCTGTAGCATTGCACAACTTAGAAGGTAAAATTTTAGCGCACAGTACACTTTTCTCAGGGCGTTCGCATGCCGAAAAACTACTCACAGTAATAGAAAATATACTCGCTACTACTGATAACCCAAAAACTTCACTTGCTGCTGTTGCTATTTCTAAAGGACCTGGCTCTTATACGGGGCTGCGCATCGGAAGTGCTACGGCTAAGGGTTTGAGTTATGCACTCGATATTCCGCTTATCGCTATCAACTCACTCTTGGCTATGGCACATGGTATGCAAAAATCAAATCCATTTAAAGCCCTACTCGTGCCCATGCTCGATGCCCGCCGCATGGAAGTCTATACAGGAATATGGGACGCAGACCTAAAAAATCTAAAACCTACCACGCCGATGATTATCACCGAAAATGCCTTTATAGAAGAGCTCCAGCAACAGCCTATATATTTTTTTGGTGATGGCGCTGCCAAATGCAAACCCCTCATTCAACACCCTAATGCTCATTTTATTGATGAGCACCAAACACCCACTGCACAAGCTATAGGTGAAATAGCTGTTGAACAATTCCATCATCAAAATTTTGTAGATGCTGCCTACTTTGAACCGCTCTACCTTAAAGAATTTATGATAAAGCCTGCCAAAGATAAACTCAGAAGCTGAAAATTTTATACAACGAACATAAAACAGCAAGAACTAACAGTTTTCGAAAAACTGTTAGTTCTTATTGGTAAATGCCTAAGCAGTGTGAGACGGTACATTAGACACCGAGTAGCATACGTGCCGGGTCTTCTATAAGTTGCTTTACACGCACGAGGAAACTCACGGATTGCTTACCATCGACAATGCGGTGGTCATAAGATAGTGCTAAATACATAATTGGACGAATCTTGACCTCTCCATTGATAGCTACAGGTCTTTCGACGATATTATGCATACCCAATATTGCGGATTGTGGTGCGTTGATAATAGGTGTAGAAAGCATTGAGCCAAAAATACCTCCATTTGTAATCGTAAATGTACCACCTGTCATTTCAGGAATGCTGAGTTTACCATCACGAGCTTTAACAGCGAGGCGCACTACTTCTTTTTCTATATCTGCAAATCCTAAGGTTTCTGTATTACGAATCACTGGCACAACTAATCCTCTAGGGCTCGATACCGCAATAGATACATCTACAAAGTCGTTATATACGATTTCGTCTCCATCTATTTGCGCATTGATTTCAGGGAACTCTTGCAATGCAATGGTGCATGCAGTGGTGAAAAAGGACATAAACCCAAGTCCGATTTCGTGTTTTTCTTTGAAAAGGTCTTTATAAGATTTGCGCAAAGCCATCAGAGCAGACATATCCACTTCGTTGAAAGTTGTGAGCATAGCAGTTTCATTTTTTGCAGCCACAAGTCGCTTAGCAATCGTTTTACGCAGGGGTGTCATGCGTACTTTTCGTTGCCCTCGCTCGTCCGCACTTGTATCTGCTTCAACTTGCTCTTTGGGTGCTTGTTTTTGCGGTGCTTTTGGGGTTGCAGCCGTTTTTTCTGCGGCTAAGGCATCTTCTTTGGTAATTCTACCATCTCTACCGCTTCCTTTTACGGCATCGGCAGCGATTCCTTTTTCAGCTAAAATTTTGGCAGCGGCAGGTGAGGCATGCCCACTGGCATAGGTTTCTTTGTCAGAGGTTTGCGGGCTTGGCTCAGCAGTGCTACTTTTAGCTTCAGAGGTTGCTTTTTTGGTGCTTGCGCCTCCACTTCCTGTGGTTATTTTTGCGATAAGCGCACCTATGGCTAAGGTATCACCTTCTGCGGCAGCGTGGTGTACTACTCCGGCAGCTTCAGCAGCGACTTCAAAAGTGGCTTTATCAGATTCGAGTTCACAAATATTTTCATCTATTTCTACGCTTGCACCGTCTTCTACAAACCAGTTAGCGAGCACAACCTCGCTAATAGATTCGCCCACAACGGGGACTACGATTTCAAGCGTTTCACCTCCAGCTTTACTATCGCTACTTGCTTCGCTTGCATCAGATTTAGCCTCTTCTGCCTTATTATTATCGGCTGCTTTGCTGCCTCCTTCTTGTTCTTCGATGCGTGCTACGACATCGCCAATGGCTAAGGTATCACCATCTTCAGCAGCGTGGCGTAATATACCACTTGCTTCGGCATGGACTTCAAAACTCGCTTTATCAGATTCAAGCTCGCAAATGACATCATCGAGCTCGACGAATTCGCCGTCTTCTTTTGCCCAGCTAGACAAAATTACTTCTGTGATAGATTCGCCAACGGCAGGGATTTTTATTTCTACGCTCATAATTGTTATTGTATAAAATTTGTAAAAATCAGGTGCAAAATCTTAGGTATTGCAAATAAGATTCAGGTTTTGATAGTATTTTCCAAAAATACATATAAACCTTTAAATTTAAAAGTCTTTAGGCAAAACCTATCAATTTTTTTTGAATTTATAGCGATAATATAAAAAAACTTACTGTTTTTACAAGCAAAAATTCTCATATCGCTCAAGTGCTTGAGCGATATGAGAATTTTTTAATCGACAACATACTACTATACATTCGCTAGCCAGAAATAACATTTCTTTGAGATATGTTATTTCTAAGCCCGTTTTTGCATAGCGTGGGGTTTGCAAACCCCACGCTATGCAAAAATGTATAGTAGTATGAACGACAACCTTTTTATAAAACTTGGGGTTGCCGTATTAATCTTCTTTTTTGATTTCGATGACCTCCGTTTCCTTCAAGAGTTCGTCTATATCGATATTTTCATCAGCTACTGATGCTTCGAGTCCGATTTGATAATTATCAAAACCAATGGCATCGATTAAATCTGCACGCTTATCATCACAAATAATCATCACCGAATCGCCCGCTTGCGTAAGTGGAAACTCTGCGGATATGCTCGAAGAGCCGACATAAATTTTGCTATTGTCTCCTTCAATAATGATGTAATAATTCGTATTGCCATTATTGACATCTGGCGATACGCGTGCTACGATACCCTTGATTTCGTATCGCTTACTTCCACTACTTGGGCTCACCGCATTGCCCGAGCTATTAAGGCTATTGCGATAAGCGCGAAGCGATTCTTGTAAGTTGTTGCCAACGCCTACGATAGAATAATCCTGCACGGATACCATAGCAATCATTTTGATAAGCCCTGCACGGTCTTTCAAAGGTACGACATAAGTCGGCACGCCATTGATGTTGTAAGTAACAGGGTGTGAGCTATAATATCCCTTTTCTTGTACTTTACCACTGGCTGAGGCTTGTGCAGCTTGCTCGGTTGCGCCTACTTGCTTATACCATTTGGTTTCTTTAGTGCGCGTATCTACGAGTACAAACCCTACTGTTCCTTCGTCGCTACCTACGGAGCTAAGTCCGGTGTACCAGTATGCACGATCGTCTTCTCCATATACAAGGGAAGTGCCGGGCGTAGTTGTAAGTTTTTCTAAATTAGAGAGGTTTATAAATCCGTGTACGAACTCTCCCCAATCGTTTAGCTGCGTCGTAACGAACCACTCGGGCTGAATACGGTCTAACCACTGCGGGGCATCATTTATGCTGTATTCTTTGATTTCCCCGGTTTCTGTATTTACGGTAAGCACGCCTTTTGCATCTTCACCTGCAAATCCTATGGTTTTATCATAAAGCGTAATGACCCAGAAGGGGTGTCCATCATCATCTATTTCAAGGGTATAATCTGTAAAACCAGTGGTCATGTATCCGTTGAGGTAGATATGACGTGTAAGGTCATCAAATCCATAAGCACCGGGCTGGTATTTGATTCTGACGGGTTTTCCATCAACTTCTTGTACAAGTCTTACATCTCTTTCGTTGGTAGCCGATACCATTACGTAGCCGGGCGTTCCTTCACGATTATTGAGCCATTTCATAAGCCCAGAGTGCAATAATGGGGCTACCCAATAAAGGTCATTCCCAACTCTCTGTATGTTAAAATCACCAATAACAGTTTGACTACCGAGTGCGGGTTTGCTACCGATAACTTTATCTCCGAGGCGCATAGCTACGGCTTGGTCGACGATGCGAATACGTTCTACTGATACGGGTGCTACATCTTCTGAGAAGTTATTACCAGTCTGCACTTCTCCGATAAGGTCTCTGTATTTAGAGGCGTGGAAAGCTGACCATGTAGTAAATATAGGCAATATAAACATATAAATTACGAGTACGACCATAGTGCCGTTGAGTACATTGAATAACCCTTTTGCTTGATTAGCTTTTGCTGCTGCGGAGAGCGGTAGCAGTGCAAGGAAAAGCCCAAAGGGTAAGCCCCAGAATCCATAATTTATCGTAGGCATTCCTACATATAAATAGACTAAAAATATCAATAGCGATAGAATCGCTGTACTTATCATTCTCATTTTGTTGTTGTTTTAAATGGAGAAAACCCAAACCTTAGTATAAATTGGGGCTTTGTGAGTACCCCGCATAGGTCTTGCTATGTATTAGTGCTTCAAAATACAAAAAATTAACAATATAGCGCATAAAATCTCACTTTTTTTTAATTAGCAGCTACATTTTGATATTGCATTTGGTGCAAATCATAATAAAAACCTTTTTTAGCTAATAGTTGTTCGTGCGTACCGACTTCTTTAATTTGCCCCTTATCGAGTACAATAATTTTATCAGCCTGCCTAATTGTAGCGAGTCGGTGTGCGATGACAATAGAAGTTCGCCCTTGCATCATTTTTTCTGTAGCGCGCTGTATAAGCGCTTCTGTTTCTGAATCTACGGAGGATGTTGCCTCGTCGAGAATCAAGATTTGTGGATCATATACCATAGCTCTAACGAAAGAAATCAGTTGTCTTTGCCCTACGGAAAGGGTTGCGCCCCGTTCTTGTACGTTATAATAGAGACCGTCAGGCAATCGGTTTATAAATTCCCAAGCGCCGACAAGCTCAGCCGCTTCTTGCACTTTTTTTAATGAAATATCGGGATTGTGTAGTGTAATATTTTCGAGAATGCTATCCGAGAACAGAAATACATCTTGCAACACAAGCCCAATATGTTGGCGCAAAGCAGATAAATCATAAGTTTCGAGGTTGCGCCCGTCGATATAAATATCGCCTTTTTGAATTTCGTAAAATTTATTGAGCAGATTGACAATAGAGGATTTACCAGCCCCTGTTGCGCCTACAATCGCTACACTCTGCCCTTGCTTAACATCAAAAGAAATATCTTTGAGGACGTACTCTTCCTCATTATATGCAAACCACACGTGCTCGAAGCACAAATCACCTTTTATAGTTTGAGGTACGAAAGTTCCTTCGTGTTGAATATGCTCTTGGTTATCTAAAAGTTTGATGATACGGTCGGAGCTTACAATACCGAGCTGTAGGGTATTAAATCGGTCGGCAAGGGTGCGTATAGGTCGGAAAAACATGGATAGATACATGATAAAAGCAATAATCGTCCCTAGTGCAATTTCGCCATCAAGTGCGTGGCGTGCGCCATACCAAACGACAAGCCCCGTGCCTGCGGCACTGACAATATCAGCAAGTGGAAAATAAAGTGAGAAGTAAAGTACGGTTTTGATGTGTGCTTGGCGATGCTCTTTATTGATGTCCTTAAATTTTTCATATTCTCGCTCTTCGCTATTAAATATCTGTACAATGGTCATACCAGAGATATGCTCTTGCACAAAAGTATTGAGGTTAGATACGGCGTTTCGCACTTCGTTGAAAGCTTTTTTTATTTTTTCTTTGAATACGTAAGTGCCTATAATTAAAATCGGTAAGACCGAGAGGCTCACTAAGGTGAGTCTCCAATCGAGCACGAGCATCACAATTAGGATAAAAATAATCTGGAGCAAATCTCCAATAATATTAGCTAACCCCTGTGTAAAAATATTTGAAAGTGTTTCAATATCGGAAATATTGCGTGTTACGAGCCGTCCTATGGGTGTTTTATCATAAAACTTGAGGCGCATGCTCATAATGTGCTCAAAGACTTGAATTCTAATATCTCGTACAATATGCTGCCCAAGCCATCCAGATTGATAGGTATGAATCAGCTGTATGAGTGCTTGAAAAAGCACGGCAACAACAAGTACAAGGATAATTTGCGCTAATCCGTCCCAGTTTCCAATAAGTATATAGTCATCAATCGTAATTTTGACAAGATAGGGTTTGATAGGTGCGAGCGCACCCATGAGTACCGTAAGCAGTACGATAAGTCCGAAGCGGATTTTATAGGGTTTAACAAAAACAAGAATGCGTTTTAGCACCTTTAAATCAAATATTCTGCCGCTTAACTGTTCTTTTTGTGCCATGTAAAATATATAAGAGC
>JAFIER010000088.1 GCA_020832465.1 Bernardetiaceae bacterium
CTTATTTTTAAGCAATAAATAATGATATGATACACGACAACTTTGCTGAATTACCCCTAGAAATAACATTGCTTTGAGAAAATCAAGAACTAACAGTTTTCGAAAAACTGTTAGTTCTGAAACTACCTAAGTCGATTTACCAACTTGACCTTACACCCTAATGATATGATACATATTGTAGTAATAGAAGACGAAGTGCCCGCACAGCGCAAAATTATACGTTTTTTGAACCAAGTAAACGAAGAAATCATGATACTGGCGGTTTTAAATAGTGTAGCACAAAGCCTTGATTTTTTTGCTACTGAAAAAAGCAAAAAAGCAGATGTTATTATCTCTGATATACAACTTTTAGATGGCAATGCTTTTGATATTTTTCAGCAAATACCATTATATGCACCTATTGTATTTACGACTGCTTACGATAGCTTTTTGATGCAAGCATTCGAAAGTAATGGTATTGCGTATTTGTTAAAACCATTTTCTCAAGCAAATTTTCAAAAAGCGTGGGATAAGTTTTTGCGACTAAAAAAAGATACCGTAGCGCATAGTGAAGTATTGGATAAGCTCAAACAAATTATCGCAAAAGATACCACAGCATCAAGAAAAATCAAAAAACGATTTGCAATTTCGCATCAAAAAGAAATTTACTTCTTAGAAGTGGCTGATATTACATTTTTTGAAGCCGAAGACGGAGTTGTTTTTGCCTATGATGTAAAAGGAAAAAAGCATTTGCTTACACAAGCAACTTTAAAAGAAATTGAAATACAGACAGACCCAATAGATTTTTTTAGAATCAACAGAAGTCAGCTTATCAACAAAAAATACATAGAGCGCATGCAAAGGTATAATAAAAATACCTTAGCTATCAAACTCTACAATCAAAAATCTTATCTAACTACAAGCCAAAACAAAACAGCAGCTTTTAAAAACTGGATAGATATATGAAAGCAAATAAAAAGGCTTGAAGCCTATCAAAAAGCATAACCAATGTTTTCCACAAATAAATTTGTGGGCTTAATCGAGTAAAACCCGCGATTTTAATCGTGGGATCTAAAAAGCCGTATAAATCGTAGGAGAGCCTTTTTTTTTCATAATCGTTAGCAAGCCCATTTTATAGCATAGCGTGGGATTTGCAAACCCCACGCTATGCTATAAAATGGGCTTAGAAATGACATTTCTTTGAGAAATGTTATTTCTGGTGAGAAAATGAGCGAGGGTTATGATCCCATGATTTCGTGTCCCATTTTGTCTCGTTTGGTACGCAAATAGGTTTCATTGTGTGGATTTGAAGCTATTTCGAGTGGCACACGCTCTACGATTTCAAGTCCGTAGCCGATTAGTCCAGCTCTTTTTTGTGGATTATTCGACATAAGTTTCATTTTTGTTACGCCCATATCTCTGAGGATTTGTGCGCCGATGCCGTAATCTCTTGCGTCCATAGCAAATCCAAGTTTTTCATTGGCTTCATAAGTATCATAGCCCTTTTCTTGCAACTGATAGGCTTTGAGTTTGTTGAGCAAGCCAATGCCCCTTCCTTCTTGATTCATATAAAGGACGATACCTTTGCCCTCTTTTTCTACCATTTGCAAAGCTGTATGTAGCTGGTTTCCACAGTCGCAGCGCAGCGAAGCAATCAGGTCTCCTGTCATGCACGAAGAGTGTACGCGTACGAGCACGGGTTCGTCTTCTTTCCACTCACCTTTGAATATGGCAAGGTGCAACTCACCGCCATAGACTTGCGAATAGCCCGTCATCTTGAAGTCGCCAAATTTTGTGGGCATATTTACGGTTACTTCTTTTTTGATAAGCGAATCGTGTCGCATGCGATAGGCTATAAGGTCTTTGATAGAAACGAGCTTGAGCCCCCAGCGGTCTGCTACTTTTCTGAGATTGGGAAGCCTTGCCATGCTGCCATCTTCGTTCATAACCTCTATAAGTACGCCTGCGGATTTGAAGCCTGCAAGTCGGGCAAAATCTACTGCTGCTTCGGTGTGTCCTGCTCGTCGTAATACGCCACCTTCGCGGGCTTTGAGCGGGTTGATGTGTCCGGGTCTGCCTAAATCCTCTGGTTTGGTTTTGGGGTCGACGAGGGCAAGAATAGTTTTAGCTCTGTCTTGCGCCGAGATACCTGTAGTGCAGCCATGCCCGAGCAGATCTACGGTAACGGTAAAAGCCGTTTTGTTGGGGTCTGTATTTTTGCCGACCATTAAATCTAATTCCAGCTCATCACAGCGATTTTCGGTCAGTGCAACGCAGAGGTAGCCACGGGCTTCCTTAGTCATAAAATTGACTGTTTCGGGTGTAATGACTTCGGCAGCGCAGATAAAATCGCCTTCATTTTCGCGGTCTTCATCATCAACTACAATAATAATTTCACCATTTCTAACGGCTTCAATGGCTTCTTCAATCGAATCTAAACGAATATTTTCGTGTGAGGTATCTGAATTTGTTTGCATTATGCTATATTCTAAAATGACACAATCGGATAAATTAGCCTTGAGAGGCTTTTTTTCCTTATTTTTTTAACCTAAATTTTAGAAATAACATTTCTGGCCGAAGTGTTATTTCTAAAATTGTGCTCAGAGAACTGTTAGTTACATACTATACTTATTTTGTATAGCTAAGATATTGTTTCTGTCTATTCAACTTCAAAACATAGTATTGAGTTTGAAAAACTCAAACTATTTGTGTTTAAGTCTCTTGTTCTGCGGTCTTTTCACGGCTTTTGAGAAAAACCTGAACCAAAAGCACACCAAAAACAATGAGCAAAATATATGCACTGATTTGCGTGATTGTTGCTCCGGTGTTGTAGCTATCCGAGGAGAAGGTAAACTTAATCGTATGCTTTCCTTTCGGCACTTCTAAGGCGCGCAAAACGTAGTTGGCAGATAAAATTTCAACTTCTTTTCCATCAATTTCAGCCTTCCAGCCCTCGGGGTAGTAAATTTCTGAAAAGACGATAAGTGCGTCGTTTTCAGATTCATATTCGTACGTGAGGGCGTTAGATTTGTAGTCCGTCATGCGCACGCTTGCTGCTGAATCTACTTCATACTCCAGCTTTTGAAGCTCAAAACGAGAAGCATCTATAATAGCAGTATTACGCAAATCTGTATTACTGAGTGCAGCCATTTCCTCATCAGGGTTTTGTACGGCTTTAACCGATGAAGCGAACCAAGCTGTGCCAAAGGCAGCAGGGTTTTTGATAACCTGCTCGGCTTTTTCACCAACTTTGATGTAGCGTGTATTGAGCATATTGAGCACTTGATACTTTTCAAATTCGGGATTCCCCGCTTGCAAAGCCTCGCCCATACGCTGCCGCTCGATATTGAGCTGCCGCTCGATCAAATCTTGATAACGCCCCATTTTGGCAGCAAAATAACCACCTACGGAACGGTGATAATAAGAAATGCGTGAGTCATTAAAAGGATTAGGCAGATAGAACACCCTAAAGCCCAAATCTTTATCCGATAAAATGCGCTCATCGGCAGCAGTTTTTTGAATCAAGCTCGCACGTGGATTTTGCGTAAAGCTATGCCCACCCAAGTAATCCGTACCCACCAAAAACAAATCTCCGACGATAAGCAAGCCCAATACTGAGAAAGCAATGCGCTTGGTCAGGCGTTTTTGTAATGAAAAATAAAGCAAAGCTGCGGCTACAAAAATTAGAAATGCAGAACGAAAGGCACTACTGCGAATCATGGCTTGTCTATCCTGATGGACAAAATCGGCAAGCTGACCGAGCTGCGCATCTACAGGTGAAGTTACGCTGATAGAACCTGCAAAAAGTGCTACAAGCAAAGAAAATCCACCCGTAAGCCCGAGTGCAATGGCAAATTTTTGTAAGAATGTTTTATCTAACTCCTCCATGCGATAGAGTTTTTCTAATGCTAATACAGCGGTAAGCACCATAATTAGCACACTCAGGCTCAATGCCATGGAAACAGCTCTGAATTTGTTGAAACCCGGAAAATAATCAAACATCGTATAGTTGAAGGCAGGCAGATGCTTACCCCAAGCAAAAAACATAGTAAGCAGGAAGCCCGCAAGCAACCAATAGCGATAGCGGGGTTCTAAAATAAGCAATCCGAGCACAAACAAAAAGCAAATAATTGCGCCCGCATAGATAGGGCCTGAGGTAAATTGCTGCTCGCCGTGGTAAAGCGGTAGTGTAAGCTCTTGCAATTGCACTGCCGAGTATTGTCCTGAAAGCACACGATAACTCTCCATACCCTTACCTACACGCTCAGTAGAAGAACCGCCATAAAGTTTGGGAATGAGCAGTGTAAGCGTTTCGGCACGTCCCTGACTCCAGTCAAAGGCGTATTGTTTGTCTAATCCCGTCTTGCCCTGCCCTCGCTCACTCGAGAGGGGCGTGAGTTCGGAAGTCCCTCGAGTGGAATACTTGCCATACTCGAGTGTAGTGAGCAATTTACCTGCATTTACAGATATACCTAAGGCTACAGCCAAAAGCAACACCACACCATCGAGGAGTAACTTTCGGACTTCCTGCGCTTTGAAAAAATAAATAGCTTCTACCACCGCAAAAATAACGCATACAAAAGCTAAATAATAAGTAATTTGTAAGTGATAAGCCTCCAGCTCAAGTGCCATACCAAGTGCAACAAGCGCAAATCCGCGCCATCGTAGCCCTCTAAAAACCAAATGAATCCCACCTAAAATTAAAGCAGCATAAGACAAAGCCCAAAGTTTGGTTACGTGTCCTACATCTATCAAAATCAAGTTATATGTAGTCAGGGCAAAGGCAATACCGCCAAGGGCTGCAAGCAAAGGCTTTACCCGAAAACAAAGCAAAGCAATAAACATACAAACCATAGGCAAAAAAAACAGATGCGCAGCACTGCCCTCTGCAAAAAAACCTCGTAAAGATGCCTTTACTATGGTGAGCGGACCGTAATCAAATTGTGGATAAATCAGATGCGCTGGCATGCCCGAAAACATGCGTCCGTTCCACATCGATACTTCGCCTGTTTCTTGCAAAAATTCACGATTTTCAGCCGCCATGCCCTGAAACTTAATCATATCATCTTGCCTAAGCGATTTTCCATCGATAATCTCTGGCGAAAAATATACAAAAGTGAGAAGGTAAAAAATAGCTATACTTGCTATATAGGGGATTAAAGATTTGATGTTTAGGTTTTTCATGAATTAAAATAAGTTCGCTATAAAAAAAGTTTTGCGTTTGTAAAAGGCAATTTAGGTATATCTAAATAAAAATCAATCAATCTAAATTCTAAAGTTTTGAAAATAACAAAAATATTCTCTGCAATCATACTATTAGACATTCGGCGGCCAGAAATAACATTTCTCAGAGATAGGTTATTTCTAAGCTCATTTTTCCATATTGTAGCATAAGTCAAAGGCAGGTAAAGTATGCCTGCCGTCTCTTACTCCACGGCTAACTCGTGATATACTTTGTTCATGATTTTCCAACCATCGGCAAAGCGATATAAGGATAAAAAATCAATGTAGCGCAACTCACCACCTATCAAAAACTCAATTTTAGCGGAAGCAACCCTCTCGACAATATCTATACGTAAAAAACGCACAGATACTTCTTTTTCTTTTTCTACGGGATACTTACCCGCTTGCTGTTTGTCCACAACATGAGCCAGCCACTCCTCAATGGGTAAAATGCGTAACTCATCATTAGGCTTTAAGCCCAAAAGCTGAAAAGCCTCGTGAAAACCCGAGCGTATCGCTACCGTATCTCCAAGGTTAAAAATACCATCGATATAAGCCGCTTGAATCACTTGGCGGATTTGCTGCTCCTCAGATACAGCATCTTGCGCCCGCAAAATTAGCGGTGCAAAAAAAGTAAGCAAACATATCGCTATGCTAAATAAAAATGATTTCATTTTTTTCAAATTCAGGGGGTGTACATCAAGTTAGTAAATCGGCTTAGATAATTTTAGAAATAACATTTCTCAAAGAAATGTTATTTCTAAAACTCAAGCACTTATGGCGTTTCTAATCTATTTTTAACGTTCTTGGATAATTTCACAAGCAATTTTTGCAGAAAGCAAAGAGAGCGGAATGCCACCACCAGGGTGCACACTTCCACCACAAAAATACAAGTTTTTTATTTGATTAGAAAAATTAGCGTGGCGCAAAAAAGCGGCATAACGATTATTACTACTACTGCCATATAGGGAGCCGCCCGAAGAGGAGGTTTTGGATTCGATAGTGCGTGGGTCTAAAATCTCTTCTGCGACGATATGCTTACCGACATATTTAAGTAGCATGCGCTCGAGCTTATCTATGATTTGTTGCTTGGCTTGAGCAATGAGCCTATCCCAATCTTGAGAACCATCGTTGGCAGGGGTATTAATCATAACAAACCAATTTTCACCACCTTTTGGGGCATCTTTAGGGCAATGCTTCGAGCTAATAAAAATATAAACCGTTGGGTCTTGATAAAGGGTTCTTTTTTTAAAAATATGCTCAAACTCCGCTTTGTAGTTGCGCGAAAAAAAGATATTATGCAAATCTAACTCAGGGAACTCACAATCCATACCCCAATAAAATATCAATGCCGAGCTCGACTTAGGTTGCTTTAATATCATCTCGGGTTGTTTCTGCTCGGGCAGGAGCACTTTATAGGCATTAAAAACGTCCATATTAGACATAACAAGGTCGTAAGTTTGTTTTTTACCACCTATTTCAATGCCTTTAGCTTCGGTGTTTTCTACCCAAATTTTATCAATTTTTTGATTGTAATGAAATTTTGCACCCATTTTTTCGGCAAGTCTTACCAAGCTTTTGGTAATATCATAGAGTCCGTTTCGTGGGATATATGCACCCATATTAAACTCTAAATGCGGTATAACATTGAGCGTAGCGGGGGCTTGATAGGGGTCAGAGCCATTATAAGTGGCGTATCTATCAAAAAGCTGTACGAGTTTAGGATTTTTAAATTGCGCTTCATTAGCTGCGTGCATGGTTTTGAATAGCTCGAGCTTGGGAAGTTCTAAGATAGCACGCAAGGCTTTTTTGTTGAAAAAAGTACTCATTTTGTGTAGCGAACTTTTCAAGAAAATATCAGAGGTAAGCTCATATTTGCGTTGGCTCAAATCCAAAAATTGTTGTATATGCGCTTTGGGTTCGCCCAATTTTGTTTCAATCTCTTCACAGAGTTTGTCTCTATCTGCATAAGCATTAAGCATAGTGCCATCCTCCCAAAAGTAGCGCATAACAGGGTCGATTGCATCGTACTGAAAATGCAACTCACGCTCCTCTTCGCAAAGCAAAAAAAGCTCTTCGACTTGCTCAGGCAATGTAAAAAGAGAAGGACCTGCATCATAGCGATAATCCCCAACCCAAATCTCGGATAGCTTACCCCCTGGATAGCTATTCGCTTCAAAAACATCAACTTCAAATCCCATTTTAGACAAACGAATAGCGGAAGCAATGCCCCCAATACCCGCACCAATTACAACTGCTTTCATGTATAATACAAAATGTTTTGATACAAAATAAATGCCTTTGCGATAGGCTTTAATCTTATGGCTAAATTTTTGCAAACATTAGCCCAGCGCAACAATCGTTTTAAAAAATATTTTGGTTATTGATAATGAGTAAATTATAAAAATAAGATTGCTTTAAGCAAGCTCATACCACTATACATTTTTCCATAACGTGGGGGTTGCAAACCCTACAGGCTATGGAAAAATGAGCTTAGAAACAACATTTCTCAAAGAAATGTTGTTTCTGGCCGCCAAATTGACGTGCGCCCCTTGATATTATGGCTATCATTTTTTATCTTTTTTTTAGTACCTTTGTTAATCTGTAAGCAGAGTAACTGAGGCTGTTTAAAAATATTTCTTAAAACGCAATAAAATTAGCTTTTACAATGGCTACAGGTGTACGTTTGCTTTTGTAAGGCATTTTTCAACCACCCGTGTCGAGCTCCAATCCTAAGATTAGGAGGGGCTGGGGGTGGTTGAAAGTTATATCTAAGAGATAGAATTTTATTGTAACATAGTTTTTTAAACCGCTTCACTATAGCCAATAGATTCAACTTTATTTAGGTAGGAATAGTTTTGAAAATGCTCGGCACTTCATTGCCCATAGAAATTTGAAACTATTGCTATGCTTATGGCATAATTCCTCTACAAAAAAAACGCTAATAAGTTGTTCGGATTCAAAAAAAAATTTGTGCATTACCGGCAGTTAGACGCTATGGACTGCGGTCCGACGTGTTTGCGCATGATTCTTAAGCATTACGGTAGGGCTTATCCTGTCCAACGGCTACGAGAGATGACGTATGCTGATAGGCAAGGCGTGTCTTTGCTTGGCTTGAGCGATGCAGGTGAAAAATTAGGTTTTCGAACGATGGCTGTCAAAGTAAATTTTAAACTTTTGGCAGAGGAAGCCCCACTCCCTTGTATTGTGCATTGGCGGGATAATCATTATGTTGTAGTCGTATCCATACGCAAAAAAGCAAATAAATATATTGTCAAAGTTGCAGACCCCGCTTTGGGTATGATTGACTACGATGAGGAAGAGTTTTGCCGTTTTTGGGCAAGGGATAAGCGAGCCGGAGAAGCAGAGGGAATTATTCTACTGCTCGAGCCTACGGCTGCTTTTTATGAAGATAAGGACGATGTAACGCTTGAGCGCACAAGTTTTACCTTCTTGATCAAGTATTTGTATCCCTACAAAAGTTATATTATTCAACTTTTTCTTGGACTTTTTGCAGGGAGTTTGATTGCGCTTGTTATGCCTTTTTTGACGCAAAGTTTGGTAGATTTTGGTATTAGAAATCGTGATATTGGATTTGTATATACCATACTCGCTGCCCAGCTTATGCTTTTTATGGGAAAAACAGCCATAGATGTACTTCGGGGCTGGATTATACTCCATATTTCGGCAAGGGTTAATATCACCATTATTTCTGATTTTTTGGTCAAGCTCATGCGACTGCCCATTGCATATTTTGATACGAAAAACTTAGGAGACCTACTGCAACGCATCAGAGACCATGAACGTATCAAATACTTCTTGACCTCATCATCTATAGAAGTTATTTTTTCGCTTTTCAATCTTTTGGTATTCGGGATTGTACTCTCTTTTTATAGCCTTTCTCTTTTGCTTGTTTTTATTGGTGGGAGTATGCTTTACGTACTTTGGATTTTGATATTTCTAAAACGAAGAAAGCAAATTGATTATAAGCGTTTTAACCAACTCGCCGCTACACAAAACAGCGAAGTGCAACTCATTACGGGACTTCCTGAAATCAAACTTCAAAACTGCGAACGCCAAAAACGATGGGAATGGGAACGCATTCAAGCATCGCTTTTCAAAGTTAGCATCAAAAGTTTGGCTTTGAGCCAATATCAAAATGGGGGAGCTATGTTTATAAACGAACTCAAAAATATTATTATTTCATTTTTCGCTGCCAAAGAGGTTATAGAAGGAAATATGACACTCGGAATGATGCTCGCAGCAAGCTATATCGTTGGACAGCTCAACGGACCCATTATCAAACTTTTAGACTTCATACAGCAAGCACAAGATGCAAGAATTAGTCTCGAAAGACTCTCTGAAATTCATAATCAAAAAGAAGAACAAGAAAATCAAAGCGGTGAAGCTTTTATCATTCCTGAAAATCAAAATATTAAAGTCAGACACCTCTGTTTTAGATACAACAACCCTAATCAAGATTGGGTTTTGAACAACATCAACCTCGAAATACCAAGAGGAAAAACTACAGCTATTGTCGGCTCAAGTGGAAGTGGTAAAACAACGCTCATTAAACTACTGCTCAAATTTTATGAACCTGAGCAGGGAGATATTAGATTAGGAGAACTACCTTTTATAAACCTCGATACAAGGCACTGGCGTAGCCGATGCGGTGCTGTCATGCAAGATGGATTTATTTTTTCGGATAGCATTGCACGAAATATTGCCATTGGTGAAGATATTATCGATAAAGAAAAACTAATAAGGGCCGTAGAAATAGCTAATATACGCGAGTTTATAGAATCCCTACCTCTCAACTACAATACAACTATAGGTAGCGAGGGCGTAGGCTTAAGCGGAGGGCAGAGGCAGCGTATGCTTATTGCAAGGGCGGTATATAAAGATCCTGATTTTTTGTTTTTTGATGAAGCAACTTCTTCTTTAGATGCAAAAAATGAACGTGAAATTACAGAAAAATTAGAAGATTTTACCAAAGGGCGTACAATGATTGTAATTGCACATCGTTTGAGTACGGTGAGAAATGCTGATAAAATTGTCGTTTTGCATAGAGGAGAAATTGTTGAAGTCGGAACGCACGAAACCCTTGTGAGCAAAAAAGGAATTTATTATGACTTAGTAAAAAATCAATTAGAATTAGGAGATTAAAGCTCTTGCGCTGTACGACAACTTTGCTAAATTCGCTTAGAAATAACATTTCTGACAGAAATGTTATTTCTAAGCGAATTTAAATCCCACTGTAGTCCGAAGCCGGAGCTTCGGGCTACAGCTTTAAAATCTGTGAAGGCTGAAACTATCTAAGTTGATTTATCAACTTGACGTACACCCAGCTCTTGCAGCCAACAGCCACTTTGTCAAGCAAATTAGGTAGTTTCAGAACCAACCATTTTGCAAAACTGTTAAGACTTTCAGATAAATATATGATAATATAAGTAAGTGTTGTTTTAAACCATTTGTCAATGTTTTTATGAGAAAAACGCTTTTTTTGGGTGTAGTGCTTTTATTTTTTGCGCTACCCTCGTCGTGGTCTCAAACGAATACGGTTGTAGATAGCCTATTCGAACTTGTGCGTACAAGTACTGATGACTCTTTAAAATCGAGAACTTACATAAAGCTAAGCCGTATTAAACGTCGCTCCTCACTGGACTCTGCTTTTGTATTGCAAGAAAAAGCACACACCCTTGCCCATAAACTACAAGACCTTCACCTGATAGGGCATAGCTTAGCGACCTTAGCGACTTTGCATATCGAGACCGATCATTATGTTAAAGCATTTGAAGCCTTAGACTCTGCCACTATATGCTTTGAAAGTGTTGGAAATCAAGAAGATGTAATGTATGTATATAATATTTTTAGCATACTTTATAAAGCTATTGGGTTAGCCGAAGCAGCCTTAAATTATAACGAAAAATGCTTGGATTTTTATCGCCAAAATATAGATAAAAATCCTAATTATCCGCAGTATATAACCAATACACTCAATAACATAGGTACGATTTATCAGGACATATTAGAAGACAATGAAAAGGCTAAAAATTATTTCATAGCTTCCCTCAATCTTAGGCGTGAAATTAAGAGTGCGCGATTAGGCTCGGCACTCAATAATCTCGCACGTGCTTATTTCAAACTTGAGGTCTATGATTCTGCCTTGTATTATATACATCAAGTTATTGCCGAGCGCAAAAAGTATAAAGAAGAAGCACTGCTCATAGGGAGTTTATTGCATTTGGGAATTATCAAAAAGCAGGCGCAAGAGCCCGATTCTGCTTTTTTGTATTTACAGGAAGCCTTAGCGATGACCCAAAAACAGACAGATAAGCGTCATACCTCCAAAATTTACGAAATTTTAGGTGAGCTTTATTATGAAAAAGGCAATCTAACACAGGCTTACTATCACCAAAACCAAAGTTTGAAGCTATTCAAAGAGTTAGCAGTAGCAGAAGCTGCTGAAAGTATAAGAAAACTTAAAATTCAAAAAGAGATAAGCAATTACGAGGTTACAAAAGAGTTACTGATTACACAAAATAGCACAAACAGTTTAAAAATCAAACAGCAGGAACAGTTTATTATTTTTGTATCTGTATTGGTTTTTCTGCTACTTTTGCTCACTATTTTTATGTTTTTCTACTACCGAAAGCAGAGAGAAAACAGTAGAAAACTGCAAAAACTAAACGAGCAGATTTTAGAACAAAGCAGGCTAATTCTTGAAAAAAGTGAAGACTTAGAGCAAATAAATCATAGGTTTGAGGTTCTTAATCAAAACCTTCAAAAGGAAGTAATGGAACGCAGTAAGCAACTGGCGAAACATGCTTTTGTAAACTCACATAAATTACGTGCGCCTGTAGCGAGAATATTGGGATTAGCGCAAATAATCAAAGGAAGTACGGATAGCCAAGAAAAGGAGTTTATTTTGGAGCAGGTTATACAAAATGCGCATGAAGTCAATCGTATTACTACTGAAATCAATCGCAATTTAGCAGAGGATCAGAGCCAACTTTATACAGATGCTAATCCTTTTAAGGGAGTCTAAAATTTAAAAACTATGGTTTTAAAAATTTCATAAATGGCTGTAGGGCAAGTTGCAAATAGGATTAGATAATTTCAGCACTCACAGTTTTTAGAAAAATGTGAGTGCTGCATGCTTCTTCTATGATCTTTATATTCGTTTCAATATTTTAATTCTCAAATAGTTCGATTTAAAGGGTAGATTATATCGGAAATGAGCGAGAGGTTGCGGAGTTTCAATTCTCAAATAGTTCGATTTAAAGTTTCACTTTTGATATTATCTAATATTGTTTTGATTAGTTTCAATTCTCAAATAGTTCGATTTAAAGAGCTACGTCGCAACCTATGCCGTTAATATTCAATATGTTTCAATTCTCAAATAGTTCGATTTAAAGACGATGCAGCTGTTAGAAATAGTCATGCACGCTTACAGTTTCAATTCTCAAATAGTTCGATTTAAAGTGAATCAAAAAGCAAGAGCAAGAGTGATAAAAGTCGGTTTCAATTCTCAAATAGTTCGATTTAAAGAGACTCGGGACTTTATAGTTTGTTTATTTCCATAAAGTTTCAATTCTCAAATAGTTCGATTTAAAGGCTCGCCTAAGCCAATCCGCATGAGCATCTAAATCGTTTCAATTCTCAAATAGTTCGATTTAAAGTTACGTACGGATTTTGATATAAAGGTCTTACTGTGAGGTTTCAATTCTCAAATAGTTCGATTTAAAGCTATTGCAAACGCAATAAAAAAGCCTTACTTCAAAGGTTTCAATTCTCAAATAGTTCGATTTAAAGTCGCAATAATTCGCAATAGCAAACTCGATAAAAACAGTTTCAATTCTCAAATAGTTCGATTTAAAGGGGTAGTTACGAGCTTAACGGCGAAGTAATTACTTAGTTTCAATTCTCAAATAGTTCGATTTAAAGCAAACTGTAGCTCAACTCGTTGAGATATTTGTGGTTGGTTTCAATTCTCAAATAGTTCGATTTAAAGATCTTTGCGCTCGGCGGCTGCAATGCTTAAAGCGTGTTTCAATTCTCAAATAGTTCGATTTAAAGGTTTAACAAATCCAGACCGCACGCTCAATATGGTTTCAATTCTCAAATAGTTCGATTTAAAGAATGAATAGCGCACCTTTTGTAGAAATCTTTTTGATAGTTTCAATTCTCAAATAGTTCGATTTAAAGAAAGATAAACCTATCAAAG
>JAFIER010000181.1 GCA_020832465.1 Bernardetiaceae bacterium
TACACCCCTAAACCCCGAGAAACCCGAGACTGACCATTCAGAAAACTGAGTAGGGTTATTGGTATTAGCATTGTATGCTTCTTCATTTTTTTGTTTTTGAGTACTTATATTCTCAAATGATTTTTTTGGAAAAACCATGCGCAAGAAGTTTTCTGAAAAATGAAAACAAGATTTATCATAAGCAGCCAAAATGCGAGGCACGCCCGTGCCTAACTGTTCTACTAATTTTAAGTCTTTAAAAATGCGCATCAGCTCTTTGTTACGAGGAATAGAATAACCTAAAAAAAACTCCTCCTGACTCAAATTTGCAGGTAAGCCACCCGCAGATGTAATTTCTATTCGGTCTTCAAAAATTTCAAATTTAGGCATTACCTCCCTTGTAAAATCTGTATGGACAAAGGCATTGATAACCGCTTCGCGTAAAGCGACAACGTCCCATAAACGTTGGTCTATACGCTCAATGCTTGTAATCTGCGAGTGTGTATAATTCTCGAGATTTATCTTATCCCAAACTTGCTTAACAGATTTGATAAGCGAACAAAAACCATATTCATTATTTTCAATTAAGTTCACCCTATTTTTACCACTATATTTTGCTACTTTAACAGAATTACTGTTGTTATCTGCCAGCAAATAAGCTACATAATTATAAAATCCATCTTCAGTAAGCAATGCTAAATTCTTTGCAAAATGCTGATTAAGCGATAAGTCTTGTGCTTCATAGTAAATTTTTAACTGCTCAAAACGAAGGTCTTGATAGGTAGATTTGATTTTGCTTATAGAATGCTTAGTTCGGCGTGAAAATAAATTTTCAATCATACGTGCCGACATCGGTTCAGCAGATGTGCCTACCCTAATAAAACAGCCTCGTTCTGACATGCCTTGCTTACGGATATAGTAAGGTTTTTCTATTCCTCCTGCAATAATGATTTTTATAACCGATTTTGTTTCCTTCTCTTCGCTAAGTATATCAAACAGTCCCAAACAAGAGGGCAGAATTTTATTTTTTAACCTATCTTTAATTTGTAAGATAAGGTTATCAGTATTTTCCACACCGAAAATGTCGCCGTTATCTTCTATACCAATATACAAAATGCCACCTTCGTGATTCAAAAAGGCAACTACCTCCTTTTCTAAATCGTCATTGAGTTTTCTTTTATACTCGAGTCTATTATTTTCCATACAAACGCCTACTTAATTTAACCTTTAACTTGTGTAAACGGATAAAAGCACTAACAGTTTTCGAAAAACTGTTAGTTCGGCTAAGTTACTAAATATACTACTATAAATTCGCCAGTCAGACAGAAATAATATTTCTCAAAGAAAAAACAAGAACTTAGCCCCCACAAAACCAGAAATGAAGAGGATTTTCGAGCGGTGATACAATTTTATAAATCAGCGTATGTAGAAATCTGTTCTCTAAAGGCACTTTTTGTGTGATTTAAAAGTTTATAGATAAGATAATAGGTAATCCTAAGTATTCGCTGAAAAGCCTATATCAATTCTAATTTTTTCACCCACAAAACAATCAAATTATGGCTCAAAAACCGATAACCTACGAAGATGTATTAGCACTTTTTGCCGAGACAGATAAAAAAATTGCGGCAAATGCAACTTATATTCAAAAACTAACCGAAGAGAGTGCAAAGGCAGAAGCCAGACGTGAGGCTGAACGCAAAAAAGAAGAAGCCAGACGTGAAGCGGAGCGTAAAAAGATGGAAGCAGAACGTAAAAAGATGGAAGCTGCTGCTGCGGCATCAAAAAAAGACTTAGATAAGGCATTAAAAAGGCTAGCTCGCCAAGTAGGTGAGATAACGGATAACTTAGGGCGTTTTGCAGAAGAACAGATTTATCCACGTGTATTAGACTTTTTTTATGATAGGGGCGTGATGCTTAGGGAGTGTTATCAGCGGGTCGTAATTAAAGATGAACACGGACATTTTTTAATGGAAATTGATTTGTTATTGACAAATGGTGAAATAGCTGTTGTGGTGGAAGTAAAGCACAAACTCAAACAAAAAGACGTAGAAGAGCACCTCGAAAGAATGGATAAAATCATAAATTATCCTATTGGCGTTACAAGAGGAGTAAGTTTATCGAGTGCAGTAGCGGGAATGATTGTAACTGAAGAAGTGGCTAATTTTGCCATGAAAAAAGGTCTTTATGTGATTAAGCCTAAGGGCAACTCCGTAGAAATTATAAACGCTCCTGATTTCAAACCCAAAACTTGGAAAGTCAAAAGTTGAGCATACTTGTTTGAAAACTTTCCTACGATTAAAGTCCTGAGCTTAGGCGAGTAAAACCCCGCGATTTTAATCGTAGGATAAGCATTTACAAACTTTTAAATTTTTTTTTCAACTCTTTAATTTGCGTGCTTAGTTTTTCTTTTTGTTCTTCAAAATATAGGGCTGGGTCTTTGTAGGCGGTGAGTACTTGCCATGCTTTGGTTTGTTGCAATCGGTCTATGAGTGAGAGTAAACTGACTTTTTGCGCAAGGCGTTCGGCTTTGAGCTGCTCTAAGACTTCGGTTTGATTGATATCTTCGAGGTTATAGCCGAAGGCAGTTCCGCTATTGAGTTTTTCTAAAATAGACTTGAGCGCATCAATATCTCCGTTTTCTTTAGCTTCTTGTGCGGCTCGGAATATTTGGGTTGCGGCTTCTTTGTGCTTATCTTCTACCCTATCGGGGTGGCATTGTTTGACAATTTCGCGAAAAATTGATTTTAAGTTTTCTTCCTTTTCGGGATTTTGATGAATTGTAAATTTATCGGGATTGTCTTCTGCCTCTTTTTTGTTTTTTTCAAACTCTTCTTCAAATTTTTGATACGTTTGCTCAGCTTCTTGATGGGCAACTTTATCGTTTTGTTTTTCAGTTTTTTGGGCTTGCTTGGCTGCAATTTTACGCTGCCAGTCTAATATTTCACGCAGATACACTGCCAAACGAAGCTGAAACTGTACCTGAAAAACACGCACACGCTGCTCGAGGCTTTGTTTTTCGGTTTCTAAAAAACTGATTTCTAATTCTAAAAGTTTGATTTCGGCTTGCAAGGCTTTTTGGTATAAATTCTGACCCACACCGTATTCGTGTACATGCGTCTTGCCCGTATAAGTTTTGTATAGTTTGGAAAACTCCTCGATAAAACTTTTTACATAAGCCGCATCGCTACTAATCGTAATATTTTCACGATTTTGATTTGCCGCACGCTTTGTCCAGTTGTAAGAACCCGAAATGACCGTTTTTTTGTCTATAATACAAAACTTATGATGCATCAGCTCCTCCGATACCGTATGGTACTCTCCACCTAATGCCTCAAAATCAGTATAATCGAGTCCGTAGCGTCCCATATTGATTTCATCATCGACGATAATGAGCTTGACCTCTACGCCACTGCGCAATTTGTTTTCCAAAATCCCCATCAAGCGTTTATCCGTAAACCACGCCACAGCTACCCAAATACTGCGTTCGGCCCTCTCGAGTTCCCCCATCACATGATGACGAATATTTGTAAATATTGCTTGCATATTTTTTTTATTAAAATTGTAACTACCAACCGTCAAAGAGGTCTTAAGACCGTCTTTGAGGGCATACCTCGGTAGTGGTCGAAGACCCTCCCGATGGTTATGAAATCCAAATCGAGCCGTGAGACTCAGACAATGACAGAGGCAACTAAGCGAAAACCGATACTGAAATGACTATCTGTGTCGCTCATGCTGCGACAGGCTATATAGCAATTCGACGAGCGACTAATCCAAAAACCCCCTCGATGAATGCGCCTCGAGGAACGAGGCGTATCTATCCAAGCCGAGCCATCGCTGGGCGCACCTTCATAACTTGAGTGCCCATCGTCCTCGCACCATTCAAAAACATTCCCAGTCATATCGTAAATACCGAGTTCGTTGGCTTACTTTTGCGCTACAGGGTGAATACCATAATCAGGTGAGTCGCCTGCTACCTCATAAGCATTCTCATCATACCAAGCTACTGCATCAATATCGTTAGAACCTGCATATTGATAGCCTTTGCTTTTCATTCCGCCCCGAGCGGCATACTCCCACTCTGCTTCCGTTGGCAACCTAAATTCTCTATCCCTAAGATGATTGAGCCTCTCGATAAACGCCTTACAAGTATACCAATTTATACCTTCCACAGGGCAGTCATCACAGCCGCTGTTATACAGATTCTCGGGGTCGCTCCCCATAATTGCACGCCATAGCTTTTGAGTTACTACTGTCTCTCCGATATAAAAATCAGATACGCTTACTTTATGTACTGGCTGCTCCCAGCTCGAGCCATGGCTACCCTGTTCTGGCGTACACCCCATCATAAAAGCCCCACTCGCTACGTAAATCATTTTGAAAGATACGCCATTTATGGTTTCTATGAAATCATTTTCCATTATTCTTTTCATAATTTTTAAATCCCAACCATTATTTACGTGGTCTCTGGTGCTCAAAACTGACACAAACGGCTTCTCAAAACCGAGAGGATTTCAAAACCCTATGAGTGGGCGAAGACCCTACCAGTAGTTTGATTTAAAACTAAGCGAGGTCAAAACATAAGCATAAATTCTTTATCGAGTTTTTGATATTTATCTATTTCGGCTTTCAAAAATTTAACCTCTTGTTTTGCAATAAATTGACGAAAAATTTCTAAATCCTTTTTCTCTTCTGTTTCATTTAGTGCATCAATATAGGCTACCCTATCTTCTGTAAAAATTTTGATTAAGGGTTCGCCATGATACAGTTGTATATAATTCATCAACAATCTTGACACACGCCCATTTCCATCTCCAAAGGCGTGTATATTTACAAAATTATAATGCACATCTGCGGAAAGTTTCAAAACAGATTCGGTATCTTTTACCGCATCTATTTTTTCGTTTACAGATTTGCATAATTGCGCTAATAAATTTGGAACTTTTTTATAATCTGGAAAATATTTTTTATCCACATAGACCTGTGCAAGTCGTAAATCTCCTTTTGAGGTATCAAAACTGCCTAAGGCGGTGTGGGTAAAACTACCCGTATTTTTCATTACTAATCCACCAATTTCTTGAATAAAATCAAGTGATAATTTTCGTTTTTGTTGGGCTTCTTTTTGTATATATTCAAAGGCAGCATAATGGTCTTTTATCATTAAATGGTCTTGAAGTGGCTTCCCCGCTGCTGTAATGTCTTTTTCTAATAAAACTTTTGTATCCGTCTCTGTAAGCGAACAGCCTTCAATTTTTGTCGAGTGCCAAACGATTGAAATAATACAAAATTTTTCATAATCAATTACATCATGCAAATTGAGTTTTTTATATGCCCTATTTAATTGAGTGAGTTGAGTCCACATATATCGTTACATTTTTTAAACCAGAAACTTCGTATTTAAAGTCTTTATTGCCCTATATGCACAAAACGTTTCAAATTGAAAATACGTTACAAAAATACAGCAAAATTGTATCCTTTTTTGTCTTTTTTTCTCGCTGGGAGTGGTCGAAGACCCTGCCAGTCGTTCTTTTTAGGATTGGCTTGATTGCTTTATAACCGCCCCTTTATCCCCTCCTTGAAAAGGTGGGGAGTTTTGCCTAAGCTCCCCTACTAACATTAGGAAGGGCTAAAACCTAACCGCTCCTTTATCCCCTCCTTGAAAAGGTGGGGAGTTTTGCCGAGAGC
>JAFIER010000193.1 GCA_020832465.1 Bernardetiaceae bacterium
AATTATCATAAACCAAGACCTCTTTGACAAAAAGTTGCTGTATGGCTGACCGCTTGATTTGAATGCTTTTTTTAGACGGTATGGGTAAAAAATTGATAAACACTCCTTTTGAAGTAACCGTAATCACAGTTTTGTTGATTAGATTGCAAAGACTGAGATAAAAAAGCCAAGAACCAACATAAGTGCTCATAATAACAAACCAAAGCCCATCGAAAAGCGAACCCAAAAAATCATCACCACGATAAGCATCTAATATTATATATGCGCCAACAGCTAAAAATACGATGCTGAATAAAAGCATAATAATAAATACCCCGCTAAACCACGAGCGTGTGATTTGCAACTTTTCTTTTTTTTCTTTAATTACAAAATTTTGTTGTGCAAACATAGCATCTTTATTTTATCATTAAATACTACCCCCCCCCCGCAGGCAGAAGATTCGTAAAACCTTGCACGTCTTGCGCTATGCCGTGCGTGAGCTTGAAATCAAAATTATCGAAATTCTCCACTCGGAGCATTTTATCTTTGTTTTGATTAAAATAAATCCATACTTTGACAGGAAAAAAAGGCTGATTAGACTCCGAGAGCAAAAATTTATTACCTCGCAGCGCATAATCTCGCCAGTAGGTTTCGTTTTCGTAAGATAGAGAGGAAGGCGGGTTTTCCTGTTGCAACTGCATTTCTAAATCTGAAAAATACCGCACTAAGCTTACAAAAGACTCTTGAAAAACGGACTGTATATGTCCCTTTTTAATAATATAAAACTCGTGGCTATTTTTTTTGTCTGATATTTGAACCTGCCTATGACTCTCTATATTTTCCCAATCGTATTGCACTTCACGCACTACTTTCCAAGTTGAAAGTTGCCAATCTAAAATATCGTTTTGAGATAAATCGTAGAGGGTAAGTTTGATAACGTCTCGTTCGTTTGCGCTGGCGCGCGGCTGGCTTTTTTGCTTTTCGGCATCAATTTTTTTCGCTAACATCTTCTCTTCAGCACCATACTCTTCGGCAACAATCCTATCTTCAATACCTAAAAAATCTTCTATATCGCGCTCCAACTGCCTTATCCGCCCTATCCCACCATCAAGAGTATCTGAATCGAGAAGCTTAAGCTGATGCTTATTATTATCGATGTAATACAGTTCATAGACGTAATAAGTATTGTTATTACTTGTTTTTCGTTTTTCTTTGACAAATATCTGCTCGATTGTAGAAGTATCTATGCTCATCGCTCCTGGCCAAGGCAAAGGGCGATAGCTAATACTCAACTGCTGCTGTGTAATATCGATATAAGTTGTGTTTACAAATCCACAAAGTGTGTAATAACCGAGGCTTATACCAGCTAATACGTGTAAAATAGGAAACACAATCATGGCAATCATCATAATCATCACGACCCACCGACCATAAGAATAAGAAAAAGTCATAAATGCCATAGAATACCAAATGACTAAAGAACCATTCCAAATTATCGCAAAAAAACCAAAGAGAATATACTTTGTAGAAAACCAGCGATGAGTAACCCTAAGCCTATCTTCTTGCCTCTTGACCTGAAACTTTTTATTTCCAAACATACTAAATCTGTGAGTTTATAATCCTACAAAAATTTTAACTTCTATAGCATATTACGAAATTTATTGGGAAATGTTTGGGAAAAATAGACGTATCTTAAACATTGTCTCTATGCGTAAAAATTTAAGTATTTTTTACCTGATATTCTCGCACGACGTAATATTTTTTATATATTTGTAGATATAGCTATCAGCTTGGAATGTACATCAAGTTGGTAAATCAACTTAGGTATTTTCAGCCATAAAACCCAAGCACTTTACCCTTACTTGCCATGTCCAAATCAACAACATCAAAACCTTACGAGATATTTAATCAGTCGTGTTATGGGCTTTCGCCCTTATCCGAGGGCACGGTCGATGCGCTGGTTACAGACCCGCCCTATGGCATTTCCTATCAAAATCACGAATGGGATAAGGCTTTGCCGCAAAGGCAAATTTGGGAAGATAGCCTAAGGGTTCTGAAAAGTGGTGCCTTTGGTTTGGTGTTTTCTTCGGTCAGGCTGATGCACCGCTTGATGGTAGATTTAGAAGATAGTGGGTTTATTATCAAAGATGTACTTTTTTGGGCTTATCTGAATGGCATGCCCAAAAGCAGAGATGTAGCCTTAGATATTGACAAGGAATTGGGCGTAGAGAGTAAAGTGGTGGGTAAATACAACTACGTGCAAGGTTACAAAAAAGGAGGCGCAGAAAATTATTACAATGGCAAAGAAAAACTCAAGTACGAACCCGCTTCGGAGTTGGGTGTGCAGTACAAAGGCGCAGGTTTGGGTTTAAAACCCGCTTATGAGCCGATTATTTTGGTACAAAAACCTATTGAAAAAGGCTTAAATGTAGCCCAAAATGTCATCAAGTACGGCACAGGTGCGCTCAACATAGCACAAACGCGCATTCCTTACGCCCGAGGGGAGGGCAAAGTAGGACACAATCCGCACCCCGACGGCAGAGTAAGTGCCAATATCATACGGACAGAAGAGTTTGAAGATGGCTATGATAAGTTTTTTGCCGTACCCAAAGTGCGCCAAAAGGCAGAAGACTTTAATCATCACCCTACTTTAAAACCCGTAGCTTTGATGCACCATTTGGTCAAACTCATAAGTTTTGAGAACCAAACTGTTTTAGACCCTTTTATGGGGAGCGGTAGCACGGGCGTTTCCTGTGTAGCCCTCCAACGCAAATTTGTAGGCTTTGAGTTGGAAAAAGAATATTTTGAAATTAGTCAAAAGCGATTAGAAATTGTTGAAAATCAAGATACAAGCTCTTTGTTTTGATGATGAAAAAAAACTAACAATTCTTTGAGAACTGTTAGTTTTTTGACACTTAGTAAATTATAGACATAACATTTCTGACAGAAATATTATGTCTGGGCTAATTTAGCAAAGTTGTCGTGCACCCTTCAATTACTATCCAAGCACCGAGAGGCGGTTTACTTCACGCATTTTTATTGGAGTTCAGTGATTCGCTTCGCTTAATTAATGCCTGCTCTTGAAAGCCGACACCGATGGACTTACCATCATCTACAGTAACCGTTAGTCATTCACAGCATAAATTTGCAAAGGACGAGATTAAATAGCACTTCCCTTGCCCTACGCACACAGTTTATAGAAAGCACAAAAGCCTAAATTAGCACATTAGCCCGCCTTTTCGCAAACATAATGTTGTGGGCTGTTTTTGTTTTTTCGCTTA
>JAFIER010000216.1 GCA_020832465.1 Bernardetiaceae bacterium
TCGAAGCCTTTAAAAATCTCCGAAGGTTCGAGCTTAGAGCGCATTTTGCTCGGTTTTTCGCCGAGATAATATACCACTTGATAAATAGGTATCTGATATTTCTTTTGTAAAATAGCATGATACTCTTGCATGCGAAATATCATTTTATCCTCGTCATGCGCCTGAAATTCTAATTGCAGGATAAACTGCTCATTTTCGGTAGTCGTAATTTGTATTAAAAAGTCTGACTCTCGCTCTAATGTAGTTTGTAGTTTATCTTTGATAAAGTGGTGTTCTTTTATTTCAAATCCAAACTGACGTTTTGAAAGTTTTAGTACATAAGCTACAATATTTTCTTTCAAGATTTTATCGTAGGCATTTTGTTCATTTTTAGGCTTTTGTTTTTTCATAAAGTATAGGTTTTGTGTAACTCTTACACACAAAAATACTATATTTTTTGTAAAAATCCAACTCCTCCACACCCACAAGACTCATACCAAATGGATAGTAATGATTTTCTTGTAGGATTTCGGGTTTGGCTACGGGCAAAACTGCAAATTGATTAGAATAGCAACTTGCCTATCTATCCTTGTCTGTAAATATTGAAATATTTTCAGGGATATTTTCAGGGATAATATCTGGATCATTATCAAACCACCAAATTTCTTTCAAATTAGGCAGTTCAAATAACTCGACAGGAAACTCTTTAAACTTTGTTTTTGATAAAACTATCCATTCTAATTTCTCTAATTTTAGTATCGATTTAGGTAGCTTGGAAATATTACTCCCCCTCACATCTATAGCCCTCAGTTCGGTAAGTTTACCAATAGATTTGGGAAGTTTCTCAAAGCTACAATTCCATAAATACATAACTTGCAGATGTTTTAACTTTTTAATATTTGAAGGAATAGAAGTAATATTAAATTTGTCTATAGATAAAATTCGTAACTCTGAAAATTGAAGTATTTTATTAGGTAATGGTTCATTATCATATTCGTAAGAACAACCTAAAGTAATATAAAGCTCAAAAACCTTAGATTTATTTACCGTATCAGTTGGTAGGCAAATATGCTGAAAATCAAACCACCCCATGCGATAATAAACATGTTCATAATCTACAAGTGTATCACTTTGTATTTGTGCAGAAATACAATTTACCTGAAGTAATAACAAAAAAATTACATAGTATTTTATCATATATTTATATATTTTTTTTATAATTTTTACAAGCTACCATTTTGTTCGGTAAGCCGGACCATCTCTAAAAGGAAGTCTACTTTGAAAAAACCAAGGCTCATAGCCTTTTAATCCTGGATTGTTTGCAAAAGCAATGTATCTACCATGCTTAAGTTCAACCACAACTTCATACTTATAATTATACGCTCTGCTACTATTAGGTCTAATGAATGTAATCTTATATGATTTTTTCAATATATTTTTAGGGGTTTTGATTTTCTTTTTTAAAGGGTAATTGCCATAAAGAGACTCTATTAAAATACTATCGCTAAGGTCCTTTATTGTATAATTTAAACCAAAGGCATTAACAAGAGGATCGTTATAAAACTCACCAAATTCTTTAAGAGTTAGAACGTGAATATCGTTAATATACATTTCTAAATCATAATCTATGCCATAAAGAATAGAGAAATTCCAAACAGTATCCTCTGATATTTGCTCTTCTTGTGAGTATGAAAAACTAACTGTAAAAAAGAAAAGAAGTAAAAAGACAAGAAAAAAATTATACATAATTGCTTTGATTTTTATATTAAAGAAAATAAAATACAAAATTAGTAATCAGGTACTAAACCTTCATAGTCTTCTCCAATAGATTGCATTCCATTATTAAGCATGCTTGCATTGTTGCGTCTTACGATTACTTTTATCTGACGAGGAGTAAGCACAGGTGCTATCGACATGAGTCCATTTTCGTAATTGCTCATTATGGTCTTTCCATCAAATAGTCCATTACCTGTACTATGCCTATAATTAGCAAAATAACTTTTGGGAATAAAATCTTTTCCAACCTTACTTGGGTCTTCTTGAGTATGTGGTAAATAGGCAGTATGTCCTGCCTCATGAGCAAAAAGATACTTGATTATTA
This sequence comes from Bernardetiaceae bacterium, assembly GCA_020832465.1. Classification (GTDB taxonomy): domain Bacteria; phylum Bacteroidota; class Bacteroidia; order Cytophagales; family Bernardetiaceae; genus JAFIER01. The sequence goes on from JAFIER010000216.1 coordinate 2,081, forward strand.
GCTTTCCACTTTTTGTTATTCCACGGGCGTTCCAATTTTTAGAAAGAGGATTACCCTGCTGAACGGCAATAGGGTCTTTATATTTCAAACGATTCTCATTCAAATAAATAGCTTGCGTACCAAAACCACCTAAACCTGCTATGTTAAACTTTTTACCAGCAATTTCTGTCCCATCAGGCACAATTCTTATTGCGTGGTCGTGCGCTTCTAAATCTTCTTCTGCTTCGGCTACTTCAATATATGAATTCTCCCTATCAAAAGACCATGAAATTCCTTCACCCGAGCCTGAAAAAACCTCCGAAAGTGCGTCCATAAACTCTGATGCCAAGTCATCTAATCCCTCGATAGAACGACCTGTTTGGTTACGGATTTTACCTCTAAAACTAAAAGTAAAATGCGTTGTACCATCTGCATTTTGTTCGGTCGTAATGCGCCAATCCCTACCATCGGGGTCTATAGTTTTTATCGGATTATTACCTACCTGATTATAAGGCGACCACGGATAGTAACTGTCAGCGTGCGCATCTACCCCCCAAAAACCTACCCAATTGCGGGTCTTGCTGACGGGCGTGGAAATCGTACAGGTGCAAACTCAGTGCCGTCTCTCGCTCTTTGCCATTAAACAAAAACCGATACTCCTCAGCCCCCTGCACACTCTGCAAATCCCGTTCTTCAAT
>JAFIER010000219.1 GCA_020832465.1 Bernardetiaceae bacterium
TCGCAATATATGCAATGTATCGTAAAATTGCAAATATATTTTGGTGGAAGGGACGAAAGTTTGGGTTTCTTCGGGGGCTTTTTGCTTTTTACCAAAGAGTTTTTGCGCCAGCGGCACAAGCCCCAACAGATTGAAACGCACCGAAGGTTTTGATGAACAAGATTATTGAAGCCTTTTTATGTAAGTAATACCTTTTAAAATATTGATTTTAAGTATTTTGAACAAGTTTTAATAACTACATTTTAATATTAGAATACCAATTGTCTTCTACTTTATTTTCAGGCACAAATCTGGATTGCCAATACTCATTATAGACTTTATCTAAGTCAAAAACGTAAGCTATGTAGTGTTCGCTATCTAAATAGAAAATCACGCATTCGCCTATTGACGAGTGGCTTAATACTTTCACTACTCCTATTTCGGTATATTCAGAAATGACTTTCTCGATATAATCTCCAGTAAAAGATAATGCTTCTTTTTTGTTATTTACACCATTTGCTTTTGCAAACTCTATGATATTAAACCTATTTTTTGTAGTATCTACAAGGTTGATTAAATCATTTTTAGAGTATCCATAATATAAATAGTTGGGAAGAATATATCTACGACCATCTAATTCTTTCAAGAAGTAAGGCACTTGGTATATACCGTCTTTTATCTGTCTTGGTCTCATATTTATCCCCATAAAAATATCAACATTACAGGATTTTACTTTACTTATAATAAAACTAAACCGTTTGTTTTCAGTGTTACAAGAGATAATAAAAAATACTGTTAGTATTAATATTGTTGATTTCATAATTTTTAATATTTACGTTCCCATGGTTTAAAACTTCCAGGATTATCTTGTAAGCGAATTGTAGCATTATTATTAGGATAATAGAATCCCGCTTGAATAGCTCTTTGATCTCCTGGTGAATCAAAAACTCCTGGCTTTATGTCAGCGTTATCGCTCCTCCCATTAACAGCATTATTTAAATGCGCAGCCATCAATAAAGTGCCAATACTGAATCCTAATTTTTTCCCTGCTTGCCCCCATAAAAAATTTCCAAAATCAAAGTCATTGTATGCTATTCCTGTTTTTTTTGCACCATTACCTGCTACCAAATGTAATGCAAAAGCTTTTACTATTGTTTTGTTAGAAGAAACCTGATCTAATAGACCACTACTTTTGCCAGATAATAATGAGCTTGTCCCTTTTGGTCTACTTTCTCTCTCGATATATACCCAACTGTTTTCCTTTGTAGTGGTAGAACCATTATCTATCATTTGTTGGCTTATGTCCTCTGATGATATAAATACAACTCTATCAATCTGCTTTGGAATACTTGCGGCATCATTAATTGGATCATTAAAATCATATCTTCCTTGGATTTCTCCAGTTTGTGAATTTTCGATTACTATTTGGTCAGGCTTTTCATTCTTATCAACCCTTATAGAATCTCCTTTTTCATTAAATACATAGTCATCAGGTGAAGTAGCACCACCACCACCCTCGCCACTTGGATTATTGTCTTCGCCTGCGGCATTGATAGGTGCGCCAGGTTCTTCCGCTGCCAAACCCGTCGGGTCATTGAATCCGATGGGGTTGTTGTAGGCATACTGATAGCTCGTGATGCTTGCAAAATAATCCGCCAAAGCATCTACTCCCCAAAAACGTCCGAGCTGGGGGTCGTAAGAGTTTTCTAAGTGCCTAGCGAGATGTTAAGAACAGAAGTAAGAAGGGGCGCATCTAAATCGGACTTTTTGTTTTTAGCTTCTCTTTGGTTTCAACAATTTTTTTTTTCAACTGCTCTTCCGTAAAATATGCTTTTGGGTAACAACAAATATCTTCTTCAAACTCAGAAAACCTACTGACTACTGTTGACAAGTCTGAAAACACTTCCTGTTCTTCCTCCGAAAGAATTTTGTAATCTATCTCCAAGTTATAACTATAATAGAACTCATCACAAAAAGTCCCTGCATCTATCTTGGACACTAAGTACTGATCTATTAACCAATACAATCTTCGTTTATCGCTTTTCTCAAACATTATTTCGAAATATTTTTTAGTGGACCCATTGCTTCACGACCATAGTGAAAATGTAAAATTGTATTCGTTGATTTATCGTACAATACTTTCAAATTGTACAGCTTACCATTTTTAATCATTTGCGTATAGTGCACCAATGCTTTTGTACCTTGAGTATCTGGAAGTCCCTTTGTACTTTTAATTGCATCATCTAATATCGAAACAGGAACTCTTCTACCAAGGTTATTCATATGTTTTAAGGTTGTCTTTGTGAAATTAAATAACTCCTTCCCTCCACCAAGTACCTCACCCACATTATGCGCATACGGCACTTTCGTTGCAAACTTACCAGCGGGTTTTGCAGCCTTAACAATTTTAATGGGAGTAAAAAATATACCAGCAACTTCTATACCAGCATCAGTACCCAAAGACTCGCCACCCATCGGCGCACCAAAAGTACTTGTACCTTGAGTAAAATAGCCAACCCCGTCACCA
>JAFIER010000240.1 GCA_020832465.1 Bernardetiaceae bacterium
AAAAAAAACAAGCAAAACAAAAAGAAGTAGAACATTACAGAAACTTGTATGAGCATTTTATAAGTTATGAACCACGTCGAACAAAAGTTACGGTTTATCTGAGAAAAAATAGGCTAAGTATATTGTCTATAACAGGTAATAGTAGTAATATTCCTTCTGTAAGTGACAAACGGTTAGGAAGTAGAAAGCAAGTATGGTTTCTTGAACATGTTTTGACAGATGCAATTCCTGAGGCAAAGGAGACACATCAAAAAACAGAGTATTTGGAGTTCCTTGATAAAGAAAATAAGTGGTATTTATTTCAGGAGATAGCCAAACAACTCGAATTATATGACTATCAAAATATCATAGGTAACGAGCAGAAGGCAAAAGAAGCCATCAATAAAAATATTATCGAGAAGTTAAATGAAAAGTCAATCATACTTCCTATTCTAATTACCGAAAAAGAGAGTTCGTTTGACTATATCATCAATTTTTTGGAGGAGTTTACCAAAAATACAAACAAAGATAGAAATACCATTAAGGATACTAAAAGCAAACACTCTTTTATTATTGCCTTACTTTTTCAAAGTGAAAAATATCATAAAGCATTTGCCGAAACGTACAAAGAAACCTATGAAATTGAGGTTGCTAAGGCGGAGAAGGAATGTATCGAGGAATGGGTACTTGATACTAAAGGATATTTACAAGCAGAAAAAAATGGTTTTTGCAAACCTATTTGGGACGAAATAGAAAAGCTCGAGCCCGAGTGCCAAACTCAAGAAAAACTTTTTGAAAATATCACCCAAAAATTAATTCCAGATATGCGATTTATAGACTTCTTAAAAAGTAATTATTTCCAAAAATACAAAAGCAAATAAATATGGACACAAAACAAATCTACCAAGGCAAGCGCAAAGAAGTTGTCCTGAGCAATGGCAAAATCATAAAGGGAGGATACGTTCCCTCGCCTGAGCTTCAAGAAGCGGTTAACCTTGCACTGCTCGTAGGCAGACCGCTGCTCCTGATGGGTGAGCCAGGCGTGGGCAAGACGCTACTCGCCAAAGCTATTGCACAAGAATGGTATCCCAAAGAATGGAAAAAACATTATTTCGAGTGGAATATCAAATCGACTACCCAAGCCGAAGACGGACTTTATAGATATGATGCTATACGCAGGTTGAGTGATGCGCAAATCTTTAGAGACAAAGAAGACCGCGATAAACTCAAAAATACGGATCTCGATGCAGAGGTAAAAGGAGAAAAAAGCTACTACCAATCGGGACTGTTGGCAAAAGCCATTAAGCACTCTACCCAAGAGCAAAAAAGCGTATTGCTTATTGATGAAATAGACAAGGCAGATATTGATTTCCCCAATGACTTACTTAATATTTTGGAAAGCTATGAGTTTATGATTCCCGAAACTCAAGAGTTTGTTCCAAAGCCTGAAAACTTCGAAACGCCGCTTATTATCATTAGTAGCAACCGCGAAAAAGATTTGCCACCTGCCTTTTTGCGTAGATGCGTTTATTTTTATATTGACTTCCCAAAAGAAGAAGAACTCATCAAGATTTTGGCAGGACACTTTACCGATAGTAGCCAAGAAGAATGTACTTCTTTGGCAAAGTTTTTCCTTGAGCTGCGCCAATACATAGACCAAAGAATAGCTGGTACTGACAAAAAAATAGGCACTGCCGAGTTTGTAGATTGGTTTGGAGCAATAGAGAGCCTACGAAAAAACAAGACAAACAATAGCGATTACGAAAACAAACTCTTGGAAAAGGCTGAAGATTGGCTCAAAGGTACAGACATAAAGAAACTCGAAAATATTCCTTTTTATCAACTGCTTTTCAAAAATATCGAAACCAATAATTTATTCAAAATAAGCAAATAACGTGATAGATATACTCCCACTATATCGCTTTTTTACTGTCCTGCAAAGGCACCCAGATTGCTCCTTAGGAATCCCTGATTATGAGACTTTGTTGCAAGTTATTGGGCAGGATAGTAGTTATTGGTATGATAGGCAAAAACTCTACAGACTCTGCAAATTGCTTTGGCTCAAACCCAAACAAAATGAATATTTTTTCAAAACGCAATTTGATGCTCTTGTGATGCCCATAACACAAAAGTCAGAAACACAAAAGTCAGAAACTCAACTTCAAAAAGAACAAAGACCCAAACAAACTCCCTCACTTTGGGAAAAAATAACAAGCTTCGTTAAGCAATCTTTCCAAAAGAAAAGCCAAGAACCAGCGCCAGCGACGCAACCCAAACAAACTACAGAGCCTAAGCTGCCGACAACAGCTTCATCAGAAACGCTACTTTATCTCAATTTTGAAGAAGGAAAGGCAACTTCGGGCAGCGAGACGGAGACTATAAAATACAAAAAAAACTTCGAATTTGTAGCTGATTTTGTGCCTTTAGACCGCCGTAGTCTCATACAGCAGTGGCGATTTTTGCAAGAAAAACAGAAGGGGGTTAGACACAAATCGCAAATCAATATTCCGAAAACGGTACGTACTTTTGCTAAGCAAGGCTTTTTGGTAAAACCTGTTTCCGAAAAACAACTTCAAAATCAAGTGCAGCTCATCACCCTCATAGACCATAGAGGCTCTATGCTTGCTTTTAAAAATTTAGCTCTTCATATAGCTCGCACAGCCCAAGAAATGGCAGGTATAAAAAACCATATCTTTTTCTTTGAAAATATACCTAACCAATACCTTAGAGGTACAGAACAAGGGCAGTATTATGTGTATAACAACTCAAGCCACTCGCGTAGTCAGAACGTAGAAAGGCTTTTAGAAAAATACCCGCATACTCCCTTACTTATTATTTCTGATGCTGGCGTAGCCAGAGGGAATTATAACGAAAACCGAGTAACTGCCACCGAAGACTTTTTGGCAAAGTGCCGACAGCATACGCTTAAAATTGCTTGGATAAACCCCATGCCAGAAGATAGATGGGATATTCCTACTGCCTTTCTGATCCGCAAGCACGTGCAGATGTTTGAGGCTAATGCACAAGGGCTTAAAAAAGCCATAGCACTTTGGAAAGGCAAAAAAATATATCAATCTTAAAAATCCAAAAAATGGACATACAAAAAGATTTCTTACACTTATTTACAGAAAAATACAGCGTACCCAATGCCATTTTTGCTTATTACGCTTCTTGGGCAAGCCTTATAAGTCCTGATTATCTGCAACAGCTTTGGCGATTCTTTCAGGACTATGAGCAAAATAACCAAGCTCAAAAATTGCCCACAGTAGTCATATCCGACTTACTGCAATCGGAGCATTGCATACAAATAGCTTACGAAATCTTTGAAATAGACGAAGACTTTGCGCAAGCACTAAAAACGCAGTTCCCGCAGTATGCAAAAGAAAAGAATATTAAACTGCCTTATCAGGTAAAAGACCTCGCTGCTATGACGCTGCAATATGCCGAGTACCACTATAAACACAGCCACAGACGAAAACTATACGATATGCTGTATTGGAAAGCTATATTTGTGTTAGACCCAGAAAAAGCACAAGAAGACATAAAACAAACGCTCAAGCAAAATACCAAAAAAGGTAAAGATGCCGCCTACATCTACTGGGAAATCGCCAAGCAGCAGGTAGCTGCAAAAGAGCTATCTATGCCTAATGATATTGGCAGACTACCCACTTTTGATACCAAACGCAAAGACCATAATAGCATACCTATCCACGATCAAAAACTTGCGAAAGCTATCATAGATAAAATAGGACTTAATAAGCAAGAAGATTTAAAACCATTACACGGCGGGAAAATAGTTTTTGAAAAGGATTATGGAGAGAAATGGCCTCTCACAGTACCCTACTGTGAAGTAATTGGAAAAATAGGGCAGGTATTTATTAGGGTTGATGAAAAGATTTATGGTATAAACGGTATGGCACAACAGCATGCTAAAAGTGGAAGTGCTGCCCTTGCTGGTGCTGTGAGTATTTATGAGGATAGTAGTATATGGAAAGACAACCCCGAGGCAGAAGGCACAAAAATTCCTATTTCGCCTTTGATAGAAGTGGGTTTGAAATTAATTGAGCCAGAAGAGCGAGTTCAAGAGAATAAAAGAAATAAAGATAAGAAACTCGACTTGAGCGATTGTGCAATCGGAGAAAATGAGAAGTTATTACAAGATATTACTAAAACTAAACATTTTTGGCTTGAAATATTAGATTTACGTAATAATCTTATCGAAGAGTTGAATCCTGATTTCTTAGATGCTTTCCCAAACTTGCAAGAGCTTTATTTACAGGGCAATCCGATAAAAAACCTACCTAAAGAAATACTCGAGCAGGAGGGAAACCAACTCCGAGAAGTATGTAGGTACTTCAAAAAGAACTATGTAGAGGTAGTGAGTGGCGTACCCTTCAAAATGATTTACGTAGAGGGTGGCACTTTTATGATGGGTTATGACCCCAAACGAGATGGTGAAGATGCATTGGAGTGGACAAAAGAAAAGTCGATTCCTCTGCATAAATTAACCTTATCGGATTATTACATAGCGGAGACTGAGGTAACGCAAAAGCTATGGCGAGCGGTGATGGGTAGCGACCCCGCCGAGCTTAATAATAAAGGCTGCGACGATTGCCCTGTGGAGCGTGTGAGTTGGAATGATTGTAAAGTGTTTATCGAAAAGCTCAATACCCTTACGGGCAAAACCTTTAGATTACCTACGGAGGCTGAGTGGGAGTTTGCTGCACGAGGAGGGAATAAAAGTAAAGGTTATAAATATGCAGGTTCTGATGATATTGATGTAGTAGCTTGGTATCGTGAAAATTACAAACAAAGCAAACACGGCAGTGAAGGCACAACGCACCCCGTCAAAACAAAGGAAGCTAACGAATTGGGCATTTACGATATGAGCGGAAATGTATTTGAATGGTGCGAAGACGATTGGCACGATAACTACGAAGGTGCGCCCAGCGATGGCTCGGCTTGGGTAGATAATCCTCGTGCTAGCCATCGTGTGTTGCGCGGCGGCTCGTGGTTCAACTTTGCCACTAATTGCCGTCTAGCCTTTCGTTACTTCAACACGCCAGACGACCGTTACGGCGGCAGCGGTTTTCGCCTGCTCTCTTTATAGTCAGTCGGTGCTTCTGGCTTATTCTTAGAGCTAAAAAAAACAAATCCTTTTGTATATAGGTTTAAGGAAGCAAGGGACGCAGCGACTAAAACCTATATACAAAAGGATTTTACTCAAGATACAATAAACGAGGCTCAGCCTCGAAATTTTTTTTTCAAAAATATGCAAATTAGATTATTTACAATTCCCATTTTAGGTGGAGAGTTACTGACGGAGGATTTGAACGTTTTTTTACGTTCTAAAAAAATCTTACAGACCGAGAGTCATTTGATACAGGAGGGCAATAGTACTTTTTGGTGCTTTTGTATCAAGTATATAGAAGATACATCTGCCAAAAGAGCAACGCTCGCTACTCGCAAAGTAGATTATAAAGAGGTGCTCGATGCCGAGAGTTTTGCCCGTTTCAGCCAGTTGCGTGAGGTGCGAAAAAAAGTAGCTCAAGAAGATGCTGTTCCTGCCTATGCTGTTTTTACAGATGAAGAGCTGGCTGGTTTGGCAAAGTTAGAAAACATAACATTTGCCAATATGAAGTCTGTATCTGGTATAGGACAAAAGAAGTTAGAAAAGTACGCCAAGTTTTTTATAGACCAAGATGAAAAGAGCCAATAACCTTCTTCCTCTTATAGCTGATATAGATAATCTTCGCCTTGCTTTTTGGAAAGCAAGCAAAGGAAAACGCTATGCAGATAATGTGCTAACTTATCAAGCTTGCTTAGATAAAAATTTGCTTTTGCTTCGCACTCAAATCCTTAGTGGGGAGGTATCAGTAGGTAATTATCACTATTTTAAAATCTATGAACCCAAAGAGCGGCAAATATGTGCAGCGATTTTTTCGGAGCAGGTGCTACATCATGCCCTAATGAATATCTGTCATCCGTATTTTGAGCGTGTGCAAATTTTTGATAGTTATGCAAGTAGAGTAGGTAAAGGTACACATAAAGCCATCGATAGGGCGCAATACTATGCCCAGCGATACAAATGTTTTTTGAAATTGGATGTACGAAAATTCTTTGATAGCATTACTCATGAGGTAGTTAAAAAACAACTTTACAATCTTTTCAAAGAAAAAAAGCTATTACTTATATTTAACGAAATTATAGATAGTTACAGTACTACGGCAGGTAGGGGCGTACCTATTGGAAATCTTACAAGTCAGTACTTTGCTAACCACTACCTTGCCTATCTTGACCACTTTATCAAAGAGGAGATAAAATGTAAGGGCTATGTGCGCTATATGGACGATATGTTACTTTTTCATCAGGACAAAGCAACTTTGAAAATTTGGCAAAAATCTATAACTCATTATTTGCAACAGAATTTAGGCAATCAACTCAAACCTACTTTATTAAATTATACAAACCGAGGTATTCCCTTTTTGGGCTATGCTATTTTCCCTACATATTTACGCCTTTTGCATAAAAGCAAGATACGCTTTATTCGCAAATACAAAAAAGCCGAACAGGAATTGGCAGAGGGGAAGATAAGCCAAAAAGAGTATCAAGAAAAAATTTTGCCTTTATTATCATTTATTGACAAGATTAAGCATAAAAAGTTTAGAAAAAGTGTAATTTTGCCTGTATAAGTTATGCCTCATAAAGATAGCCATCGTGTGTTGCGCGGCGGCTCGTGGAACAACAATGCCACTAATTGCCGTATAGCAAATCGTAACAACAACACGCCAGACAACCGTAACAACAACAACGGTTTTCGCCTGCTCTCTTTATAGCTCAAGGAATAAGCCAGATAGCATCGCTGAACAGGGGCATAACTTGTCTTTTTCTTGGCAAGAAAGGACGAAGCATTCTCAAAAAGACAGTTTTTGTAAGAAACGATTTCTGAAGAATCTGTCTTTTTTGGTATTCATCTTAACAAACCATCGTAAGGGTCTTCGACCGCTTCCGAGGATTGGAAATTGTCAGCATCAGGATTCACGGGATTCAAGGATTCTCAGGATTACGCCAATCAAGTAAATCACAAAATCCTGAAAATCTTGATTCAGACAATTTGTTTACAACCGTCAAGGAGGTCTTCGCCCGTCCTTGAGGTTTTAGCCCTTCCTAATCTTAGGAGGGTAGCTATGGGAAACTCCCCACCTTTTCAAGGAGGGGATAAAGGGGCGGTTATATTTTAATCAAGTAAATCCCAAAATCCTGAAAATCTTGATTCAGACAAAGAAGAAGGGATTGATATTACTCTTTTTCACTGCTTCAAAAATTCATATTTATAAACTTTGGGTTCTATTTTATCTGCTAATTGTTTTAATTTATTTCTCAGTTCGTTAATAAGATTTGTATAGGTCTCGTCGGAGCTTTTGCTATTCATTCTTCCTTTGGCATTTCTACCCTGAAAATATGCTCTGATGTCATAAAGAGAGGCATTGACATTGCATTTGGGGACTTTGTGGTAGTACTTCCAGAGTTCGAGACCAGCCTCAAAAACTGCTTTTGCCTCCTCTGAAAATTCCAAAGGTGTCGTACGCAATTTTTTAGCCTCTAATAAAGTTCCATTGCCATTAGGCTTGAGTTTTCCTTTGATAAAATTGCTTATAAAATTACTCTCAAATCGCTCTTTTGCATCGACTTCCTGCTCGCTAAAAGGTATCCAATGGTTTGTGCTATCTTCGGACGTTATTCGATTCTGACCGTGAAAAAGCGTAAATGCGAAACAATCGTTTTGAAATTCGGTGTCTTTTTCCCATTTTTTATTTGGGTATAAAAACTGGTCGCGGTCGTTGAGCCAAGTAGCTGCTATGCAATGGCGAACGGCGAAAGAAACCATAACTTCACGCAAGTTTTTTTCGGAAATTAAGATATGAACTCCTCCTCCTTTTCTCTCGTCCTTGATGTTATCAATAAAAACAGCATTTTGATTTTGAAAGTCATTTCCTCTTGCTGCAAAATGTCCGATATATTGGGTATCGCCATTTGTTAAATCTTTTCCGAAAGCACTTAGGGTTGTAAGATTTTTAAGGCTGCATATAAGTTTAGTGCCTATTTTCTTACCGTCTGTATCAAATACATCAGCCTTGATTTTTTCAAACTCTTCTAATTTTGTGCCGTCCCAAATAAAAAATCCAATCGGAAATTGACCTTTTACATTATCAAAAGAGTCAGCGGGTACAACAAACACTTTTTCTAACTTAAACAAAAATATTTCTCTGAATAGTGCAAAATTAGCAGACTGCAGTGGCTTTAATGTTGAGAAGTTACCAACTTTACAATCAGAAATTTCCTTATAAATGCGAATTAAAAATTGAGCAAAAAGTTCATTACTTGCTTTGCCTAATATTTTTTTATAGCGTTGATAAACTTTGGTTTCGGTAGAAATCTTACTTTTATTAGTGCCTGTTCCTGCTCTTTGTCTTGTTGAGCCTGCCTCCGCATAGGGTGGGTTGATATAAACGACTAATTTTTTTCGTTTTTCGGGATCTTTAATGATGCTGTAAAGTGAATCAGGCATCTTGCCACCTTTGGATTTTGGTATAAACTCGTCGTTTAGGAAGTCAAATTGAAAGATGTGGTCTTGGAGTAGATTTGCACCGTTTTCAATTCTATCGTGCATTACTTCTATGTCTTGCTTATCGAGGGTAGAGGCATAGATATAATATTTGTTAGTAAGTCCGGCGAGTAGATTTCCTGTGCCAGCGGCGCAATCCCAGATGTAGTATTCGTCCTGCCAATCTGCACCGAGTACATCTGTAAGGTATTTTTGTGAAAGCTCTACCCAAATTTGAGGGGTAAAGAAACTGCCTTTGCGCTCCCTTACGTCTTGTGGCACGAGCAGGTCACGCCTTTCAACGATGTAATCCCAATAGGCTTCTTTGGGCGGTCGTTCGTATCTGTTCCAAAATTGCGTATGCGCCACTTGCTTGTCTGTAAATGAGGCGGCACTTGATATGAATAGTCCGTATTCATTGATTTTTCTATCTAACTCGTATTTGTTTTTTTTGAGCAATACAAACAACTTATCCTTTAAGGTAATATTGTCTATGGATAGCAAATCAGCCAGATAAAAATCACCGTCAATCAACCCTGATTTTTTGGCAATTTCCCAATTTACAGCAATCGTTGGTTTTACGGTTTGCAACCATTTGTTATAGATTATGATAAAATTGTTTTTATCAATCTTGGTTTTAGTCAATCCAAACTTGCCAATAATAAAATTTTGCTCAATAAATTCTTTTAGTTCTTTGTCATCATTTATGAAATCAAAAGCGAGTGCTTTGCGCTCTATGGTTGCTTTTGCTTTTTGGTGAATGAGTTTAAACTCTTTGGAGCTGTGGTCGGAAGGGGTTACGTTCCAGTTAAAATCGTTGATATAGAAAACTTCCTGAATATCGTTATAGGGTATGAAAGCTATTTTTTCTCCGTCGAAAGCACCGAGGAAAGCAGGTGGCAGGTATCGGTCAAAAGTTCTCGCTTTTCCGATGGTGAGTATAAGCTGAACGATTGATTTATAAATATCAGCGTTGCCTGTTTTTGCTTCTGCCCAGAGCAATGATTCGTGTTCGGATAAGTCTTCTACCTCTTGGTGCATAGACACACAAAAATCTACATTACCTATAATTTTGGCACAATCATATAGCCCAAAGTAGTCTTGCACTACTCGGTTTTTAAGTTCTTCTTCTCTGATATTCTGATACTTCATAAATTGTCGATGTTTTGTTTGTTATGGCTTTGCGATGCAGCAAGTACATTTTAATCTGACTTGGGGCTGTGGCCTAAACTTGCGGTCGGTACTTACCACAAGCATAAAATGGATTTTAAATAGTCAATTTTAACAAGATAATCTACTTATAAAACAGATATTTACCATCTATACTGCAAAAAATACTACGCCTTTCTCTCGGCTTTTGGTTTGTTTAGGTCATCAGATAAATAATATGCTTGAAAAGCCTCTACTTCTTTTTTTTCTTGATAAAGTCCCATGACAAATCGCCTTATTTTTTCTGCATCAAGCTCTTTATATAGCACGTGAGAAAAGCCAGTATCTAAGAGGCGCAGTTCATTTTCTGTTTGCACGATATTCCCAAATATCCATTGATAATCATTGCGATTGTAATAGTGAGTGGGGCGCACTAAATCGCCGTGAATAAAATTATTATCGTGTAGCTCTTTTATTTTTTCTTTAAAAATTTTAATCATTTCCTGCCGCTTGCTTATCTCAAAATGATAAAGTGTAAGCGGATAAATGCGTTCCATGACAATCATATCTTTGTAATTTCCGTCTTCGTCCACCCATTGATCTTTGCGTAAAAATTTAGGCAATAAATTATTGACTTGATTAGCATAAATCAAAGCCGTTATTTCTTTTTCGAGTGAGGGTTCATACTCATCAAAACAATCTACTGGTTCTTGGGTAATTGCATTAACCCATTGTATTGTACTTGGCTTTTGAATTTTTCCCACTTCTGTTTTTGAAAGCGCTATAATTTTTGATGCATGGCTTTCATGTAAAACAATACTTTCCATGTTGTTTTTTTGTTATTTAGGACTGTTAAAATTGAGCATTTTTTTGAACCAATTTTGAACCAATAATAATAAGGTTTATTTTTCGTTTTTTACTTTTGAGATAGCATAAAACATTTCTACTGCAATTTGTCTTACGCGTTCATCATACATTTGCGTTTCCCTGTCAGTATTATCAAAGGCTTTAGGATCTTCGTAAGGAATAGGCACACGTGCGCTTGCACCTGCAACAAAAGGACAGCCTTCATCGGCACTTGTGCAAGTCATAACAGCACAAAAATCTTTTTGCGGATTCGTAGCGTCTGAAAACTTTTTAGAAAAGCAAACAATTGCCTGACTATGCGCTGCAAAACGGACTTCGTAATGTGGGTTCTGACCTTTTGTTTTCATTTCAATATCAAATCCCGCACGCTGGAGTGCAGCTACGGATCGGGGGTTGAAGGCAGTTACTTCCGTTCCACCAGAAAAGCTACGAATATGCGGTATTTCGTAGTAATATTTTGCTACTTCTGCCCAAAGTTGTGCCATGTGGCTACGGCGAGAGTTGTGAGTGCAAATAAAAATTAAATCAGCAGGTTCGCCCGCTTGTGCTTGTTTTCTTACAAAGTCAGCGATTTTTTCTAATTCTCCCTTGCGCTCCGCAGAAATTTGAGCAAAATCTGCTTCTAACTCAGCTATATAATTAGCTATGCGTGCATTGAATAGCGTTTTAGTCATATTTTTTTGATTATCAAGGTGTTGAGGCTGTGCATGCAGGGGCATTACAAATGCAAAAAAAGCAATACAACAGCACAAAGTAAAGTGTAAATGATAAGAGCTCATGTCTAATATAAGTATTTTTTGTTGAATAAAATCATACCACTATACAAAAATTGGATTCTTAAATAACATTTCTCTAAGATGTGTTATTTATGTCTGGTTAATAATGTCTAGTAGTATGTAATAAAATAACTCACAAGCTTGTAGCTCAAAACAAATAGCTTTAAAGCCAAGCAGTACTATGCTTGCTATCCTTAGCAAATAATCGCAAAGCTAAATAAAATTATGGTAATGAATGCACTGTTTTCATTACAATTTAATGAAATTATTTCTACGACTATGAAAAATTATTTTCTATAAAAAAAGCACCTCGACAAAATCGAGGTGCTTTCCAATCATATAGTGCTTATTAAAATAAGAATTGCTCAAAAGAGCATATACTTATTGTGTTTACTCTTTGATGAGTTTTCTTACAAAGTTACTTCGCTCGCCATTAAGTTTGATAAGGTAAGTACCTCTACTCAAATGCGATACATTAAGTGTAACTGTATTTTGTAACTCTGCTTGGCTATATGTTTTTTGCATGACCAAGCGTCCGAGTGCGTCGTAAAGTTCAAGGCTCATATTACCATGGCTGAAGACCTGCGCCAAACCGCTAAGACTTACTTCTGATGAAGCCGGGTTCGGATACATCTTAAAGTCGTTTGAACTTTCAGGCTCGTTGCCCGTTATTCCGCCTTCGGCAAAATAACGATTCGCTACGGCTGTCATCATACAACCATTACCATAGGTAACTTCTGCACCGTAGAATCCAGTTTCTATTGGTGTGATGCGCAGCATATTATCAAACTCTGGTAAGAACTCGCGCTCACCGCGAAACTCATAGAACCAGCGAATTTGTGCTACTTCCACTTCACGCTCAAACTGAATTTCTAACTCGCCGTTACTGCGGTCTAAAACTACACGTGAGACAGGCGCATCGATGTACTCCACTATCACGGGGTCGCTATCTACATAGCAGCTTCCTCCAAATCCATCAAAAGAAATGCGTACACGATATTCGCCATTGCCTTCACGGCTTCTTATCATCAACTCTCTACCTTGGAAGTTACCGATATTGCTACCGTCTCTTCTCCAGCGGTAAGTTGCACCAGGTATTTCATCAACTGAAAGTGTAATAGGCTCGCCAGGGCAGTACTGCTGGGCAGAGAGCATAATATTTAACTGCTCAGGTGTAGGCAATTGGAATACTTCTGCTTCCACAGTATTTGAAGTAGCTTGGCAACCGTATTGTGTTACTACAACACTATATTGCCCGCCTTCTGTAATTGTCAGTGCAGGCTCTTGTGTAGTGGCTACACTTGTACCATTTCTGAACCATTCATAAGTTGCATCTTCTACGGGTGCGGCAGTGAGCACTCCGCTATCACAGAATCTCAAACCAAGCCCCATGATACGTGCTGTTGGCTTATAATTCAGACGCACACGAATAGATGCGCTTGCGCTACAACCTTGACGGCTTACCAATACTTGATATACGCCATCTCTTGTAACTTCTAAGCTCGGCTCTACAGTTTCGGCAATCGTTCTGCCCGCATAAATCCAAGTATAAGTTACGTCGTTGCCTTGGTCTTCTACTGCAATCACGGTTGAGCTTTCGCAAGTGATGCGCTCTATGCCGTGTGTGTAGTTTGTAAAGGCTGCTACGGGTGTACTTACAGGTGATACAACTACTTCGGTACGTGGCGTACTTTCGTACTTCTGCCCCGCCGCGGTTACGTAAAATGTAGTCGTTTCTGTAATGCGCACTTCTAAGCTGCCCATATTGCGTGCAAAAGGTGTTGTAGCCTCGAGGCTTTCATACCAATTGAAAAGCATAGTGCGGTGCGTGCCTTTGGCTTCGATAAGTGCGGTTGCCGAGCCGTCGCACGCGCCTCTGGCTACAATAGCCGTAGGCTCTTCGGGATAGGTGTATTCACGTGCAAAAGTAGAACGCCCAGCGGCATCAAAACGGTACTCATAATATGTATCAGGGTCTAAACCTGTATCATCAAAAGTGCCGCTACCAGCAGGGAATATACCTACCAATACCCACTCGTCTGTGCCCTGCTTTCTACGATAAATTTCGTAAGGTCCTGTGGGCGGTACAGCATTCCAAGTCAAGGTAATCGTTGTCGGGTCTTGCGCTACAGCTGTAAAGATGACAGGGTCAGGTTGTGGTATAATCGTAACACCACCACCGGTACCACCACCGCCTGTAGGAACAACTGGGGGAGTGGTTTTGCCAAAAGTAAAGTATGCTGTAGTGGCAGGGATATTGACAACCAACTGCCCACCTACTGCTGTAGTGGCTATATCTGTATTGCTGGCAAAATCTGCAAAGTTAGCATCAGTATTTCGTAAGATAATAAACTCCGCTCCCATTGATGCAGGCACAGAAATTTGAATATTACCCGCTACGCCAGTAGCATTTTCTACCTTCCAAACACGTCCCATATATGATGAACTATCCGTTGGATTTAGATTGCTATATGCCATTGAACCATTGTTATCGCCAATAGCCCAGTAAGAAATTGAGCCTACAGGGAAAGTAGCTCCAGAAGCCTCGTCATAAGAAATTCTTACGGCATTACCAGTCTCGATACTGCGAGACGTAATCTGCTGTGTCAATCCAGCATTTGCATCATGTCCGATAACGGTTACTCTTCTGTGATAAGCAGCGTTAGCTGTAGCGTCCCAGCGGACCACATCATCAGAAGTTACATAGTTGTTTACTTTCGTTATACCAAACTTAGCCGCTAAGTAAGAATCTACTTTGATTCGCTCGGCAGGCGAGAGTTTGTTGGCAAAAATTACAACTTCGGCAATATCTCCATTGAAAATATTTGCTACGTGTGAAGCACCGATATAGGTATTTCCAGAAGGTGTGCTTCCGAAAGAAGTATTATTCGCACCTGTAAAAGTCTCGAGGGCGTTGAAACGCACGTCCCAAGTACCAACTTCGCTCGCTGCATTGTAGATATTTAAGCGATTCAAGCGGAAAGTCGTTGTCGGACTGTAAGTTTGGGCTGCGTCAGAACCAAACCAATCTACCACCTGTCCCGTAGCATTGCCATACAACATCGGACCGTCGCCGGCTACTTCATACAAACCACCGTTGTTAGTCAAGCTATTAGCGCGCGCTACCACGAAAACTTCGCCAGACTCTGTAGCAGTTCCCATAAAGCTCGTCTCGGGATAAGTCAAATACGCATCGCCCATCGAAACGGTAGGGTAGCCATTGTAAGAATCAGGAATAAGCGTTGGAGAAGGTGAAGCACCGCCGCCACCAGTATTTTCAAACTCTTCGTCAGTAGCTACACGGTTTACGTCGTCCCAGTTAGTGAGGTTATCATCACCATCAACATCTGTAAATACTGAGGGGTCTAACCAGAGACCAATTCCGCCAGTAACACCACCAGGTCCTTGCATGGTCTTGGCAAAAGTAAAGTAATAATTACCAGAAGGCAAATCAGCATATACATCTGTGCCGTCCTCTGTCAAGGCTACAAAAGTGGCTCCAGCATCAAAGTCTGTATCTGCGGCTTTATATACGATATGCGTAGGATTTCCTACACTGCCAGCTGCTGCGCGTATGCGTACATTACCAACAGATGCACCCGTAGTTTGCATACGCCATACACGTTGCATGCTATTATATGCACCAGCGGGATCAGTGAAGAGTATCGCACCCGCATTATCACCAAAAGCAGCGTAATTGATTTCGCTTGCGGGGAAATCACCACTTACGTGCGAGAGGCGCACGTGTGCCATTGCCTCTTCGGAGAATGAACTTAACTGCTGGTTCAAAGAACCATTTTCAGCAGGCTCATGTCCGATTACGGTTACACGGTTGTGGTAAGCAGGTTCGGTTGTTGCGTCCCAATATACAGTTTCTTCTGAATCAATGTAATCACCATTTTTGGTAATTCCGTACTTTGAAGCTAAGTAAGACTCTACTTGATTGCGCTCTACGGCAGTCAAAACTCGAGTCAATACGATAACTTCTGAAATATCGCCATTGAAAACATTCATGTGAGAAGCACCGACGTAAGAATGTCCAGAAGGTGTCGTACCGAAAGAAGTAACATTACCAGCATCTGCAAACTCGTTAAAAGCATTGATACGAGCAGCCCAGTTGTTTGTGGCACTTCGTGAGTTGTAAATATTGATGCGGTTTAGTGGAATAGAAGGCGTCCAAGTCTTAGCGGCATTAGAGCCAAACCAATCTACAATATCTCCAGCACCATTACCATAACGCATTGCGCCATCACCTGAAAACTCACCTAAGCCACCGTTGTTGGTAGTACCATTCGCACGAGCGACGTAAAATACTTCGCCTTCAGTTGCGCCAGTGAGTAGGTTCGTACCGGGATAGCTAATATAGTTTGAGCCACCGATAGATACTGTAGGATTGCCATTGTAAGCATCAGCATTATAAGAAGGTGCGCCTGCGGGGAATGTCTCGCCAGTAACGAGTTGATTTACGTCGTCCCAGTTTGTGAGGTTATCTGCGCCGTCAGCGGTGAGGTTTATATTAGGATTGAGCCAAAGTCCTAATCCTGTGGGGTTTATGCCCGCAGGTGTAATAGGATTACCTACAATTAGTTCTTTTACATCGGTAATTTGAATATCGGGGTCTCCTGGCATGCCTCCATACTCTACATAGTAGCCTTGAATAGCATTTTGAAAATTTGGATAATCATTCCACAAACCTGTAGCCAAAAAGTGACCATAAGATTCATTAATTTCATTGAAATTATTGGGTTCTCCACCTTGCGAGCCGGCATTCCAATTACTGTAGAAGCCGCCAACAGGTCCACCTGGGACTGTAGCAGGATAGCCTAGCGCTACAAATCCAGCAGATTCTGTATTTGCAGCTGGTGTAAAACCACCAGGACCTGCACCTCGTCCGTACCAAAATTGTGTTCCTTCTTCGGGACCTGTTACCCAAAACCATTCATTGTCAATAGGAGCGCCGAGTGCATGAACTGCTGAAGTATATCCGCTCGTAACACCAGTGTTATCGCTTGCGCCAATCCAGCCTTGTAATCCTATGGAGTTGAATGCAAAGTCGTTTTCGTCTTCACACATAATGGTTACGAGGTATCCTTGCAAGCCAAAGTGTGTACTGGCAGCAGCAGCAACACGTGCATCAGTCCAAAGTATTTGAGGGTCTGGCACATATTTATAAAAATGCGTTTCTGCTACGCCACAGGGTGTAAAAGGGAGTGCATCACCTAAGGTAAAGTTAAATACTATGGCATCGCCAATAGGCGGTGTACCACTTAAATTCTGATAGGTAATGCTCTGCAATACTTCCTCGTACTGCGCTACTGTGGCTGTACCGCTGAGCGTAAGCACGCCAGTAGCGGCATTAAAAGCGGCAGTAATTCCGTGAAGAGGACAAGCACTACAAGCAAGTACGTCTTCGCCAGGTGTATATGGCGTTTGAAAACTTACGAGTGCATTATCAAGCGTACCGAAACCAAGATCGGTAACGGTGATGGAAGGGTCTATAATCGTAGGTGTAAGCCCACCAAAAGTTGTTCCTGGACTGCTTGATACATCTTGCGCTTTAAGGTTTTGCGCAGTGAGTGCAAAAAATAATAATGCTATTACAAACAAACTAAATCTGTTTGTGTTAGACAAAAGTCTGTTAGCAATATTATAACGAAGGGCTATTTGCATAGCAGGAGGAATTACTTCCTGTTGCAAACAATCAGAATTCAGACCATTATTAGGTGGTCTTTTTCTTGTTCTACTTGCTTTCCAAGATTTGAAAAGAAGTTGGTTTAGATTCATAATGTTTTAGAATTTTAGTTTTAATAAACACAATAAAGCAAAAGAGAAAATCTAATCAACGTAAAGGGTAGCAGTGGTAGCTTCTATCCTTTTTTGATTATCATAATGTAAAATTAGTAGGTTATGTAAGGAATTGCAAAAAAACACACACTTCAAAAGCCCTTCATAATTTGATTTTTATATTTTTGCAAGTCAAGCATTAGGAATAGTTAAACATAAAAGTCTAATTATTAAGACTTTTCAATTTATTGGGTTTTAAATTGTAAGTATAAAGTTCAAGGTTATAAGCTTTGAATAAAATCGTTCATATCTACTTCTGCTGCAAGCTCGAACTTTTTTTTCAATCTATATCTTGCTGTTTCTATACCTTTGGGCGAGATATTGAGTAGTTGTGCAATTTCTTTGTTGCTCAATCGCATACGTATATATACACATAGTTTGAGCTCGTTTTGGCTGAGCTTAGGAAATGCTGTTTTGAGTTTTTCAAAGAAATTAGGGTGCACTTCCTCAAAGTGCATTTTGAACTGCTCCCAGTGGTTATCTGTGCTTAGACTTGATTTTATGTCTTGTAATATTTCTTTTCTCAAGGTCGAGCGTGGGAGGTCTTCAATTTTTTGTTGTAAGGTTTCGAGCAGTTCGCTTTTTTGTGCAATTTGTAGGGTGGTAGTGGCGAGCTCTCGTTCTTTTTGTGCAATCATTTTATTGGCGAGGTCTTGAATTTCTGCCTTTTGCATTTTGATACTGAGGTAGGCTTCGGAGAGTCTCACTGCTGCTTGTACTCTTGCAAGTAGCTCGACTTTTGAAAAGGGTTTTCGTATAAAATCTACTGCGCCCTGGCCTAATGCTTCTGCTAAGTGGTCTTCATCAGTATTAAAACCAGAGGCAATAATTACGGGGATATCTGCGGTTTTAGCCTTAGATTTAAGGCATTTAAGAGTTTGCATGCCATCTTTAACGGGCATTTGCCAATCTAAAAGAATAAGACTTGGCTGTTTTTCCCAAGCGAGTTGGCAGGCTATCTCGCCATTAGGTGCGTAGAGCAAATTGTAATCATGGTTTGCATCTTGTGCAAAATAACTTGTTACGGCTTGTATAATATTAGGCTCGTCATCGGCAAGGAGTATATCTATTTTTTTTATCTGGGTCGTAGGCATGTTTTTAGTTTTAATGGATATAAGCATCTATTTTCTATGATGCAAAAATACACAAAAACTGAAATAAGCCCATAGTGGGCTACCCTTCAAAAGCACTTCTATATTTTTTTAGTTAAAAGTTAATTGCAAATTAAATTTTTCAAAGATGCGCTATGCTTTATTTTCTAATTGTAGTGATGCTGCTGCCAAAACCTTTTTAAATAGCTTGCTATCTGCTTGATATGCTGATTGTTGTATATTATTTTTCCAAGTTTTAATATTTTCGTTGTCGTCTTTCACTTGTGCAAGGATTGACAAAATAGTTGTAATCTCATAAATTTCAACATTTTGGAAAGCTAAAATATAAGGTTGTAGCTTTATTTTATCTTTTTCAGACAGCTGTAGCTCTTTTCGTGTATTGAGTTGTTTGCTTTCCAATACAGTCTCATTATCTACTGTTCCCGCATAGGGCAACTTAAACCAAAATTTAGCACCTTTATTTTCTTCTGAAATTACACCAATCGTACCCTTTTGCGCTTCTATCGCCATTTTACAAAAAGCTAATCCTAAACCTGTGGAGCGAATATATCCATAGTTTTTTGCCTTAATTTGTGCATAGCGTTCGAAAATATGTTGCTGCTGCGAAGCACTTATGCCTATGCCCTCATCAGCAATAGTGATAAGTAAGTCATTGCCATCAATTTTATAATCAATAACTACTTGCCCTGCTTGTGGGCTATATTTGATTGCGTTATGTAAAATATTAGTAACCACTCTTTGGGTAAGTTCGCTATCTGCCTCGAATAGTAAATTGGGTTTGAGGTAGCACAGCATCTGAATATTTTTAGCTTGGGCAGCAATTTCTACTTCCAGTATGGCTTCTTGCGCTATATTGTAAGGTCTTGATTTCTGAATTTCCAAAGGAATTTCGGTGCTGTCGTATTTATAGACATCGAGCATATTATTGACTAAATTGAGAATATGCAAGCCCGCTTGTCTGATTTGTAACTTATCTTTTGTCTCGATTTGCTTTTTATCTGTTTGGTAAATAATTGTATTGAGTGGGTTTTTGATATCGTGGGCAATCATATTGCTCAGGTTTTCTTTAAAGACATCGAGCTCTTGTAGCTTTTCGTTAGCGACTTTGAGCTCTTCGGATTGTTGCAAAATTTCTTCGTTGGCATACAATACTTTTTTGTGTTCTTGCGCCAATGCGTTATTGAGTCTTTGCTTTTGTTTGTTTGTATAATATAGATAAAGTGCAAACGCAATAATTAAAAGCGTTATGACTATGCCTAATATTTGTAAGTTATTTTGCAGTTTGATAGTCTCTTTTTGTAAGGCTATTTCTTGTTCTTTTTGCTCTATGAGATAATTTTTTTGTGCTTTTTGAATCGCATTAGCATATTTAGACCAGTTTTTATCTTCAATTTTTTGAATATATTTTTTGTAATATTCGTGAGATTTTTCATAATTTTTTTCTTTTGCATGGAGCTCGGCACTAAATTTAAAGTAGCTTGAGTAAAAGATTGCCTCTCGAATTGGTTGAACGGTATCCAGCAATGCATTTAATTGCTCAAAGTAAGTACGCGCCTTCTCAATATCATTGATATGCAAATAGCAATTCGCTAAATTTAAATACATCTCATGGGCTTCTTCTATGCCACCGCTTATTTTGATAAGCTCAACCGCCTCTTTGTATAACTCAATAGCTTTGTGATAATTAGCTTGACGTTCAAATATTTGTGCCTTATTTTCTAAGGCAATACCTTGCCATATATTTTGGTAATATATACTTTTAACATAGTTTGCCATCTCGATGCAACTATCCAAATATAAAATTCCCTCTTGCATTTTCTCGGCATTGCGATAAGCGATTCCAATGTTGTTGTACAGTCCAAGTGCTTTGATATTACCTTTTTTATCAGCAATATCATTGAGCGTTTGTTTCCAAAGAAAAATTGCATTTTCATAATCTTTGATTTCGTAGTAGAGCTGTGTAAGGCTATGGGTCAAAAACTCGTCAATATCATTAAAATCTGTATGTTTTTGTTTATATTTTTGCAATTCGACAAGATAGTCAATGGCTAAATAAGGCTTAAAATTATCTTGTGCGTCTAATGACTTAACATGAAAATAATATGCCTGCTCATGTAGGCATTTACTTGCTGTTTTGGAGGGGTTATCGAAATACTCTTTCTCCCAAAAAGAGATTACATTGATTTGTTGTCTTAAGTCATCTCTAAAATACCTAATCAACGCACTAAAAACCCAATTTCGCTCTGGGCAGCGTATTTGATAAAGCTTCTCAAAAAACTGGGTGTAATAACGCTGCTGTTTATCTATATTGTTTTCCTTTCCATAAACTTTTGCAATTTGAAAATCAAGTAAAATTTGAGCAGGCGAATCTGCTTCCAATTTTTTTTGCAATGCTAAAAGTACACCTTTGTTTTCATTTACTTTTGCATCTTGCAAGTAACTCATAGCCTTTATCCAATCCTCTTCGAGCTCGGTGATATGATTATGCTCGAGGTAGTTTACACGGCGCAATTGACTAAGAAGGCTATTTAGCTCCTCAGTATTTAGTGCCTGCGAAAATACTGGGGCGAGTGAAAGTATAAAGCTAAAAAACAGTAGATATAATTTCATGCACAAAATAGATTTTTTTTAACAACTACTCTAATACAAAATTATGATAAAATTAGTTGCTTAAAAAAGAAAAAACACCAATTTTATCCTTTTTTGCATCAATATATTTGTGGCGAGCAAAAAGGTTTCAGCACTCAGGGTTTTTATAGCTGTAGCCCGAAGCCCCAGCTTCGGGAATAGTCTAATACGAAGCTGGAGCTTTGTTACTACAGGGAATGGTTAGGCTATAAAACCTAAGCTATGTAAAAAAAGTCTATTGGTGTATGGTGGTCATTCGATAATGACGGATCGTGTTATCCATCCCTTATCTGTATATATTTTGCATAGATATAAGCCGGGGCTGAGATGGCTCACACTAATTTGAGTATTTTGAATTGGTGCAAGCTGTTTTTGTATAATCAGCTGTCCTATGCTATTAAAAATTTGAATTTCTAAAAGTGCTGAGTTTTCACTGGTTATATTAAAATGATTATGTGTGGGGTTTGGATATAGTTTGATTTGTGGCAACTTAGGTGTTTTTGGCAGTCCTGTAGAAATAGGTTGCTCTGGTGTAACAAGTGCTTGAATTTGATGTGAAAGATTTAGCCCACGTCCTCCTTCGCTAGGAGATAGGTCGTAGGGTTGCCAGCTGTTTCTACTGTTTCGCTCCCATCCTTTTCTGCCGTTTTGCGTACCTACAAGTACGGCAAATTCTGCGACGTTATTTTCCCAAAGTAATCCGATATAAAAATTTGGGGGTACTTCTAAGGGTGTATCAAAAACCACACGTGTAAAACGATTAGCACTTATATCTTGGGCTATTTGCATATAAAACAAATCCTGTGTATAGATTAAATTTCCAGGTGTGCCTCCCTCACCTTGCATATCCCAAACAGCGACTTGTAACTTATCAGTAAGCGCATTTTCGTCTATTTTTCCAAAGAAAATATCTGCGCCAATAAGCTGTTCGTAAATACCAAAACCACTAAAAAGTTCGGCTAATGCTGTAGTTTGATTATTTTTACCGCCCACAAAACCACCGTTTGGGTCGTTTACGATAACAGCTTGCTCTGGTCTGTTATCGAGTTTATTACCTATTTTGATTTGCAGGTAATTTGTTTTTTGTATAAAACCTGTTCCTGTTGCATTTTCTACTAAAAGGGATACATCAAACTGTCCCTCGTTGCCATAGCTTACAATGGGCTCAAACTGTTCTGAGGTAGGTGGTATAGCCTGTTCGAATGTCCAAGCATAGCTAAATGCCCGCTCCGAAAGGTTGTGAAATAGGACGGGTTCTTGCGCTAAATATAGAGGGTAGTCAGTTATAAAATCAGCACGAGGCGCGGCCAGATCTGCGATTTCTTCTATGCGAATATTGTCAATGAATAAATTATTACCAAAATTGCCTTTATTGACAAAAATAATTTGCAAAAATTCACTATCCTCGCTTCTTGCATCAATATAAGCTGTTTCTGTTCTCCATTGGTTTGGGTTGGGGATAAAGGCTTCATTTCGGGGCGGTGCTGTGGCGAGTTTGCTCCCTCCTTTTTTGAAAATTTGCTCATAGCTACCGCCACAATCTCGTGTTAGGAATACTAAAAGTGAATCGCTTCTTTGCATCCTTGCTGCATAAGCTACATCAAAAGTAACTTTAAAAATATCTCGTCCATCTTTGCGAAAAAGGGGTGAGCGAAAAATAACGGTATCAGCTTCAAAGTTTTGGAAAAAATTTTCTATAGCAAGGCTTTGATTGCCCTCATTAAAAGCACTCACACCGCTTCTCACTCTCCAGCCGTCGTTCGTACTGCTTTCGCTACGCCATACGTTATCCCCTTCGGGCAAACCGTTTTCAAAATTTTCAAATAAACTACCAGTTACTGCCAAATCCGTATCTAAAACTCGAATGAATGCTTCTCGTGTAAGCTCGTCATTCTCTTCACCGGTATGGCTTATCGCTAACAAACGCACGGCATATACGCCTGGTGTTTCGTAGGTTACTAATGGATTTTCATCGCTACTTGTATCAGGTAGGCCACCTGGGAACTCCCATTGATATGCGCTTACTCTTGAGTTGCCAAAAATTTGAGTTTTATTTTGAAATTGCACCATACCACCTTCACACACTTGTGTTTTATCGGCATTAAAATTTACAAAAATACCTTCGTTAATAGGATTAGCGACAGTAGAGGTTGTAAGTGATTGTCGGCGTGGCGAGTTTGTCAGTACAATATGCATGCGTTGCACTTGTTCTTGTGTGAAAAGTGTCATGCAAGAGTCGGTGGTATAATCCATAAAATTTTGAATCATATCGAGCGAGCCACAGCTTTCTGAGTTGAGGTTGCACCCAAAGTTTGGACTGTTGCAAAGGGGGGTATCATCGCAAAAATCATCTGCGGCGCAAGAGCGGGCAAAGCCCCAAGTGTGTAGTAGTCCTAAAAAATGACCAATTTCGTGTGTGGCTGTGCGCCCCCTGTTGTTCGGTCCTCCCGCTTCGAGTTGTGGGGTTTGGATACGGCTAAAATCGCCAAAGTTGCGGTAGTTGATAACAATGCCGTCGGTATCTGCGTCATCAGGCTCACCCTCGAGTCCGGCAAGTGTACTCATAGTAGGAAACTGAGCAAATCCGAAAACGCCTGTATCAAAATTGACTGTCCAGATATTCATATATTGCTCTGGATTCCATATTGTACTTGGTTTTAAGGTTTGATTTGCGGTAGCGATATTCCAGCGTAGTCTTTGCCCGTTGATACGGTGAATCCCTGGTTCTTCGAGCGGTCTTCCATCAGGAGTTACCGTAGCCAATACAAAGCGAATATTTGCGTTAGCAGCCACGGGCGCAAAAATAGGAAGGGTTTGGTTTGCATTTGCATTCAACTTGCTAAAGTCTTCGTTCATTACTTCTATTTGGGAATAGACCTGCGCAGTAGAAATATTTGCACCCTCGCCTATGGGTTCGCCATTGTGGACAATATGTACGATAACGGGAATAGTAAACCCCTCTTCATCTATACTTTTAATTTGTGGCATTTGTTTGAGCTGTTGCATACGCTGCTCAAAAGCAGATGCACCTGGTAGTTTTTCCTTATGCTTTTCCCAATGCGAATTTTGCATAGTATGACAAGACTTTTTCACTTCTTGTGCCTGAACTGACCAAATTAAGAGTAAAATTCCGATAAAAAAAATAGAAAACTTCATGGTTCTGTTTTTATTGTAACTATTTCGACCTGTTTTTTTGTAAGTTAGCAACTGATATTTTTCAAAATTACCTCTTTGGTATTTGGTATGGAGAGCAAACACCAAGGAGGGGTATATCGTTTTCGCAAAACTGTTAATACCGACACTACCTAATTTGTCAATATGAAATGCACCCTTCAGAAACAACTAGGAGCTATTATTTTTGAGCTATAGCGTCATTTTTTTCCAGCATCAATGCGATACTTACTTCGTCAGCAAAGAGCTTCCCTTCTTTGGTGAGAAAAATTACGCAATTTTCTATAAATATCCAATTTTTTTGTTTTAAATTGTTAATAATTTCTGCTTGCAAATATGCGATATCCACTTTAAATTTATTTTTGATATGTTTCAAATCGCAGCCCCAAATTGTTCTGATACTTGTAAGCATATACTCATTTATTTGGTCAATGGTTTGGCGTTCGTCTATTTTTTGCACTAATTGTTTTTGCGATAAGCCTACAATATAAGTGCGATTATTAGCGGGGTTGAAAAGTCTTTGTTTTCCGTTGTAGCTATGTGCCGAGGGGCCTATGCCGAGGTAGGGTTTATCTTGCCAATACATGCTGTTATGGCGGGAATAGGCATTATTTTTAGCAAAATTTGAGATTTCGTACTGTTCAAATCCTAATTCACTGCTTCTCTCGCAAAGCCATTCGAATTGTGCAGCGGCAAATTCATCATCAGCGGGTTTAAAAGTTCCTTTTTTTGTATAATAAGCCAATGCTGTATGAGGCTCGACGGTTAGGCAGTAAGCCGATAAATGCTGTGTGCCGAAGGCTATGGCTTTTTCTAAATCTTGCTTCCAGATTTTGTGGTTCTCTGCTGGAATGCCATAAATCAAGTCAATGCTGATATTATCAAATCCATATTTTTGGGCAATTTTTAGGCAATTTTCAGCTTCTTTTGCATTGTGCGCACGGTTCATAGTTTTGAGGTGCGGCTCGTGAAAGGATTGAATACCAATGCTCAGTCTATTGATACCCAAAGATTTGAGTTCTGATATTTTTTTATCATTCAAGTCATCGGGGTTGGCTTCGAGCGTAATTTCGGGTTTTGCTACAAAGCTAAAATGCTTTGCTACTTCGTTTGTAATTTGTGCAATTTCTGCTGCTGTGAGTAGTGAGGGCGTACCGCCACCAAAGTAGAGCGTATGTAGGCTTTTCTTATCAGGAAAAAAGTTTTTTTGCAAGCTAATTTCGGTGATAAGTGCAGCGATAAGCGCATCTCTATTGCGCAAATTGGTAGAGAAGTGAAAATCGCAATAATGGCAAGCCTGTTTGCAAAAGGGAATATGTATATAAATACCGCTCAATATAATATGGATTTAGGCTTAATAAATAATTGTAGCACTAACAACCGTTTGTGCAGAGCGGTTAGTGCTTACTGGTTTCAGTTTTTTTTGTTATATAGTTAGGTTGTATTTGGTGCGTAGCGCAAACCCCACGCTATGGAACAATGGGCTTAGAAATAATATTTTTTTGAGATTTCTTTGATTCACCCTTATTTGACGATATATACATCTTCTTTTGGTTTTTTAAATCTGTATTTTTCTCTGGCGAGTCTTTCGAGTTTTTCGGGGTCATTTTCAATATCTTTTCGTTCTTCTTTGAGTTTTTGAATATTTTCGAGGTAGAATGTTTTTTCTTCCTGCAGTTCTTTGCGTTTTTGATGCAATTTGTACTGATTCGTAAAATCATTACCATCTATAAAAAACATCCAAATCAAGAATGCAATGGCAAAAAGGATATAAAAGTTATTGATAGGTTTAGGAATTTGAAATTTAAAACGCTTTTTTTCAACTACTTGTGGCTCTTCTATTGGAGGAGCTGTGGGTTGCTTTTGCGGTTCGTTTGTTGTATTATCTTCCATATTCAATATTTTGATGTCTTTGTTTTTTGATTGATATACATAACTACTATACATTTAACAGCCAGAACGAACAGTTTTCGCAAAACTGTTCGTTCTGAAGTTATCTAAGTTGATTTAACAACTTGAGCTACACTCCAACTAAGTTTTGAAATGCAGGCTATTTATTGTCTTATGCGAATTTACAAAAAAATGATAACAGTGCGCATTTTTTGTGCTTTAAAATAGTTAATTTTTTATAATTTACCATACGACTACACATTTTTCCATAACGTGGGGGTTGCAAACCCCACAGGCTATGGAAAAATGAGCTTAGCAATAACATTTCTTTGAGAAATGTTATTGCTATATGGAGAATGTCCAGTAGTATGATAATTTACAAAAAAGAGCAAAAAAAAAGCATTTTCAACGAAAATGCTTTTTTCTATACACAAAAACCTTAAAACTATCTTCATAACCTTAAAAATAGTTTAGGCAAGCTAAAGACTAATCTAAGCCTCTCATATTCAGAGAGATTTCCTTAGCTTGCCTTTGCATAGTTCAACATTTTACAAATTATAAAAGTTCCTTTGTTTTGAGTTTAGAAATGAATGCCTATTTTTGCACAGATTTTTCTATGTAATTACCTTTTTGGGTAGTCTTAAAGATGTAATGCTCAAAGTCTTTCAAAACTAACAGTTCTCAAAGAACTGTTAGTTCTAAGCATTACTTGTTATACACTACCCCTTTTTGTAGAGGTCATAAATTTTTCCTATTATTTATGTTGTATCATATATTTCGTTTTTTGCGCGAGCAGCTCGATTTACCGGGTGCGGGTCTTTTTCAATACATTACTTTTCGAGCGATTGCTGCTGCGGTGCTCTCCCTTCTTATCGGGATTATTTTTGGTAAAAAACTCATTCGTTATTTGCAACGCAAGCAAATCGGTGAGACCGTGCGCACCTTAGGCCTGGCGGGTGAAAATCTTAAAGCGGGTACGCCAACTATGGGTGGCATTATCATAATATGTGCTATTTTGATTCCGACCCTGCTTTTCGCAAGGTTAGATAATGTGTATATTATTTTGCTCATTATTACGAGTATATGGCTTGGCGCAATAGGATTTTTAGATGATTATATCAAAACTTTCAAAAAGGATAAGAAGGGATTAAGTGGTAAATTCAAAATTATTGGGCAGGTCGGCTTAGGAATTATTATCGGACTTACAATGTATTTTCACGAAAAGGTCGTCATCAGAGATTTTGATGTTACGGAAGATACAGAAGCGGTATTGATTTTTGAGGGGCAGCCTTATCGCGATGTCAAATCCTTACAAACGACGATTCCATTTTTAAAAAATAACCAACTTAGTTATAGCGATTTATCTCCTTTTTCGCACCCCGCTGCGGAGGCTATTCTATACATTTTGATTATTACTTTTATCATTACGGCCGTTTCTAATGGGGCTAATATGACTGACGGCCTTGATGGATTGGCTGCTGGAACTTCTGCAATTATCGGTGCTACACTTGGTATTTTTGCGTATGTATCGGGAAATATTGTTTTTGCCAATTATTTGAATATTCCGTATATTCCTTTTACTGGTGAAATGGTAATTTTTTGTACTGCATTTGTCGGTGCTTGCTTAGGTTTTTTATGGTATAATTCTTTCCCTGCACAAGTTTTTATGGGAGATACTGGCAGTCTTTCATTAGGGGGGATTATTGCCGTGCTTGCTATCACCTTGCGCAAAGAGTTACTTATTCCTATTTTATGTGGTATATTTTTGGTAGAAAATCTTTCGGTTATGATACAAGTAGCTTATTTTAAATACACAAAAAGAAAATATGGCGAAGGTAGGCGTATTTTCCGAATGTCGCCACTGCACCATCACTATCAAAAAGGTGGCATGCACGAAGCAAAAATTGTCGCTCGTTTTTGGATTATGGGAATTTTACTCGCTATTATTACTGTGCTTACGCTTAAAATACGATAAGTGTTTGTACCAATATAGTTTATATTAAAAGCAACAAAGCAATTTTAGAAATAACATTTCTCAAAGAAA
>JAFIER010000250.1 GCA_020832465.1 Bernardetiaceae bacterium
GATTAAAAAAGTTTGGTGCTTCTATCGCTTTCTTTTGTCTTTCTTAGCGACGTGCCCCCTAAAATTGCGTGTCGGTGCAAATTCACCCAGCTTATGCCCTACCATATTTTCGGTAACATAAACAGGAATAAACTTATTACCATTGTGAACAGCGAAGGTATGCCCGATAAAATCAGGTGAAATCATTGACCTTCTAGACCATGTTTTAATGACAGTTTTACGCCCAGCAGCGTCTAAGGCTGCAATTTTTTTCTCGAGGCGGTTGTCTATATACGGTCCTTTTTTAAGCGATCGTCCCATAATTATTTTTTCTTATTTTTGCGTCGTGTAACAATAAAGCGGTCTGAATACTTCTTCGGTTTACGAGTCTTCTTGCCTTTAGCATAGAGTCCGTTGCGCGAGCGAGGGTGTCCGCCAGAGGCTTTACCTTCACCACCACCCATAGGGTGATCCACGGGGTTCATCGCTACGCCACGAGTACGGGGTCTTCGTCCGAGCCATCTTTTACGACCAGCTTTTCCGAGTCTAACGTTCATGTGCTCTGCATTGGATACACTACCTACGGTAGCAAAACATTCAGCCAGTACCATACGCATTTCGCCCGAGGGCAATTTAATCGTTGCGTACTTACCGTCTTTTGCCACGAGCTGGGCATAAGTGCCTGCGCTTCTTGCCATTACGCCACCTCGTCCTGGTTTGAGTTCTATGTTATGAACTACAGTACCAAGCGGGATATCAGAGAGTGGGAGTGCGTTGCCCACTTCAGGCGCAATGCCTTTTCCGGCTACAACTTCTTGCCCTACTTTCAGTCCTTCGGGTGCTAAGATGTAGGCTTTTTTGCCGTCTTCGTATTGCAAAAGTGCAATACGTGCAGTGCGGTTCGGGTCATACTCGATGCTTTGCACCGTAGCTTTAAGGTCAAGCTGTGCGTTACGGTGAAAATCAATCACACGGTAACGACGCTTATGACCGCCCCCTCTTTGGCGCACTGTCATTCGCCCTTGGTTGTTGCGTCCGCCTGTTCTTTTCAACGGTCTGAGAAGCGATTTTTCGGGTTTCGAAGTCGTTATCTCCTCAAATGACGGTGCAATGCGGAATCTACGTCCCGGCGTTGTGGGTCTTAACTTTTTAACTGCCATTATGATGAAAACTTAATGCCTCTGCTTTGCCTTTGCAATACACTAACTGCTATGCACTACACAAAGCTTTGCTGTATTATTACTGACAAAGGGGCTTTTTGAAAAATGAAATTTAAAAGATGCAATAGGTAGCAAAAAAAAAAAATTTGATTTTGAGCTTTGCCTGTGCACCTACAAAATATGCGATTTGCTTAGTTTCGCTTAGAGTTTAGCTTATGCTTCCTCCTCTTCGCCGTAAATGTCAATCATTTGACCCTCGGCAAGCTGCACGTAAGCCTTTTTATACTCGGGTGTACGTCCTTTAGACACACCTCTTTTTGTATAGCGAGACTTAGGTTTGCCTAAATAGTTGGCAGTGCGTACACTTACCACTTGTATCTCTTCGTCAGCATACATCTCTTCGATGGCTGATTTGATCTGTTCCTTAGTCGCTTTAGGCTGTACTTTAAAGGTATATACACCCTTTTCGTGCATTTGGCTTGTTTTTTCAGTAACAAGCGGTCTTTTTAGAACCTCAATCATGATTCCTTAGGTGTTTTGCTAAGTAAAGAATTAATTTTATCAACAGCACTTGGTAGCATAACGAGCGCATCAGCGTGTAAAATATCATACGTATTGAGTTGCTCTGCAATTACCACTTTAGCACGTGGAAGATTGCGTGCCGAGAGAAAGGCGTTTCTATCAGCCTCACCTACAACAACAAGCGTTTTGCGCAATCTTTGAATAGCATCGCGTTTGTGCTCTTTTTTACTATGACGTGCTACGGTCTCTACAAGATTTAGATTTTCTAAAATACTCAAAAGCCCTTTTGTTTGTGGCTTATCGAAGTTAATCTCGTCGAGGATAAGTACTGCGTTGTCTTGGGCTTTATAGCTAAGTGCAGAACGGCGTGCGAGCTGCTTAACTTTTTTGTTGAGCTTAAAGCGATAGTCTCTTGGACGGGGGCCGAATATTCGTCCACCGCCTTTAAATACAGGCGATTTAATACTGCCAGCACGTGCCGTACCGGTGCCTTTTTGCCTTTTGATTTTGCGCGTAGAGCCTGCAATTTCCGCACGCTCTTTGGATTTGTGCGTACCCTGACGCTGATTAGCGAGGTACTGCCTCACGTCCAAATAAATGGCGTGGTCGTTTGGTTCTATGCCAAACACGGAAGCATCAAGGGCTACATTTTGCCCGGTCGGCTGTCCGTCTTTATTAAGCACTTCGAGTTGCATGGATTTAAAAATTTTGTCGAATTCTGGGATTCAAATAAAAGAAAAAGGTTTGTGCTTATTTTTGAATAAGAACAAATGAATTTTTAGCACCAGGAACAGAGCCCGATACTACAAGCAGGTTGGCTTCAGGCATCACTTTCAACACACGCAAGTTTTTGATTTTTACGCGGTCGTTACCCATTCTACCCGCCATTCGCATACCTTTAAATACGCGTGAGGGAAATGAAGATGCACCAATAGAACCTGGGGCGCGTTGGCGGTTGTGCTGACCGTGCGTCGCTTGACCTACACCACCAAATCCATGTCTTTTGACAACGCCTTGGAAACCTTTTCCTTTTGAAGTTCCTACGATGTCGACAAATTCGCCTTCATCAAAAAGGTCTTGAAAATTAAGTTCCTCGCCGAGCTCGAGGCTTTTCTTTGCTAACTCCGCCATATTGCGAAATTCTACAACGGTACGTTTAGGCTCTGTATTGGCGCGCTTAAAATGACCCTTCAATGCAGAAGGTGTATTTTTTTCTTTGCGTTCGCCAAATCCGAGTTGTATTGCGTTATAACCGTCGGTCTCGGGCGTTTTGACTTGTGTTACTACACAAGGACCAGCTTGTATCACTGTGCATGCGACTTTATGTCCATTGGCATCGTACACACTGGTCATTCCGATTTTTTTACCGATAAATCCTACTGGCATGACTCAAATTTTGGTTTGCCGTGAATAATAATTATTAAAACAAAAGAGATAGCATTTAGCCTCGAAAAGACTAAAGCCACTCTGAAATCAGGAATGCAAAGGTAAGAATTTTTTTGTTTTAATAAAAATTATAGCACCTAAATTTTATTCTTTTTGCTTGACTATAAACTTTTTAGCTCGCCCTCAACCCTGAAAATACCCAAACCCGCAGCTACACAAGCCCAAATCGGAGAAAAAAGAACGCCTAAAATAGGTACTAAAAGCAAAGCATAATGAAGCAAACCAACAGATAAAGTAAACCCTAAACGATTAAATATCAAACGTTTACTGAATTTTGCCGATAACCGTGCCCATTCATTACGCAAATCTATAACACCAAAACCTAAAAAATAAGACTCGATAAGGATTATCAGCAAAGTAAAAAATAAAGAAAGCACAGGAAAAAATAAAGATAACAACAAAAGAGGAATTGTCAAAGCAAGTTCTATACTAATGCAATACAAACTCAAACCTAAGCCACGCCATATATCAGAAATAAATTGCTTCCAAGAAAAAGGCTGATTGGCCAAGGCAGGGTGCAAAATATCCTGTACCTTACCCGCCAAAATCCCAAGAGAAGGCAATAAAAATATCATCATCAAATAACGATAAGACTTCAAATAAAGTAAGCCCATAAGCATATAAATCACAAAACGAAGCAGGTAGCTCAAAGCTAATGCCCACCAAGCCATGCGCTCAGCAGGTAGAAGCTGAGCCTCTAAATAAGCCAATACCTCCGCACCTATTTGATAAAACGCAAGCGCAGAAATCCCAAAAAGAAATAAATTGATAGCAATAGGTATCCATACAAAAGCCCACAAATTATGTTCCCTAACAAAACTAAAAGCTGTTTTGTATGAAGTTATACCTATCCGAAACTCATTAAAAAAATTCCTATTCATAAATGTAAATGCTAAATTATACCCCCCCCTTTTACAGCTTTTTTGATTTAATGCTAAGTGTGGCAATCTCTTCGCGAAGCGAACGGTGCTCGCTCCGCTCAATTACATCTGTATATACAAAACCTAAGCCCAGCATAACAAATGGAACAACAAGCCAAAAAAATGACATATACAACGATAAATAAAATATACGAGATAGGGTATAAGACAAACTCTCATGCTCAAGAAAATGTGTATCTAAAATACTGATATGAAGTAGCGTTAAGGGCGAAGACAAGAAACTATAACAAAGCAAAACAATAAAAAGTGAAAAAAAGCACCAAACTAATGTATTGCCTACGGAACGCCCCAGCACAAAAAATCCCATAGTTATGGATTTACCTACTGTTTTGTTATCTACAAACTTAGCATTGAGTATGTACCAGTAAAGAGGGAAAAGCAAAAATACAACTAAAACAAAAATAACAGAAACCTTCAGTAGCATATACAAAAAGGCTATAAAAGGAAACCAAAGTAAGGGGTAAATCCAGCCTTTTTTCCAAAAAAGAGATTGTGCGTTATTTACTTTTGCTTTATTTTCTGTTAGCGCTTCATTGAACATAAAATGCAAAAAACTCACAAGCAACGTGCAAATATAAATTTGTATAAGGGCTGCAAAAGAGAGAATATCTGGAAATAGCGCATCGTAATATACATCGCGTGAACTATGATATTCTATATCGTAAGGGAAGTTTGTCTGTGCTAAACTGCTATACGCCATGAGCAACTGCACAAGCAAAGGTAGCCACATAAAGCGTAGCACAAAGCTACTAATGCTCGAAAAGTGATTACGCCAAAAGGCTAAGGTATCGGTAAAAATATCACCCACTTCGCGAAAAGCATAAAAACTATAAGTCTCCTCAGGCAGGGGCGTAGGCTCATCTAATAATTGATTAACTTGCTTTGAGGACGATTGAGCCAATCGCTTAGGATACCATACAAAGTAAATATACATCGTAAATGCCATTGTTATGATAATAGTGGCGCGTAGCATATCTGGAATTTCTGTATAGCGTGTAACAAAAGACTCTATAACACCCGCAAAAATCGTAACAGGCACTACGCCTGCAAGTATCATCAAACCCCGCTTGGCACTCATTTGAAAAGAGGCCGCACGGCTATAACTGCCCGGAAAAAGTAAGCCTTTTCCCATTGTAACGCCTGCCGTACAAGCTATGACCATACCCAGTAGCTCGGGCGTACCGTGCATCCATATTGTAAGTGCAGACTCCCAAAACAAATCCCTTTCGTAAAAAAAGTATTGAAATACGCCTACCATGATGCCATTATAAAATGTAATAAAAACCGAACCCACGGCAGCAAAAATACCCATGACGAAAGTAAGCAAATCCACACGCAAGTTGTTGATTGTAATTCCTAAAAACATATCTACTTGATTAGCAGATTTATAGACTGCCATAGGGTCGCCTTTTTCAATATAAGCCTCTGTCATAGCGATATAACTATCACCCAAAATAAGGCGTGAAATTTCAGGATAATAAATAGAGGAAACAACACCAAAAAATACAGCCAGCACAAAAACAATCATAGAAAAAAGCAACTCAAAACGCGCTTGATGCATGGTGAGCGGAAGCGTCGTACGCCAAAAATCTATGAAAGTACTGCGCTTCGAACTGCGATTCGTATAGAGTTTATAATATATGCCTTTAGCTGCATCATTGAGGTAAATACGAACAGAACGGGCACTATAAAACGTGCGGGCGTAAGCTAAATCATCTACAAGCTGTATGAACAGCTCGGATAGCGTATTCGGATTAGGCTTTTTGCTTTTTTGCAACTGCTCGAGCTGCTTCCAGTTATCCTTGTTTTTGTCTATAAACGAAGATTCGCGCATAGTGAGATCAATAGTTTACTATGTATAAGTTGATTTAGTTATTACAAACCATACCATTATACGTTTTTCCATAGCATGGGGGTTGCAACCCCCACGCTATCGAAAAATGGGCTTAGCAATAATATTTCTAAAAGAAATGTTATTGCTGGCAGGCGAATGCCTATGTAGTATGATAACAAACTCTTAAAGTTTTGGAAAAAGCTACTCAAAAGGAGTGCTTTGGGTTATTTCTATCGGATAATATTACGCAAAAGATTTCAAAAAAGACGCATTCAACGAACTTTATCTGAGAATATTTGTATTTGCATAGTGGTATTTTTTTCGTAAATTTACAAAAAACACCAAAACTCGATAAAACAGTAACATCTAAAAACTACTAATAGTCAAAGTTTTATGAATGATTTTGAAGTGCAACATCGTGAAAACGAACAAAAACAGATTCTTATCAATCGAATTCGTAAATTACATGATGCTGATGCTTTAGCACAGATAGCGCAGATTTTGGATAAGCAAACTACAAGTCAAAATACGAGTGAAGACAGCGATTATCTGAAAATTATTGATGAAGTGCTGGCGCAATACGACGTGCAAGATGAGCCATTACGCCTTGGCGAAACTCCACCCTCTACGGATACACCGCTCGGGCGTTTTGAAAATAAAATGGCTGCGCCTATGTTTTATTTGAGTATTGTGTCCTTGATTTTGGCGGGTTTGATACTCATGTTTGTAACCTCGAACGAAGTACGCACACATTTGCAGGCTTGGGTTTGGCCCTTTCTTATCATAAGCTATGGGCTTACAAACTTAGTCTTTGTTTATGAATATATTATGCTATGGCGACTGCGAGGTCGGCATAAAATCCCAGCCCGTATTATGCTTTGGCGTAGCTTAGAAGTGATTTTCCCCGCAGTGCGAATGGGCGCACGCCGTTTGAGTGCTAAGGATTGGATGTGGTTTCCGATATGGGGGTGGTGCAAAGTCAATTTATCCCTATTCAATCATTTAAAAGACCTTTTTAGCAAGCCATTGATTATTATTGCGCTCTGCATTATTCCCATTATGATTATTGATTTGAAGTTTAAAAAACGCATTATTGAGTATTTGCCCGATATCAATATTTATTTAGAAATTGCACACGCCACAATTTGGATTGCCTTTACCTTAGAATTTATTATGATGATTTCGGTATCGAACGAAAAAAAGGATTATGTAACCCGCAACTGGATTGATTTAGTCATTATTGTGCTTCCACCGTTTTCATTTTTGTTAGATGCTTTTAGTGGGTCGGCTATATTGCGTATGCTAAGGCTCAATCAATTAGCAAGGGTATATAGGGTGCGTGGCCTTGTTACTAAAATCCGTCAAACCATGATTCTGCTCTCTGCTTTTCAAAGAATGATGTATCCGAAGCCAAGTATGCACTTGCGTTCGTTACAAAAACAAATTGAAAAAAACCGGCGTGAACGCGTATTTATTGAAAAACAAGTAAGTCAAGCCGTAGAGAGAATCAAAAAACAAAATAAGAAAAAAGCTGCCAAGCAAGAAAAAAAAGCCCAAAAAGAAGCGTCTAAAACAAGTTGAATCAAAAAATAAAAACGATTATGACTATTACTGTCCGAGATAAATCTTTCGTTCCTTTTATCTCTGCGCAAGCCATCCAAGCGCGAATAGCTACCTTGGGAGAGCAAATAACCCAAGATTATGCCGATAAAAACCCACTATGTATTGGTATCCTAAATGGTGCATTTGTATTTGCTGCCGATTTGGTGCGTGCCGTAGCATGCCCCTTAGAAATTTCGTTTCTCAAATACGCATCTTACGAAAAAATGCAGTCTTCGGGTAAAGTTAAACAGTTATTAGGCATAAATGAAAACCTCGAGGGTAGGCATATCATTATCATAGAGGACATTGTCGATACGGGAGCTACGATGCAACAAGTCAGAAAAGACCTAAAAAGTGCTGGAGCAAGCTCTGTTAAGCTCGCTGCTTTGCTATTCAAACCCAAAGCAGTGCGTAGCGATATTCATATAGACTACTTGGGTTTTGAAATTGAAAACCGATTTGTCGTCGGCTACGGACTCGATTACGACGGTGCCGGGCGTAACCTCGATGCCATATACGTGATTGCATAACTTTAGAGCCTAATCGTGAGCTATAGCGACCGCAGGGTGATATAGGCTCGGTAGCATAATCTTATGCACCAAAACCATTGCGCCTGCAGTGTTTCCTCTCTTGTACGGTCAAGAATATCAAAAAACAAACTGCTATTTGTGCAATACAGCTTACAAAAAACCAGAAAATTTTATCATTTAATACCTCATTATATTTATACAAAAAGTGAAACATACATCAATTATCGAACTTAGCCTTTCGGCACTCAAAAATAATATCAACTTCATACGTCGCAGAATAGGAAAGGAAGCAAAAATATGCTCTGTCGTAAAAGCTAATGCCTATGGACATGGCATTAGCACCTATATCCCCATGCTTGAAAAGGCAGGGGTTAAATACTTTGCCGTTGCCTCTTCTTTTGAAGCCGATGAAGTTTACGAAGCAGCAAGCCCTGATGCACGCATCATGATTATGGGTATTCTCTACGACCGAGACCTCGAGGAAATTATTGGGAAAGGCATGGAGTTCTATGTGTTTCACTATGATAAACTAGTCAAAGCCGTTGAAATTGCTAAAAAACTGGGTAAGCCAGCCAAAGTGCACCTCGAAGTAGAAACAGGTTGCAACCGAACGGGGCTTAGTCAAGAGGATTTGGATAACTGTATCAAATTAATGAAAAAAAATCCTGAATGGGTTGAATTTGTAGGTTTGTGTACGCATTTTGCCGGTATTGAATCATTAAGTAATCATTTTCGTACGACCCGTCAATATGTACGCTACAAAGAATTTTTGAGTTACTTAAAAAAGAAAAAAATGGAACCAGAGCTTCGCCATATTGCTTGCTCGGCAGCGGCTATTGCTTTTCCTGATACTGCTTTGGATATGGTACGTGTCGGTGTAGCTCAATTTGGCTTTTGGCCCAGCCCTGATGTATATAATCTGTATATCTCGGAGCAAGGCAACCGCCGTGAACGCCCACTCAAACGTGTAATTACTTGGAAAACAGATATTATGGATATTAAGCATGTGCAGGAACACGAGTTTATTGGCTACGGAACGAGCTATCAGGCGCAGCGAGATATGCGTGTAGCGGTTTTGCCATTAGGCTATTCTAATGGGTATAGCCGTAGCCTATCTAATAAGGGATATGTGCTTATTCACGGTAGAAAAGCACCTATCGTCGGACTTATCAATATGAATCTTTTTACCGTAGATATTACGCACATTCCAGAAGCACAACTCGGCGATGAAGTAGTGCTTATTGGCAAACAAAAAAATAATACCATCTCGGTAAGCTCTTTTACCAATTTTTCTAATCAGCTCAACAATGAACTTATTAGCCGCCTGCCCGCTGCTATACCACGTGTAGCAAAAGTATAATAAAGTGATCTGATGCTGATAGTAGCAACCTCTGCCGTTGCTTGTGGCTCACAAGCAACGAGGAGTTTAGCATATTTCTTGTAGTAATGCATCTTTATATTGACAAGGCAGTCGGGGGGGCGTTTTATGTTGATGCGGTGATATAATTTTATGCCCTTAAACAACTCCTCTCTTCGTGTTTGGTGTTCATACCAAACACCAGCGGTAGTTTTGAGATGCGCCCAATTTGGAAGAGGCACTTATAAGTTGATCGTATATCCAACTACCGCAAAATACTATGATTATCCTACCTAAGACTTTTACTTTTGTTTTTTTACAGTAAAAATCTATCAAAGCAATGAAATTTAGCGATGTAACCGTTTTAGTCTTAGCGTATTGTATTGAGTTTTCGGTGTTGCTTATCTTAGGAAGGCTTATTTTTTTGATGAAAATAGGTATTAGGCAACGCTTTATTTTGTGGGGATTTTTTAGTTTTTTGCTCACGTCTCTGCTTTTAGTAGTAAGGGAGTTGCAACCAGAGCTTTTTGTACTGCGCAGCGAGCTTTTGCCTTATGCTTTTATAGGCATTCGCTGTGTATGGTGGTTTGCTATAGCAATTATTTTGAGTAATTTATTGCATTACTTTTTATGGAATGGCATTTTTCATAAAAATGGTCAGACGCGCGTGCATCGCTATGTGATTCAGTTTTTTGATGCTACAATTTATGTATTAGCTGTTGTTTTGATATTGAATCAAGTTTTTGAGCAATCTATATCGGGTTTGCTGATTACCTCGGGTGTATTGGCTATCATACTTGGTCTTTCGGCACAAACAACTTTAGGGGGTGTTTTTGCCGGGCTTGCGCTCAACCTTAATAACTCGTTCAATAAAGGTGATTACATAATCCTCGACCGTATAAGAGGCTATGTCATTGATATGAATTGGCACTCCGTAACCATACAAGGGCGTGATGAGCGCATGGCAATTATACCGAACAAACTTATCGACGACTCTTTGATTATCAATAGCAATGCTATGAGCAAACGCCGTTTGCACGATATAGAAATTTGTATAGACTATGCTGTGCGTCCCGAGTTAGTTAAATCAATTATCATAGAAGCAGTAAAGCACTCTCCTTATGTAGAGGGTGAAGCCCAAGTTTTTGTATCTAAGTTTGCTGAAACAGGAATTTTTTATAAAATTGAGATTTATACTTCGGAGTTTGAAGATATTCCCGTAAATAATGATTTACTGACGCTTGTTTGGTATGCTTTAGCACGCGAGCATATCTCTGCACGCCCCTCGATTTGGCAAAGAGAAAGTGAGTTTACGCCGCCTTTAATAGAGCAGGTAAGTATGCTTGATTCTAGTGATACGATTTTGAAAACCTTACGTAGCATTTCTTTTTTTGAAGTTTTATCAGAATCTGAATTGCAACAGTTAGCGCAAAAAACAGTTCATTTCATAGCCCCTCCGCCTCAACGTATAACTGTAGAAGGCGAAGCAGAATATGCCCTTTATATTGTTCAAAAAGGCAGGCTTAGCGTCTGGGTAAAAAATAATGAAGGGCAGGATATACAAA
This sequence comes from Bernardetiaceae bacterium, assembly GCA_020832465.1. Taxonomy (GTDB): domain Bacteria; phylum Bacteroidota; class Bacteroidia; order Cytophagales; family Bernardetiaceae; genus JAFIER01. Next base: position 10,937 of record JAFIER010000250.1, read on the forward strand.
TTGCAAGCCTCAAAGTCGGTGATGTTTTTGGTGAAATGGCATTACTCACAGGAGAGCTGCGCAAAGCAACGGTTGTCGTAGAGCAGGAAGCCTCCCTCTATGAAATTTCTAAATCGGCTATCCTTCCGATTATAACCAAAAGAAAAGAAATTCTAAACGACTTAAGCAAGCTACTTGCAGAACGACAATTAGCCGTAGAGCAAGTACAAGCCAATGAAGATAAACCAAAAGCAAGAGAAGCGCATATTGAAAAATTAAATATACAGCTACTAGCGCTGATGCGGAATTTTTTTGCCTCTAATTAAGCTTAAATACGCACTAATAGCTTTACTGCCTGTAGTACGAAGCTCCAGCTTCGCTATAAGCCACTTCCGAAGCTGGAGCTTAGGGCTACAGCTTTAAAAACGGTGAAGGTTGAAACTACCTAAGTTGATTTACCAACTTGATGTACACCTGTATGATGGGCGTATGCGAACTAATCATAATTTTTGCTATATTTCATTTTGAATGCGTAGCAAAACCCTAAACAAACATAAAACGTGCTGATAAAAAAGAAAAAAATACCTTTTGTGGTAGCTAAGGATTTACAAGATTTTTTGATAAAATACAAAAAATACAGACCGCTACCTATTGCTTATAGCGACCTTTTTCGCTACTCGAATGCCATTGCTCACTATGATCGCTTTGGTGAAGATACGCTTTGGAACACCCTTTTTTATGACCCAAGTGATAGAAACGAAATTTATGACGGGCTTAAAGCAATTTATGCCCTACTTAAAGCCGACGGAGACCTCTCCGTTATGGCACACCTCTACATAGATCGCGTAGATTTGTGTACCTACGGCAATACACAACCTTTTAGAGTGCGTATCGTAAACCGAATCAATGATAATTTTGACTATTTTTACCTCAAAAAAGCTGATGCTTCAAGAGTTTATGGATTAGAACTCGAGGACTTGGTCTCGCCCAATCATATCACTTATTTGATATACGAGGATACACTCATCGAAGAGCATATTGCAGGCATGCCAGGCTATCAGTTTATGAATGAATATTTGCAACGCAAGCAACTCAACAAAACCCGTTTGGGTAAAGAGTTTGTTAAATTTAACGAACGCTGTTTTGTACGCCTACTCGGAGATATGCACGCAAATAATTTTATTGTAGATGTTACCCCTGACTTCGAAGATGAGCACTACAGAATCAGAGCTATTGATTTTGACCAGCAGTCCTTTGAAGGAAAAAGTGCTGTATATATGCCAAAATACTACAAAGAAAATAATCCAATTATTCAAATAGGCATCGAGACAATGACACCCGAAACCGTTCGCCAATACCAAAGAGAAGAGCGTTCGCTTATCGCCACACGTATCAAAGCCTCTTATTATGCTCTTAATGCACTCGTAGAGGCAATGCGCAAAGATACAATTTCATTACCCGAAAACGAAAAAAGACTCAAAACCGAACTCGCTGATTATTACAAAGATAAAAGATTTGAAAAAGCCCATAATATGGGAGATATACTGAGATTGAGCCTCAGCAGATTACTCGAGGAGAGTGAATAAACAATAAATGCAAATCATAGAAAAAAACATACTAATAGACATTCGATAACCAGAAATAATGCCTGTAGTACGAAGCTCCAGCTTCGTTATAAGCCACTTCCGAAGCTGGAGCTTCGGGCTACAGGTTTAAAAAATGTATAGTGGTATAAGAAAAAACTAACAGCTCTTCAGGAAACACCATGAAGAACGGTTAGTTTTTTTATGCATGAACAAAATGCGATAGCAATAACATTGCCCCAAGCCTTATTGCTTCTAAACCTATTTTTCTTATGGAAAAATGTTGTAGTAGTCTGTTGTATCAGTATGAAACACGACTAACGAAAGCCTATGGCAGTGTATTGGTCGGCACTTGTATTGCCATCAACGAATACTCTAAAATTGATGCGCAACTCCTCATCAAAACCACTAGGGGAACTGGCGAGCTGTCCCGTACCTTCAACCTCAAAAACACCTATACGCTGTCTTGATATTGCAAAACGATTGCGAGAGACTACTGTAGCCTCTATAGTGCGGTTCGTATTAAAAAAGTTTTCAATATGGATGAGCGAGTCGCTATGTGCCACTTCTCTAATTCTTATACGATAAAAATCTTGAAAACCTGTAAATATTTCAATTTCTTCAATATCATAAGAACCGACAAATCGCCGTCTCGGGTCGGGGTCTGCCCCTTCACAAGCCGTAAAAAGCACAACAAATACTAAAAGCAACAGAGATAGATAGGGTAATTTTTTGAATAACATAAAAAAACGTTTAGAGAATAAAATAATGACTGTTTAATGCAGGAGTTAGCTCTCAAATTTCGGCTATAACTATTTCACAAACTCCTAAAATAAAGTGCTAAACACTTGCTTTACGGATTTATAAAGGCATTAGATGCAAAAATCAAAAGAATATTTTGGTTTATCTTATAAATTCTCTTATATTTCAGCCTCAAAGCCCATAAAGGGCAAAAAAATGTGAGCAAAAATAAAGCCTTAATCATTACACACAAGCACATTCTTACAAAATAAATACTTTTTTTGATATGCCTTTTACGAACGACGCAATAGTACTTGGGCTTTTGTTAGCCGTACTTGCCTTTATATTTTATACGGCTGGACTGAAGGGAACGGTATGGGAAAAAATTTATCGTTTTTGCCCGCCGCTCTTACTTTGTTATTTTTTGCCCGCCCTATTGCATTATCCTTTGGGGCTTATAGACCCAGAGAGCTCAAGGCTTTATTTTGTGGCCTCTCGATATTTACTACCAGCTTCTTTAGTGCTTTTTTGTTTGGGTATTGATTTAAAAGGCGTACTCAACCTCGGTCCTAAAGCACTGATTATGTTTCTTACCGCTACAATGGGCATTGTAATTGGAGGTCCATTGGCTATTTTGATTGTGGCTGTAGTTTCGCCAGATACCGTAGCGGGCGATATTTGGAGAGGATTATCTACAGTAGCTGGTAGTTGGATAGGAGGCGGTGCCAACCAAACTGCCATGAAAGAAATCTATGAAGTAGGTGAAGACCTTTTTGCTTCTATGATTGTTGTTGATGTCATTTGTGCTAATATTTGGATGGGGGTTTTGCTCTACGGTGCGGGTATTTCAGATAAAATAGACCGTTTTCTCAAAGCAGATTCCTCTGCTATCGAGCAACTGCGTCAAAAAGTAGAAAATTATCGCAACCGTATTGCTAAAATACCGACCACTACGGACTATTTTGTGTTGCTTGCTATGGCATTTGGTGCTACGGCTTTAGCCCATTTGGGGGCTGATATTATCACGCCTTTTATGGAAAAACATAAAGATACCTTAGATACACTCAATCTAAACTCCCTCACCTCAGGATTCTTTTGGCTTGTGGTTATTGCCACTACCATTGGTTTCTCGGCTTCTTTTACGAAGGCTAAGGCTTTAGAAGGCGTAGGGGCTTCGCGCTTAGGTAGTGTATTTATCTACGTACTCGTTACTACTATCGGTATGCAAATGAATTTTAAAGATGTATTCGAGCGTTTAGACCTCTTTGCCGTAGGTATTTTGTGGATGCTTATTCACGTTATTACACTGCTTATTGTGGCTAAACTAATTCGGGCACCCTTCTTTTTTGTAGCCGTAGGCAGCCAAGCCAATGTAGGCGGCGCAGCCTCGGCACCGATTGTAGCCTCAGCATTTAGCCCCGCATTAGCGCCCGTAGGCGTATTGCTTGCCGTACTCGGCTATGCCGTAGGTACTTATGGTGCTATACTTTGCGCACAGCTTATGCAATGGGCTGCTGGCGGTATATAAAAAACAATATTAGCCAGAACTAACAGCTTCCGAAAACGGTTAGTTCTGGCATGCAGGCGCAAGTTAAAATGAAGTAGCCAAATAAAAAAGTAGTGGAACTAACTAAGAGCGTAGCAAAATAAATAATTCAATTAGGGGGGGGCGTCAAGTTGGTAAATCGACTTAGGAAGATTCAAAACTAACAGTTTTTCGAAAACTGTTAGTTCTGAACTAATTTAACAAAGTTGTCGTACACCCCAATTAGGCAAAAAATTAAATAAATGTTTTGAGGTAGAATGAGCGGACTTGCCATACTGTGCTACCTAAGGCCTATTATGACTAAGATTGCCGCCGATACTATGTCTATGAAAAGTGATTTTAGGCGTATTTTTTTTCGCATGCTCACATGCCTAAAATATTTGTTTTGGGTTGAATCATGAAGTGGCTTTAAAAAATTTTGATTTTAAGATAAGCAACACTAGGCCTTCACCCATTGCACTCCGCACAAAGCCCTTCCAATAAAAAACTCGCTGTTTTGACTTGATAGCCCTTAGGGGCTGCTGTCTCTGGTAGCGGAATATCTTCCATACAAAGTACTTTTTCGCAAGTCTGGCATTTAAAATGTACGTGTGCATCGTGGTGGGCATGTTCGCTACATTTTTCCGAACAAAGGGCGTATTTTGCCTGACCTTCAAGATCGGGCACACGGTGCAAAATGCCCTTCTCTTCGAAAGTTGTAAGTGTGCGGTAGATAGTAACCCTATCAAAGTTACTGTTTTGTGTTTGCTGTTCTATATTTTGATGAGAAAGGGCTGCGCGCTCTCTAAAAAATAACTCGAGTACTGCCAAGCGGCAGGGGGTTTTGCGCAAGCCGTGCAATTTCAATAAATCCAAACTTGTTGATTCTAAATGGGTCATAATGCGTTGTACTAATATGATTTATGCCAATAATTTAATTATCTTTGCAACTTAGTTGCAATATTTTTAGTTTACCCAGCATCTAAGTGTTTATGCCCGAGTTATCAATGCTATTTTAAATGAACTTTGTCTGCATTTTATACAGCCTAAATTTACGAAAAAAAACTCTTTTTTCTATGCGTTTACTGCTACTTATACTTTTTTTATTTGCTTTTGCACCCGTATTACAAGCACAATCAGACCAAAGTTGCCGGCTTGTAGTAGAAGGTAAAGTCATTGATGCAAATACACAAGAACCGCTCATAGGTGCTACAATTCTAATAAAACAACTCGATAAAGGCTGCCCGAGTAATACCAAAGGAAATTTTAGACTTCACAAAATATGCGAAGGTACTTATCTTTTTGAAGTGCGTATGGTAGGATACAAAACCCTGCGCAAAGAAGTACACTTACACGAAGATACCCCACAAATTACTTTTAACCTCACGCCCAATGAACAATTACTACAAAATCTTATTGTAGAAGACCATATAGACAAAACAAGCATCACACAGTCCACCATACAGATAGATAAAGATTTTTTGTTAGAAAATCAAGCCACTACATTTGTCAATAGCATCTCCGAACTGCCCGGCATTCAAGCACTCAATACTGGTGTAGGTATTGCCAAACCCGTTATCAGGGGAATGAGTATGAACCGAGTAGCTGTCAATGATGCGGGTATCCGACAAGAAGAACAGCAGTGGGGCGCAGACCATGGCTTACTTATAGACCCATACAGCGTCGAAGCCGTAGAAATTGTAAAAGGTGCAAGTGCCTTAAGGTATGGTGCAGAAGCTATAGGTGGGGTTATCAATATCCTACCACCTGCTATCCCCGAGAGCGACAAGCTCGGTATCAATTATCAAGCAAATTATCAAGGCTATAACCACCTTTACGGAAACTCGATACAAATGCAAGCGCACAAAAATAACGTTTTTGCTAGCTTACAAGTTTCACATCAAAGTTATGCCGATTACAGAGTCCCTGCCGAAGAGTTTAACTATAACCGATGGATTCTGCCCCTCGAAAACGGAAAACTCAAAAATACGGCGGGGAGAGAGCTTAATTTTAAGGCTTTTGGTGGATTCCGAACTGAAAAAGTACTCACACAAGTTATTGTAAGTCAGTTTAACCAGCGTGTTGGATTATTCCCCGGAGCGATGGGCATTCCACGCGCTTATCAACTCCGCGATGACGGCGACCCTCGAAATATAGATTTGCCAAGCCAAGATAATAGCCATTTTAGAGCCATTCTAAACCAAGACATTTTTCTTGATAAGCAACATTTTTTGCATATAGAAGCGGGCTTTCAGCGCAATGTAAGGTTAGAAAAATCACTGCCTCATGCACACGGACAAGTAGAACCGCCAGCAGGGAATTTGGCACTTGGCTTAGACTTAGATACTTATTCTTTGAATGTGCGCTGGGAGCGCGAAATGCGTCAGAACAATAAGCTAGAAATTGGTATTCAATCTCAATATCAACAAAATCGCATCGATGGATTTGAGTATTTGATTCCCAATTATGAAAGTGCGAGCGCAGGGCTTTATGCCTTACGGCAATGGCAATGGCATCCGCATTGGCAATTTGAGGGCGGTTTGCGCTTTGATTATGCCTATCAAAATTCCGAAGCCGGTATGTTGAGATGGTATGGAGAAGGGGGGAACTTGGCTTTCGAGCAGGAACGCAGCGCACCACTTTTGCGTCATTATCAAAACTTTTCTACAGCTTGGGGGCTATCCTATCAGCCTTCGCAAAAATGGGAGTTTAGTGCACAGGCCGGCAGTATGTTTAGAGTCCCCAACCTTGCCGAGCTTACTGCAAATGGCATACACCACGGTACGTTTAGGCACGAACAAGGCGATGCCTCTCTCGAGGCCGAAAGGGGAATCCAGCTCGAGATGGGGTTGCATTACAAAACAGAAAAAATGAGCTTTGAGCTTACGCCCTTTGCAAATTTTTTTAGTAATTATTTATTTTTGCGCCCTATGGGTATATTTTCAGATTTACCCGAAGCAGGGCAGTTGCACCGCTACTCACAAGGAAGAGTGCAGATGTATGGCGGCGAACTTGTAGTAGAATATCGCCCCACTTCTTTTTTGAGTCTATATTCAGCTACAGAATATGTATGGAATAAAAATTTGGATACGCGCCTACCGCTGCCTTTTTCGCCTCCATTCTCATCGCTTGGGCGTGCAAGCCTGAAAATAGCACAAGCCGCAGGGCGGTTTTCAGATATAAGTTTGAGCCTTACCGTACATCATTTTGCTGCCCAAAATCGTGTAGATAGAAACGAACTCCCTACAGCAGGTTATACCCTCGTGCATGCACAAGCAAGTACGTACGTACAAATTAAAGGACAAAAAATAGGTATCTTCTTGCAACTTCGAAATCTGACTAATCAGCATTATATCAACCACCTAAGTCGTTACAAACTTTTGAACCTGCCCGAGCCAGCGCGCTTTGTATCGGCTACTTTGCGTGTGCCTCTGAGTATCAAAATATAAGAAGTACGTATCTATGTGCTTAAAATTTGGTTTTGCTTAGTTCGCTATATTTTTTCTTTCCTCTTAGGAAAAAATCTACAACTATGCTTCCTTTGTAAGTTTTGGGCGGTATGCCATGTCCAGTTAATTTTTGTATTTTCTTTCTTTTCGCAAGAATACTTTTTCTATGCCGTAGCAAATAGCGATAGGCTTGCCCTACGGCACTGCCATGTGCGGCTTTCCCACTAAGAAAAAATTGCAAAGCAGCGACGGCATCTAAGGTTATGCGAATGGGTAGTCTGCTCCATAGCATTTTTTGAGGCAGGTTTTTGAGTAGCATGACAATGCCATTGCGAAAATTAAAATAAGTTTTGCGCGGGTTGAGTTGCGAAAGCGTTCCACCACCGACGTGAAAAACAGTGCTTCCGGCACAATATCCAATTGTATATCCAGCATTTTGCAACCTCCAGCAGAGGTCTATCTCTTCCATGTGAGCAAAAAAATCAGCATCTAAGCCTTCGTATTTATGATAAAGCTCGGCACGGATAAATAATGCAGCCCCTGTTGCCCATACGACTGTAGAGTTGTCATCGTATTGCGCTGTATCTTGCTCGGCTTCATCAAAAAGCCGTCCTCTACAAAAAGGATAGCCATAACGGTCTAAAAAACCACCTGCCGCCCCCGCATATTCAAAGTATGCTTTACGATGATAGGCTTTAATTTTGGGTTGGCAGGCAGCCATCTCGGGGTTTGCATCCATGTATGCAAGCAGGGGAGATAGCCAATTGGGCGTAACTTCAACATCAGAATTGAGCAGTACATAATACTCAAACTCTGCTTCTATATGCTTGAGCGCACTATTATAGCCCTGTGCAAATCCTTGATTTTCAGAATTTTGAATAATACGAAGCTGGGGATACGCCTTTTCTAAAAAAGCTATAGATTGGTCTGTAGAGGCGTTATCGGCAACGATAACCTCCGCTTCCGGGCTATAAGCGCATACAGAAGGCAAAAAATCGGCTAAGTATTGCTCACCGTTATAATTTAAAATAACGACAGCTATTCGAGTGCTTGACAAAATCTTATGGTTTTGAGGTACGGAATACCACAAAGATAAGCATAAGCCAAGAAGAAATCATACACTTTGCGAGTTAATCTATAAACTGTTTTAGAAATAGCATGCCCAATGCGCGCGTCCTTTTTGAGCATATTTTAGTCTGCTTGTGTTTATAAATTTTCAATTTGTTGTAGGTAGTCTTCTGCTTGTTTCAGAATTTCGCTTTTTTGCTGTGCGCTCATACGCTCCCAATTGCGATAGACCATACCTATTCTCGGGTTTTTAGCTAATTTTTCATTGTGTCTATGGTGAAAATGCCAGTATAGGCTGTTAAAAGGGCAGGCATTGTTGCCTACTTTGATTTTAGGATTATAGGCACATTCTGTACAGTAACGGCTCATTTTCTGGATATAATTTGCACTGCTTGTGTAGGGTTTGCTTGCGAGCAGCCCGCCGTCTGCAAATTGGCTCATGCCTCTGGTGTTCGTAATTTCTACCCATTGTATAGCATCGATATAGATGCCGAGATACCAGGTATCAACTTCATCGGGGTGGATACCTGCAAGGAGTGCAAAATTTCCTGTAATCATAAGCCTTTGTATATGGTGTGCGTAGGCTTTTTCTAAGGATTGTTTTATAGTTTGTGAGAGGCAGTGCATTTTGGTGTCAGCAGTCCAGTACCAATTGGGTAGTTTTCGTTCGTGAGCAAAAAAGTTTTCGGTTTCGTATTTTGGCATTTTAGCCCAATATACACCTCGCATATACTCACGCCAGCCGATAATTTGACGCACAAAACCTTCTATTTGAGCTAAGTCTATGCAGTTTGAATTCTGCTTCCAGGCTTTGATTGCTGCTTTTACGACTTCTAAGGGGGAAATCATTTTGGTATTGAGTGCAAAAGAAAGTCGCGAATGAAAAAGATAAGGCTCATCAGGCTCCATAGCATCTTGAAAATGCCCAAAATAAGGCAACAACTTGTCATTGAAATAAGCAAGTAACTCAAGGGCTTCGCTGCGTTCGAGCACGTGTTCGAAGGGAAAGGGATTGCCTATCGTGGGTATTTCCGCGGCTATGATTTCACGATGAATCTGCTGGAGACCTTCTCTATTTCTTTCGTAGCGTAAGGGTGGCGGAATGGGAATTTTTTTATCGTATTTTTTGCGATTTTTTGCGTCGTAGTTCCAGCTATCACCTATGGGTTTATCGCCTTGCATGAGTAGGTTGTATTTTTTTCTCATTTCACGGTAAAATGATTCCATAAGATAGGTTTTTTTTCCTTCAAAAAAACGTTTTACCTCGTTTCGCTCAGTGAGAAAGTGTGCTGTATCATAAGATTTTGTTGTGATGGGCAAATTATGGCACATCTCGAGCAGGGCTTGGTCTAAGCGATACTCATCGGGAAGCTGGTACTCGAAATGCTCGTAGGCTTCTTTCCTTATCATTTCGTTGAGATAGGCCGTGATGCTATGGTGCGGATTGTCTTTGAGTTGGATATAACGAACTTGATGCCCCTTTGCTTTTATGTTGTCTGCAAAGCGACGCATAGCGAGAAAAAACGCCATAATTTTTTGAATGTGGTGGCGTACATAAGTAGCTTCTCTCTTTGCTTCTATGAGTATATAGGTAATACTGGGGTCTATATTGGCAAACCAATGGTGTTGGCTATTGAGTTGGTCACCGAGTATGAGTCTGAGTGTTTTGGGCATAAAAAAAGCGTTTTTGATTTGAATTAAAAACGCTTGGTAGTCTTAAAGATGTAATGCTCAAAGTCTTTCAAAACTAACAGTTCTCAAAGAACTGTTAGTTCTAAGCATTACTTGTTATACACTACCAAACGCTTTTTTGAGTTTTATGTTCTTACTTTTTTTTAGACCCTAAAACCTATGACAAGTATGTCATCGATTTGTACTTGCCCCTCCATCCATTTATCTAATACTTGCGAGATAAAAAGGTGTTGGTCTTTCATGGGTTTATGGTGTATTTTAAAAAGCATTTCGCGAAAGCGTTTTTTCATAAACTTTTTGTTTTTAGTGCCGCCGAATTGGTCTTGGTAGCCATCTGAAAACATATAAAAAGCAGCGTCTCGCTCGCTTGCTACAATTTGATGCGATTTAAAGGTGGGCTTTTCGCCTTTGCGGTTATATCCTCCAATAGCAAACTTACTGCCTTTGATATGATACAAACGGTCATCTTGCACAAATACAAGCGGGTTTTTAGCTCCTGCAAACTGCACTAAACGGCTTTTTTTGTGAATGACACAAATTGTCATATCCAGACCATCTTGGTTTTGATTTGTTTCTTGGTTGAGCGAGCCTTGAATGCGTCGGTGCAATTCTGCAAGGATTAAATCAGGCGATTCGATGTTGTCTGTATTGATAATTTGATTGAGCTTGGCTTCTGCCATTACGGACATAAATGCCCCTGGTACGCCGTGCCCTGTGCAGTCTATCGCTGCCAAAAATATTTTATCTTCTTTTTCAAAAAAAGCATAAAAATCTCCTGATACAATATCACGGGGTTTGAATAGGATAAAGGATTCGGGTAGTGCTTTGCGTACTAATGCTTCGGGTGGTAGCAATGCACTTTGCAAACGACTTGCATATCGGATACTATCTGTTAGGTCGCTGCTTCTTTTTTCTAATTGTGCTTTTTGGGTTTCTATTTCTGTTTTTTGTGCTTCTATTCTCCTATAAGACTGTGCATTTTCGATAGCAGTAGTGATATAGATAGATAGGTTGCTGAGCATATTCACTTGATAGTCTGTATAGGCATTCTTACGAAAGCTTTGTACGGTAATTACCCCCAATTTTTGGTCTTTAGAGTGGAGTGGCATATAAATCAATGACTGTGGGACTTCTCCAATAAGGACGTTCGGCTTTTCATTGAAAAGTTTTTCGTATTCTTTTTCGATGTCTGCCACAATAACTTCTTTATCCACTAAAAAACTCCTTACAGCAATTCTTTTTGTATTGTTTAGTGGCATGGAGTGCGTCGGTAGTGTTTTACCTTTTTCAATATACCCCATAAAATCGAGCGTTTCGGTTTCTGGATTATAAAGTCCGATACCAAAGCCTTCAGCATCCATGAGTTTATTGACGTTATCATATACGGAACGAATAACGAGTTCAAGGTCTATATGTGTTGTAATTTTTCGTCCTGCTTCGCTCAGGATATTGATATTGTTATAGGCATTTTCGAGTTCTTTGTTTTTGTCTTGCAACTCACCAGTACGCTCGGCTACGAGGCGTTCGAGTTTTTGATTTTGCAAGCGCACACTTTGAATGCGTGTACGGTAAGCAATAAATATGAGTATAATAGCCAAGAAAAATATAAAAACTTTAAACCAAATCGTACTCCAAAAAGGTGGGTGAACCTCTATTTCTAAGGCAATTCCTTGCTCGTTCCATACACCGTCGTGGTTGCAGGCTTTGACTCTGAATGTATATTTTCCAGGCGGGATTTGATTGTAAGAAGCAAAACGGCGAGTGTCTGCATAGTTCCAATCGTCTTCTAATCCGTCCATTTTATAGGCATAGCGATTTTTGTCTGCGAGCCTAAAACTCAGGGCTGCAAACTCAAAGGCTATAGTATTTTGGGTGTATTCAAGATTGATTTTTTCGCTTACAGAAATATGTTGTAATAATGGAGACTCGGGGTTGAGCGAATCTCGTATGCCAACGACTTCGTTATGTATCAAAAACTGTGTAAGCACTATAGGTGGTTTAAACGTAGAAATTTCTATTTTTGTGGGGTAGAAGGCATTAAATCCATTTATACCCCCAAAATAAAGTCTTCCACTTTTAGGGCTTTTGTAGAACGCCCCGCTATTAAACTCATTACTTTGCAAGCCCGAGCGTTGGGTATATACGCGCATATTGTTATTTTCAAAATGCAAAAGACCATTATTAGTGCTACACCAGAGTGCATTTTTATCATCTCCTAAGATTCCGTACACGCTGTAATTAGCCTGTTCGATATACTCTCCGAAGTGGCGTGCTTTTCCAATTTTGGGGTCGAATCTGTTGATACCATTTTCAGTACCAAGCCAAAAAATACCTTTTTTATCCTCCCAAAACATCATTACATTATTACTACTAATGCTACTTGTATCGTTAGGGTTGTGTTGGTAATTGATAAATCCATCTCTATCATTGAGTAGCCTCGAAAGCCCAGCATCGGTGCAAGTCCATATATTTCTGTATTTGTCTTCGCCGACATACATAATACTCATGGAGGGTATTGACTTTTTGTTTTTGGGGTCGTGGGCAAATACTTTTTTTTCTTTGATTCGCCCGCTTACTTTATCAACGCTTAATCTAATTAGCCCTTCACCCGAGCTAGCTATCCAAATATTTTTTTGGCTATCTTCGAAAATAGATAAAATCAAGCGGTCTTGGCTTAAAATATCACGACTTACCTTCTCGATCTTGAGGTTGCCTTGCGTGTCGCAGTGAGTGCTTCTGTAGAGTCCACCATCTAATGTAGCAATCCAAAGTTGCTGACGGCTATCCATAAGCAGATAGGTAATATTGTCATCAGTAAGAGGGGGCAGGTCGCGCTTATAATACCTTTTGATTTTTCCATTTTCTTTGGAAATAAAATTCAAACCCTCCTCAGTGCCGACCCATAAATTTTCTTTTGCATCTTCGGTTATAGTCCATACAAGGGGGTTGCTAAGGCTATTACTATTTTGAGCGTCGTGGTAGTAATGGTCAAATCGATTTCGTAAATTGTCGTATTGCAACACACCCATATTAGAAGTTCCTATCCATAACAATCCAGAGGCATCTTTTATAATGTCATTGATTAACCCTGTATTGGGAGGCAGAGGGATGGTTTGCGCAAGGAGTGTTTTGCGATTTATACTCAAAACTTGCTCGCCAGTGCTAATCCAGAAATAATCAGTATCTACTGTAAAACTTCTTATCTCTACGGGCGAATCGAGATAGGTCTCGACATCGTCATTTTCTGAATTATATACCAATATTGTCTGTTCGTATGCAAGTAGCAATCGTTTTGTTTTATCATACTTCATATCTACGACATAGAACTCTTCTTCTTGAAAAGATTTAGGTACGAAAGGCGTAAATTTTTGTGTTTTTTGTTCATAACGAAATACACCCTTTGCGCTTAATGCCCAAATATTATTTTGTGCATCGCAAAAAAGCATAAAAACTTTGTTGTCATCTTTATATAAAGCCTCAGATTCGATGTGAGTCCATTTTCCGCTTGGATAGTGATAATAGCTTATGCCGAGCCGCCCTACTACCCATATATTTTGTGTAGAGTCTTCGCATATATGATTGATTTCTTGTTCTCTTTTGCCTTCCATGCCCTTTTCGGGAATATCAATTCTATGAAAATGGTGTGTAGAGGGGGAGAATTGGTTAAGCCCCACATTCGTACCTATCCATATATTGCCGTCGGAGGCTTCCATAATGGTATTGATATAATTGCCGTTAAGGCTTTGTGGCTGCCCGCGTTTGTGCCTAAAGACTTCTATTTCATAGCCATTGTACCGATTTAGTCCATCTTGTGTACCTATCCAAAGAAATCCTTTTTTATCTTGTGCAAGCGCAGCAGTTGTATTTTGAGAAAGTCCATTTTCAATCGATAGGGATTCTAAGCGTAATTTTACACTTTGAGCCTGTGCTGCTGTATTGAACCATAAAAAGCTCAACCAAAATCCTAAAAAGATAAAAAAACGAATAGGCATATTACTGTAGTGTAAATAAATAGCTAAAAAATGAGTGTTTGAGGGCTAGTCTCTATATTTACATTAGAAATTATCAGGTTTAGTTGTTAGATATAAACATGGCTGCCAGAGTTGTTGTTTCTAACAGCAATTTGCGAGTACCTACAACAGCACGATAATCCTTGTTCAATCTTGAGTGCGTATGTATGGGTTATCAAAATTGCGATTTTAGCAAGTTTTATTATGCTTATAAACAGACAAATATACATAATATTTGTTAAGGTACAAAAATTATGCGTTTTACTTTAAAACGAATGCCTTATTTTTTTGTAACGGCATAAATAGGCTTTAGCGCAATAACAAAAAAACTCTTGAAACATAAAGTTGTTTCAAGAGTTTTAAAGAAATGCTATTCCATAGATTAGCATTAAATTTTAGAAATAACATTTCTTTGAGAAATGTTATTTCTAAAATATTAGTTCTGACACTGCCTAAGTTTATTGATCAACTTAACGTATATGCTGCCTAAGCCTTAGGTGCATATATTTTCAAATTGTCTTTAAGCTCTTTGCGTGCAATATGAATGCGATTCTTGACCGTACCAATTGGAATGCCGAGTCTTTCAGCAATTTCGTAATATTTGAACCCACGGTAGTGCATCAAAAACGGGCGTTTGTAAGGCTCGTCAAGTTTATCAATGGCTCTGTAAATATCTTCTAAGGCAAAGGTTGAATAAGCTGTATTGCCTATAAGATTATCAGCAGAATTGATATAATGCAGATTATCTGTAGTATCTATGAAAGTATTACGGCGGACTAACCTTTGGTAGTTTGTGATAAAGGTATTTTTCATAATCGTATAAAGCCAAGCTTTAAGATTTGTACCTTCTGTAAATTTATCACGGTTAGTAAACGCTTTCAATACCGTTTCTTGAAGCAAGTCATTTGCCTCTTCCATGTCTTTTGTTAGCTTTAAAGCAAAAGGCTTTAAAGAATGTGCTATCTTGTGTAATGCGTAACCAAACTCTGTTGCTGTCATGAGGATTCGATGTTTTGAGTAAAAAATGTAACTTGCTTAGATTCTTGCTTTGTTTAATGCAAAGCTAATAAAGTTTAAACAAAAAAACAAATAAATCGCTCTTTTTTTTTGTTTTTTTTGCCTACTTATTGGCTTTAAACCAATAGATTAAAAAAAGAGGCTATACTAAATATCATTACGCTTGTTTTATTAGCCTATTTGCAAGGCGTTTATTAGGCATCAGAACTAAGACTTCTGTCAGAATCCTTGGTTCTAACTTCTAAACGTAATAATCTTTATTGATTTTTATTTGCTTGCTATTCGCTATATATACGAATAGATTTTGTGTATGGATTTCTATACAACAAATAAACAAAAAAAAATTTTTTCTTTGATATTTGAGTGCCTTGGTTTTGCCCTAAATCTAAAAAGTGCAAATCAAGCCGTTTAGAATGCTCAATATGCACTTTTTATATGAGAGTTACAAGTTTTTAAACTTCTTTAAATCAGTTAGTACCGATGTTTTGTCTCATGCGCTCTAAATTTTCAGTAGCCTGCTTTATTTTTTCATCGGCTTGTTTGATTTTAGGCTCATTTTCTTTGATTTTATTTTCGTTGTTTTCGAGCTCCTTTTTTAAAGATACAATTTTATTTTTTGCATTTTCAGACTCTTTTTCAAGGTTTTGCTTTTCTTTTTCAGCAGCGGCTAAGGCAGCAGCAGCCTCTTTGATAAGTTTATCGTAATAGGCTTTGTTAAATTCAATGGCAAAATTGCGTACAAGTACTTGCAATTTATCAAACTCATCAGGGTATCGCTGCGGGCTGATAATTAAATCATAACCTTTAGCAGCTGCTACATAAAGTATCGCACCAGTATTTCCTTTTTTAGATTCTATGCGTACAAAAAGGTCTATGCGCTCGGGCGTAACGGCTGTGAGTGTTGCTTTTTCGGCTGTATAATTTTTACCTCCAAAAAAACCGCTTTTGAGTTTTACTTTATGTGCTTTGCGCAAATGTTTGTCAAAGGCATCTATTACCTCGTCGCTCTCGGCTTCAAAACTTACAGTAATAGTAGTCATTTGCCGCTTATCAAATTTCTGCTCCGTAACGCTAACAAGCTCTTGTGGCTGTGCAACTACTTGCTCGCAGCAGGAGAGTATATAAAAAAACACAAAAAATCCGAAGCATAAAGTATAGTATTTGTTCATTTGAATAAGGTTTTAATGAATTGAATAAATTTTATATGGCTATTGCTATGCTAATAGTTCAAAAATATTGCCAATAACTACGTTTTTTTTCTGAACCCGTATATGGCACCGCTCACGTGGTCATGCGTTGCGCCCGTAACGGAGGCGAGGCAGTTATTTTGTCCAGCTAATCGTAAGGAAGCCAGTAGCCCAAAGATGAGTGCTTCTTTGTATTCAATGATATTTTTTTCGGCAATTTGTACTTCTATGTTGGGCAAAAAGCGTGTAATGGTATCGCAAAGGAAGGTATTATAAGCCCCGCCGCCACTAATAAGCATACGTGCTTGTTTTTTATCTGTCAATTTATTGATAGCTCTTGCAATTTGCTGGGTAATATGGGCTGTAAAAGTAGCGAGCAAATCAGCAACAGTAGCATTTCCTTGTTCTAACAAAGGCAAAACCTGTGCTTCTATGTACTCTCTGCCCAATGATTTAGGATAATTTTTAGCATAAAAATCAAGCTCGTCGAGCTCTGCGAGCAGAATACCTATAACACGCCCGCCTGCGGCGAGCTTACCATCGGCATCATAGTTTTTGCCTAATTTTTCGGCAAGGTGATTAAGGACAATATTACAAGGGCATATATCAAACGCAATGCGTTTGCCCGCTTTGAGGCAGGATATATTTGCAATACCGCCAAGATTTAGGCATAAATCATAGTCTGGAAAGAGCAAACCATCGCCTATGGGCACAAGTGGCGCGCCCTGCCCGCCCAAGGCTAAGTCTTGTTTTCTAAAATCACAAATAACAGGAATACCCGTAAGTGCAAAAATTTCTGCGGGGTTGCCGATTTGGCTACTCAAGCCCCGCTCGGGCTGATGAAATACGGTATGCCCGTGCAAAGCAATAGCTGTATAAGGCTGATTATTGGCAAATTCTCTAAGAAAAAAACCCATTTCTTTGCCTAACTCTTTGTCTAACAACAAATAATCAAAAGCTGAAAAACGATGGGCATGGGCTAATTTTTGCCTTAAATCAGGGCGATAGCGAAAAGTGCGACCTTTGTGTAAGGTATAATGCCAATGGTTATTTTCAAACTTAAAACTGCAATCAGCAATATCAAAACCATCGAGCGAAGTGCCAGACATAGTGCCCAGCATGCGAAAATTGTATTCAGACATAGTAAAAAAGCAAAGAATAAAAACTACGTAAGTGCGTAAGACAATAGGATACACCTTTAATTAGTGAGCTAAAATATAGCGTGAAGCAGCTATATACTTGCACCCCTACAATAGCTCATTCTACTACACTTTTTTTCATAGGGTGGGGGGCAAACTCCACGCTATGGAAAAATAAACTTAGCAATAACAGGGCTCAAAGCAGTGTTATTGCTGAATGGCGAATGTATAGTAAGTAGTATGAGGTTATTAGAGGTTATTATAGATAAGCCTGCAAATTGTGTAAAAAACAAAAACTTATCGCTATACCCAAACATTTTGCAAAGAAATGCTATTTTTAACTTAAAAAAATGCCTTAGAAACGATATTTATTGAAAAAAAGTCAATTTCTAAATTGCGCATATATAAGCAACATGATAGCACAAACTTGCGGTATCCCTTCTTATCATCAAAAGCATAAATTTACGATTTTTATCGCAAATATTGCTATCTAAGGCTGTTAAATTTATGTATAAGGTGCTGGATTTGTATATTATTATGCGCAAAATTGGAACTAAGTGCTTTTTATTCGCAATTATTCAGTATTTTTGTATTCTGTACTGCTTTTTATTCGTATTTTTGGGCCGTATATCACAAAATTTATAGCCTATATGCAGTGCTTATATTTGGCTTTTCAGTTTGTAATCCATAAAAAATAACGCTTCATGGCTTACACTAACTTTTTGAAAACAAAAATTTAATGCCTAAATTAGCATAATGGTTTGGCCCCTAATTCAGAATTTTGAAATTCTTGTTTTAATTTGCCTTTACTAAACTTTGTATGTCAAACTTTTCAGGCTTTTTAGTGGCTGGTTTATGTAAGTTTTGTTTTTTAGAAAAATAATTTGTACTCAAAATAAATCGATATATAATGAGACTAATGAAATACACGTCTGTTATTTTCATTTTCAATGCCTTAATGGCTCTATTTCTGCTCAGTGCCGTTGTTTCTTGTCAAATATCTGATAGTCAAAAAGATGAGTCTTTGCAAGAAATTGAAGGAGGGCGTTTTGCTGGCGGTGTTTTTAATGTCAACGAAACCGAATACATCCGTACGCTTTTTCCACATAATATCGTAGATATTATTTCCCATAGGGTAGCCTCACAGATTTATGAAGGACTTTTCGAGTTTAACCCTAAAACTCTCAAGGTGCAACCCGCCCTTGCCGCTTCTTATCAAATAAGCGAGGATTTGATGACTTATACAATAAACATCAAAAAAGGAGTTAAATTTCACGATTCGCCCGTCTTCGAAGGAGGTGTAGGGCGCGAACTCACGGCTAAAGATGTAGCTTATTGTTTTACTTTGCTTTGCACACGCAACAAAGACAACCAAGGCTTTCATATTTTTGACGGGGTTGTCAAAGGGGCACGTACCTATTACGACAACTCTAAAGATGGACTAAAAAACCCTGAATATGTAGAGGGTATAGAAATTCTTGATTCGCACACCATTAAAATACAACTTCTACGCCCCAATGCCATGTTTTTAAATTATTTGGCACGCCCCGAAGGATTTATTTTTCCACGTGAATTGTATGAAAAAAGCCGTGATAACCTCGGAGAGCAAGCCGTAGGCACAGGCGCATTTAAGCTCGGCAATATCGATGATAACCGTACGATTATACTCAATAGAAACCCAAAATATCACCGAAAAGATGAGTTTGGAAATCAATTGCCATACCTTGATGCCGTTAAAGTTTCTTTTATCAAAGATAAGCAAACAGAACTCTTGGAGTTTAAAAGTGGTAAGTTAGACCTCCTTTATAGGTTGCCTACAGATCATATTATTCAAATTTTAGACGAGTACAAAACCGATGACGACAAGTCGCCATTTGTATTAGATAGAGAGCCTGAAATGCAAACACAAATGCTTGTGATGATGAACAAAGACAATGCTTTTCAAGATGTAAACGTGCGTAAAGCTATTTCTTTTGCTATCAATAGGCAAGATATTGTCGATTATGTACTCGGTGGAGAAGCTTTTGGCGCAGGGCATAATGGCATAACACCGCCCGCTTTTAGCCAAAGAGCATACAATACAGATAAAATTCCTGGTTACGAATACAATCCCGATTCAGCGCGTTATTATTTAGCAAAAGCAGGCTATCCTAATGGCAAAGGATTCCCCGCGCTCAATTTAGAGTTTCATGCAGAAGGAGATAGAAATACTTCTATTGTTGTAGAAATTAAGAAAAATTTAAAAAATGTGCTCAATATAGATGTAAACCTTGCTACATTATCCTTAGCCCAAGTTACAGATAAAAGCTACGAAGGTAACTATACAATGCTACGACTCGCCTGGATTGCAGATTTCCCCAGTCCAGAGCCTTTTTTGCGTATGTTTTATGGAAAAAACCTACCAGAGCGCATAGGAGAATCTTCATATCCTAACCTCACAAGATATTCAAATCCAGCATTTGATGCACTATACGAAAAGGCTATGGACGCACGCACGGAAGAGGAATCTTTTAAGTATTTTATGGAAGCGGAAATATTAGCCATGCAAGATGCACCCGTAGTAGTACTTTGGTACGACGAAGCCTATAGAATCTTGCAAAATAAAGTCAAAAACTTGCCCAACAATTCTATGCAATACAGAGACTACTCGCAGGTTTATTTCGTCCCACAAAAGGAACAAAAAAACGAGAGTACTATCGAGTCAAACCCAAACTAAGCATCATAGACTAAACATAGCACTGAGAGCTCGCAAAAACTGTCAGTGCTTATGCCAAAATAAAATAACCAATTCAAAACTTTGGAGCAGTCTTTTTATCATACGTATCTTTTGCTTGGCGCAAACTTAGGCAACCGCCAGCATACACTTGAGCAAGCTGTTGTGCATCTAAGCAGAATCGCTGGCGAAGTAGTCTCGGCTTCTGCCCTCTACGAAACGCAAGCTTGGGGCATAAGCGAGCAGCCCATTTTTCTTAACCAAGTTTTGTGTTTGCGCACCATACTAAGCCCAATGGAACTCTTGGAATGTACGCAAAGCATAGAAAACCTATTGGGTAGAGTCCGCAAAAATAAATGGGGCGCACGAAAAATTGATATTGATATTCTTTATTACGAAAACTATACCTTACATACCGAAAGACTTACCATTCCACACCCCTACTTACAAGAAAGGCGTTTTACGCTTGTACCACTCTGCGAAATCGCTGCCGAAAAGCAGCACCCAATTTTAGGCAAAACCAATGAGCAACTCCTCGAGATTTGTCATGATAAACTTGCTGTAAATAAGATCCCCCATAGTGTAGCGCTTACAAGAGGTGTGCAGTATTGAGTTTGTTAGCCCTCTTAAAATTACCGTTTTTTGCTTACGCAAAAATATGTAGTTAAGCCCTAAAACTGTTGCCTTTGAAATTTGTATTTCTTACAAAAAATTCATAACTTGAAGCAACAATAAAGCTATTTTTATGCACGATATAGAACCCTTTTATAGTTGGGAAAAATACTACTCCGTAACCCAAGACGAACGCTCTCCATTTTATGGAAAAGAGTATCCTTTATTCGAATATGTACATACCATTTACGGCTACTACATACACCCTTATTGGGACGATATAGGCTCCGAAACCTTATATTTAAAGGTTTTATTTACGGATTACGAGCGCGGTTTTGTTATAATAGAATTGCTTGGCGAGTGGAATGATGCCATTTATAATGATATTATGCACTTTAAACGCAATTTAATAGACTACTTGTGCAAGCAAGGCATTAAGTATTTTATTTTGATTGGAGAAAACGTACTTAACTTTCACGGTTCTGATGACTGTTATTACGAAGAGTGGTTCGAAGATGTAGAGGACGGCTGGATAGCAGCAATCAATTTCAGGGATTTCGTGTTGAAAGAAATGAGTATATACAACATAGATTCTTATCTTATTTCTGGTGGCGAGCTCGATGATTTTTACAACTGGCGCACCCTTCCACCGCTTTTAGTTTGCCAAAAAGTAAGGCAAGCTATAGAAAAACGTATTGCTTTGTTTTAAAAAGTGCTTAAAACTATGTAAATTAGCTTTGTATAAATTTGCAAATGCAAAATACTTTATTTATTTTTGCAAATAATTCTGAATCTGTAAATTGAGACAGGGGGCATAAGTCCCCTATTTTTATTTCTTATTCTTACTTGAGCTACGCACTTAGCGTAAGCATAGCCTAAAAATAATAGATAGCTGAGGCTATTTATGCGCTAATTTTTTTCAAAAAGGATTTAGTGCTACAAATATTCGTTTAAAGATTGGTATTCAATAAAGTATGTTAGATAAATTACGCCAAGTTGTTGAGCATTGCATAGAAGACCCACAAGTTTTTATTGTCAATATTGACTTTAAAGCTACCCCGCCGCACAACCTGACTGTTATTATTGATGGTGATGAAGGGGTTACGATTCGCACTTGTGCAGATTTGAGCCGCAAAGTGGGCGAAGCCTTAGAAGAGACACCGCTTTTTGAAGGTGCATATCTTTTGGAGGTAACCTCGCCAGGAGCTGAAGAGGCTTTGTCTTTGCTTAGACAATACCCACAGCATATAGGTCGCAAATTGAGAATTTTGCAAACAGATGGCAAAGAACGAAAAGGAAAGTTGCAAAGTATTGAAGGCGAAAACTTACATATTACAGAAGAGTATGAAGTCGTAGAAGGCAAAAGCAAAAAGCCTAAGGTTAAATTTAAACCCGCTCAAATTGCTTTTCAAAACATTGATAAAAGTTTTGTCGAGCTGTCTTTTAAATAAGCACAGCTCAAAATTTGACAAAAATGCTTTGTGCTATTGTCCAAATTATTTTGATTTTAAGGAATTAACACCTATTGATAACTGTTAGGAATTATGGAAAGCGTAAGTTTAATAGATTCTTTCTCGGAGTTTGCGAGCCGCAAAAAAATAGACCGCCCTACAATGATTCGCATTTTAGAGGACGTGTTCCGCACCGTGATTCGCAAAAAGTATCGTTCTGATGAAAATATTGATATTATTATCAATATCGAAAAAGGCGACCTCGAGATTTGGCGTTACCGTCAAATCGTCGAAGACGATGCCGAGATTGTAGATAAAAATATGCAAATCAAACTTTCAGAAGCCCGTAAATTTGAAGAAGATTTAGAAGTAGGGGAAGATTTTGCCGAAATTGTAACAATAGAATCCTTCGGAAGAAGACTCGTGCAAACAGCAAGGCAAACACTTATTCAAAAAGTAAGAGACTTAGAAAAAGATTTGCTTTTTCAAAAATATAAAGACCTTGTAGGCGATATCGTTACCTGCGAAGTGTATCAAACCCTACGAAGGGAAACAATTTTGATAGATGCAGAAGGCAAAGAGTTGAGCCTGCCATATAGCGAAAAAATTCGTAAAGACCATTTTCACAAAGGTGATATGGTAAGGGCTATTGTGCATAGAGTTGAATTTCAAAACAATAACCCACGTATATTGCTCTCGCGCACTTCGCCACTTTTCTTAGCCAAACTTTTTGAATTAGAAATTCCAGAGGTTGCCGACGGAATTATTACAGTAAAAAAAGTAGTCAGAGACCCAGGAGAGCGTGCAAAAGTAGCTGTTGAATCTTATGACGACCGCATAGACCCCGTAGGCGCATGCGTCGGTATGAAAGGTTCGCGTATTCACGCTATTGTCAGAGAACTCAAAAACGAAAATATTGATGTTATCAACTATACGGCAAACCTCGAACTGCTTATTGCACGTGCGTTAAGCCCCGCAAAGGTTACAAACGTACAGCTTGATGACGAAGATAGAAGAGCTATTGTTACCCTCAAAAGAGATCAAATTTCCTTAGCCATTGGCAAAGGAGGGCAAAATATCCGACTTGCAAGCGATCTTGTTGGGCTTGAAATCGACGTATTTAGAGAGGAAGCATTAGAAGAGTATGAAGAAGACATCGACCTCGACGAGTTTAAAGATGTTATAGAAGACTGGGTCGTCGATGAATTCCGCCGTGTAGGACTCGATACAGCAAAAGCAGTACTTGACTATAGCAGAGAAGACCTACTCGTACGTGTGGACTTGGAAGAAGAAACAATTGATTTCGTACTCGAAACTATCAAAAGAGAATTCGAAGAAAACGAAAGCGAAGCCGAGCCCGAAGGATAAGCCTAATACCTGTTTTGCTTTTTGCGTCTATAAAAAAGACGAATAAGCAAAGCCAAAGGCGTGGTATAGCTCATATAAAAAGCCTTAGATAATTGTCATTTTGTGCAAATATCTAAGGCTAAGGAATCAAAAATGCTAAAAAAATAGCTTATTAGATTGAAAATCCGTAACTTTATCCCACTTTAGTGTGGAAAAAAACTGAAATTGTTGTAATTTTGTAAACTATTCGTATATTAAGTGCAATAAAGGCGAAGATACAGTTTCTGTTTTAATTATTTTATTTATATTTTGTATCCAAAGCAGCACTTAATAACTTTCATTACGAAGAAATCCTTTATGTCAGAAAAAAAGACGAAAATAAGACTATCAAAAGCAGCCCGAGACCTAAATGTGAGTACGCAACGAATTGCAGAGTACCTTGGCATAGAAAATTCTACGCCCAATACACCCCTATCCAACGAACAGTTCGAAATGGTGTCAAAGCAATTCGAAAATTCTAAAAAGGTCAAAAAAGAAGCCGCTGAAATCGCTATTGGAAACAACAGCGGTAGGGATATTGTGGTAACTTCTAAGCAGAGCGAACAAAGAAAATCTGAACAAGATGACGACGATGCAAAAGAAGAAAAAACATTCAATATACAAGATAACTCCCCTAAAGTCAGAACCTCCATCAAAATAAAAGGAGACGACCACAAAGAACCCGAGACTATCACCGGAAAATCAAAGGGATATAGACCTATTGGCAAAATCGAACTCGACAAAAACAATAACCCCGTTCGAAAAAAAGAGCCTAAAAAAGAAGATGCCAAAAAAGATGTGCAAGAGACGAAAGCGCCCGAAAATAAAAAAGAAATCGAGCCCGTCAAAAAAATTACAGATGCACCCAAAGAGCAACAAATAAAAAAGCCCGAGCAAAATGTAGAAGGAATAAAAAATCAGACAAAAACTGATGACAAAACTTCGCAAGCTCCCCCGAAAAAAGAAGCCCTAAAAGAAAACGAAATTAACGCAGAAAGCGATGCTAAAAATACTGTAAAAAACGAGGCAAAGCCTGAAAAAATAGAACAACAAAAAACAACAGAAAACCTGAAAACTGTTGATATAACACCTAAAGCAAAAGAAACCAAACAAGAAAAAACAGAATCGCAAAATGATATATTGCCCAATGCAACGGCAAAAACACCGAAAAGCGAAGAAACTTTACACACTAAAGACGAAAATCAAGAACCGATAGTGTCAGAGAAAAAAACACCTAAGAAGCAAAGTCCGAAAAATACAAATTCTGAAAATACTTCTAAAACAACAATAGAAGATAAAGAGGGCGTAAAAGGACCTGCAAAGCAAGACATGCGAAAAGAGACAGAGCCAAAAAGCCAAGCGCAAAAGCCACCCAAAAAAGAGGTGAAGCAAGAAGTCAAAATTGAGCCTACGGCCATACACATCGATGACGACGACGACGATGACGAAGATGTAATTGCTGGAAAAGCAAAAAGATTGCCCGGACTAAAAGTCTTAGGCAAAATCGAGCTGCCAGGCAAGAAAAAAAGAAAAACAGCCGTAGCTGCCGACGACGACGAGGCTAACCCTAAGAAAAAAAGACGCAGAAGACGAAGACGAACAAGACGTAAATCCGCAACAGCAGCTGGTGATGCAACAACAACAACAACAGCTACTACTACAGCCACGCCTAAGACTACCGAAGGCGATGACAAAGCAGCGGCTTCTACCTCTACAACCACAGAGAGACCTAAGAAAAAAAGACGCACTAAGCGCAAAAAAGAATCCGCTTCTGACAAAGAGGTACAAGAGCAAATGAAGGCTACACTTGCTAAAATGAGTGGAACTAACACCAAATCCTCGGCCAGAAGAAGCCAAAGAAAAGAACGAAAAGCGGCAAATGCCAAAGCCGAAGAAGAAAGACAAAAAGTAGCACAAGAAGAAGCTACCGTAATCAAAGTAACAGAATTTATATCGGCTAACGAATTGGCTGGTATAATGGACGTACACGTAAACGAGGTCATTGCAAAAAGTATATCACTCGGAACTCTTGTTACAATAAACCAAAGACTCGACGGCGATACAATTACGCTAATCGCTGATGAATTTGGATTTAATGTGGAGTTTATATCAGCAGAAGAGGAAGCTGATATCGCCGTAGAAGAAGAAATCGATAAGCAAGACGACCTCCTCCCACGTGCACCTATTGTTACTATAATGGGACACGTAGATCACGGTAAAACAAGTCTGCTTGATTATATCCGAAAAGCTAACGTAGCAGGAGGAGAAGCAGGCGGTATTACACAGCATATCGGTGCTTATACCGTAGATGCAGGTGAAGGAAAGTCTATTACATTCTTAGATACACCCGGACACGAAGCATTTACAGCCATGAGAGCCAGAGGTGCAAAGGTTACTGACGTGGTAATTATTGTAGTCGCTGCTGACGACGGCGTAATGCCTCAAACAAAAGAGGCTATAAACCACGCACAGCTCGCAGAAGTGCCCATTATAATCGCAATAAATAAAATAGATAAAGACGGGGCAGACCCCGAAAGAATCAAAAAAGAATTAGCAGAACTCAATATCCTTGTTGATGACTGGGGCGGTAAGTACCAATGTCAAGAAATATCTGCTAAAACTGGATTAGGCGTAGATGACCTCCTCGAAAAAATCGTCTTTGAAGCAGACGTCCTCGAGTTGCAAGCTAATCCTAACAGACCTGCCGTAGGCACAGTCGTGGAAGCATCGCTTGATAGAGGTAGAGGATATGTTACAAACCTACTTATACAAAGCGGTACACTCAAAATTGGAGATGTCGTACTCGCCGGTGCACATTACGGAAAAGTCAAAGCCATGTTAGACCACTACGGGCAACGAATAACAGAGGCTAAACCCTCTGCACCCGTACAAATATTAGGACTCGACGGCGCACCACAAGCTGGTGATAGATTTAACGTCATGACCACCGATAGAGAAGCAAGAGACATCGCCTCTAAAAGAGAGCAAATCCTAAGAGAACAGTCTATAAGAGCAAGTAGAAGACTTACACTTAGCGACATCGGACGAAGAAGAGCCATAGGAAACTTCCAGCAGCTCAATCTTATTATCAAAGGAGACGTTGACGGCTCGATTGAAGCCATTGCTGATGCACTGCTCAAACTCTCCTCAGAAGAAGTCGAAGTCAATATCATACACAAAGCCGTAGGGCAAGTGTCTGAATCAGACGTGCTTCTCTCTACAGCCTCAGATGCTGTAATTATTGGATTCCAAGTAAGACCCTCGCGTAATGCTAAACGATTAGCAGAAACCGAAAACGTCGAAATCCGAACTTATTCTATTATTTATCAAGTCATTGACGATGTCAAACTCGCCATTGAAGGATTGCTCGCACCAAAAATTGAAGAGTCTATACTCGGTACTGTCGAAGTCAGAGATGTATTCAAAATCTCGAAAGTCGGTACGATTGCAGGCTGTATGGTAACGAGCGGTACTATCAAAAGAAATAGCAGAGTACGCATTATTAGAGAAGGTGTGGTTGTATTTACAGGAGAAGTCGATACGCTCAAACGATTTAAAGACGATGCTAACGAAGTCAAAAACGGATTTGAATGCGGCTTGAAAATCAAAGGATACAATGATTTGCAAGTAGAAGACGAAATTGAAGTCTTTGAAGAAATTGAAATCAAACGTACTTTTGAAGAAGCAAGTAATGCACAACAGCAAGCTCAAAAATAAAGACCATTGCCATGACCATAGCCGATATCGGAATAGCCATGAACGCTTTAGACAAAGCTTTCAATAACAGAATCAGATTAGGCATTATGTCAGCCGTACTCAAACATGAAGGTATCGATTTTAATGCCCTTAAAGATATGCTCGAACTCACAGATGGAAATCTGGCAAGCCATACAGCGGCGCTCGAGAAGTACGATTATATAAGAATAAAGAAAAGGTTCATAGGTAAAAGACCGAATACAACCTATTTCCTAACTGCACAAGGCAAAAATGCTTATATAGCGCATCTCAAGCAATTGCGTACGCTCGTTGCGCTCTCAATAGAAAACGAAAATACATAGCCTTATGCAATTTATATATGGCTAAATCTTTTTTAAATAAGCCTTTGCAAAATCATGTAAAGGCTTATTTTATATGAAAAAACATACTACTATACATTTTTACATAGCGTGGGGTTTGCAAACCACACGCTATGGAAAAATGGGCTTAGCAATAATATTGCTCAAAGAAATCTTATTGCTTGATAGCGAATGTATAGTAGTATGATGAAAAAATAAATAAAATTCGCTTGAAAAACGTATTTCTAAAAATAGATTTTATTATTCGGTAGTGTATAACAAGTAATGCTTAGAACTAACAGTTCTTTGAGAACTGTTAGTTTTGAAAGACTTTGAGCATTACATCTTTAAGACTACCTATTATTCTTATCGCTTGACCCTCAAAATATCAAGTTTTATATGCAAAAAATAACTGCTGCCATTAGAGGCGTACACGGATACGTCCCAGATCATATACTCACAAATAAAGATTTTGAAAAAATGATGGAAACCTCCGACGAGTGGATTCGTTCGCGCACAGGCATAAGCGAAAGGCACATTCTAAAAGGAGAAGGAAAAGGTGCATCTGTAATGGGAATTGAAGCCGTCAAAGGGCTACTCGAAAAAACAAATACTAATCCCGAAGACATCGAAATGCTTATCTGTAGCACGGCTACGCCGGATATGATGTTCCCTGCTACTGGAAATATCATTGCACACAAAACAGGGCTCAAAAATGCCTATAGCTTTGATATGATGGCGGCCTGCTCTGGTTTCCTTTATGCCATCGTAACCGCTTCTAAATTTATAGAAACAGGATTACACAAAAAAGTTATCGTGGTTGGTGCGGATAAAATGTCTTCTATTGTTGATTATACCGATAGAAAAACTGCCGTCCTTTTTGGAGACGGAGCCGGCGCAGTCCTTTTAGAAGCTAATACCGACGGATACGGTATCATCGATGCAAGCTTACACACTGATGGAAGCGGGGCAGAACACCTCTATATGAAATCCGGTGGAAGCAGATACCCACCCTCAGAAGAAACCGTTAGAAATAAAGAACACTTTATCATGCAAGACGGTCCTAAAGTTTTCAAAAGTGCTGTAAAGCACATGGCAGAAGTATCCGAAAGTGTTATGCTAAGAAATAAACTTGCACCAGAAGACGTAGCCTATCTCGTCCCACACCAAGCTAACTTGAGAATTATAGATGCTACCGCACAGAGAATGGGAATCGGAACAGATAAAGTCCTTATCAATATAGACAGGTACGGCAACACAACAACAGCTACTATACCGCTATGCCTTTGGGATAACGAAAATATAATTAAAAAAGACGACAACCTTATCCTCGCCGCTTTTGGCGGAGGCTTTACATGGGGCGCTGCCTATATCAAATGGGGTTTCTAACATAAAAATGCAAATTTATCATAAGCAAAAACAGACTAATACCAATCTTTTTTGTATTTTTGCTTAAGCCTTTGGGCTATATTGGGCTTGCAAAGCAAATTTTATAGAGGCAATCATAAAATTAAATGCAATCCTTTGATAATATTGGATTATCATAGCATACATTTATTATTTTAACAATAAAGGACTGTTTTTTTTAGCATTTAGCAATATGGCAACAACATCAGACATAAAAAATGGCATTTGTATAGAGTTCAATAACGACCTCTATATCGTAACCGAGTTCTTACACGTAAAACCCGGTAAAGGACCCGCTTTCGTACGTACAAAACTTAAAAATGTACGAAGTGGAAAAAATATTGATCATACCTTCTCCGCAGGGCATAAAATCACTATCACACAAATAGAACGAAGAAGCTATCAATACCTATATAAAGATGATATGGGATTGCACTTTATGAACAACGAAACCTTCGAGCAAATACCTATACAAGAGCACATGGTAGATAACCCCGGTTTGCTCAAAGAAGGGGATAGTGTAGAGCTACTCGTACACGTAGATACTGAAGAAGTATTGCTTTGCGACCTCAAAGACTTCGTAGAACTCGAAGTAACTTATACCGAACCCGGACTCAAAGGAGACACCGCTACCAATGCAAGCAAACCCGCTACCCTCGAAACAGGGGCAGAAATTCAAGTACCTTTATTTGTCAATAACGGCGACTTAATCAAAATAGATACACGCAAAAATGCTTACGTAGAGCGAGTTAAAAAATAAACTAACTACTACGAAAACTAAGAAAAGCATATTTTTTTATTCTAACTCCTGACAAACAAAATCATGAAAGTCAAAGAAATTCAAGACCTTATTACCTTTATCTCTGATTTAGGATTAGCAGAGGTACATATCAAAACCGATAAAATTGAGGTAAGTGTAAAGCGTGATAACGAAGTGCGACAAATAGCCGCACCAGCACCAACGCAAAATCTACCGCAAGTTGTCGCTCCTACGCCACAAGCAAAACCACAACAAGTAGAAAGCAAAGACGAACAGGGCGAAACACCGCCTAAAAGTAATGCAAATTACCTGCCCGTCAAATCACCCATGATTGGTACGTTTTATAGAGCTGCAAGCCCAGAAGCACCCGCGTTTGTGCAAGTAGGAGATAAAGTAGAAAAAGGGCAAACCATTTGCATTATAGAAGCCATGAAACTTTTTAATGAAATCGAAACCGAAGTCTCTGGTACTGTTGTGCAAGTTATGGTAGAGAACGCATCGCCAGTAGAATATGACCAAGTGCTATTTCTTGTCGACCCCGCCTAAAATAGGCCTATACGTC
This sequence comes from Bernardetiaceae bacterium, assembly GCA_020832465.1. GTDB lineage: Bacteria > Bacteroidota > Bacteroidia > Cytophagales > Bernardetiaceae > JAFIER01. The sequence continues at coordinate 41,273 of JAFIER010000250.1, forward strand.
GCAAAAAAATAAAATCAAAAAAAAGCGACACAAGAATATTTAGGTAGTGAAAAGTCTTGAAAAATACAAAGCATATATCTACTTGATTATGATGTAATTAAAACATAACTTTGCACTACCAAAACTTATTTTTTCCCAATTAAGCACACACAAAACACCCATGTTTAAAAAAATACTGATTGCCAATAGAGGAGAAATTGCACTGCGCATTATCCGAACCTGTCGAGAAATGGGTATCAAAACCGTTGCTGTATATTCCGTAGCGGATAAAGAAAGTTTGCACGTGCGTTTTGCAGACGAAGCCGTATGTATTGGCGCAGCCTCCTCTGCCGACTCATACTTGAATATCCCACGCATTATAGCCGCTGCCGAAATTACAAACGCTGATGCTATACACCCCGGATATGGATTCCTTTCCGAAAATGCAGAATTTTCTGCAATATGCGAAGAGTATGGAATTAAATTTATAGGTGCTTCTGCTGATGCTATCAATGCAATGGGGGATAAAGCCACTGCAAAAGATTATATGAAAAAAGCGGGCGTACCCGTAGTGCCAGGCTCACAAGGGTTGCTCTCTTCACTCGATGAAGGCATAAAAGTCGCAGAAGAAATTGGATACCCCGTTATTATCAAAGCCACTGCCGGTGGTGGTGGAAGAGGTATGCGCATTATCAACAACAAAGAAACTTTTAAAAAGGCCTGGGACGATGCAAGAAGAGAATCCAAAGCCGCATTTGGAAATGATGCAATGTACCTCGAAAAATTTGTCGTCGAACCAAGACACGTCGAAATTCAAGTCTTTGGAGACGGAAAAGGAGGAGCATGCCACCTCTCAGAAAGAGATTGTACCATACAAAGAAGACATCAAAAACTCGTCGAAGAAACACCATCGCCAGTACTCACCACAGAACTAAGAGACGAAATGGGGCAAGCCGCACTCGCAGCTACCGCATTTATCAACTACGAAGGTGCAGGTACAATCGAGTTTCTTGTAGATAAATTCGGTAAGTTTTATTTCATGGAAATGAATACCCGAATTCAGGTTGAGCACCCCATCACAGAGGAAGTTACAGGCTTCGACCTTGTCAAAGAACAAATCAAAACCGCAGCAGGAATTCCTATATCGGGTAGAAATTACTATCCCAAAAAATACGCTATGGAGTGCCGTATCAATGCCGAAGACCCCGCAAAAGATTTCAGACCCTCACCTGGTAAAATTACACAACTACACGTACCCGGAGGGCATGGAGTGCGAGTCGATACTCACGTATATGCTGGATACGTAATACCGCCTTTTTATGATTCGATGATTGCCAAACTCATCGTTACAGGACAAAGCAGGGAAGAGGTCATCGTCCGAATGAAAAGAGCATTAGATGAATTTGTCATAGAGGGCGTAAAAACAACAATTCCATTCCACAGAAAACTCATGGACGACGAGCAGTTCAATAAAGGTATTTTTACTACTAAGTTCTTAGAAACTTTTGATTTCTCCGACCTCCCAAAGTCTATATAAGCCTATAAACTCCTACTTTGATAAGCCAGAAGTCAAATTTCTTTATGAAATGCCACTTCTGGCTTAAAGTTTTTTAAGAAGCAAAAATGCTAAAAACTTCTAACCTTGGTGTATAAGGCTATTTTATCCTTACAGCTGTACGAAAATTTGGCTAAATTAGCTCAGAAAGAACAGGGCTGTCAGAAATGTTATTTCTATCAGCAGAACTAATAGTTTTTGAAAAACTGTGAGTGAGTGCTGACACTATCGCAGGCGATGTAATAAATCGACGTACACACTATCCTAAAACATAGGTATCTTGTAGAAGACTAATCCCCTATTTTTGCATAAGCAACTATAGCGAGTAAGGAGGTTATTAACATTCAAAAAACTTTTTGTTTTAGTGCCCTAAATCTACTTTTTTTTACGAATTTGCAAAGCAAATACCTAAAAAAATGCTCAAGTCATAACTTATCAATAGTACCAATTGCCCAAGAGCAAAAAACAAAAGTACGCTTATGAATAATCCTACACAGCCTTTTGTCCTTACAAAGGAGTTTTTAGAAATTTTTAAAAATGCCGTTGAAAGCAAAAACGATGTATATGTCAATGAAATAACAACCGGGCTTTTCCCCGCAGATATTTCTACGTTATTAGATGAAATTGATGCGGACGGTTGCAAATACGTCTTAGATCTACTCGATAAAGATGTAAGGGCTGATATTATCAGCGATTTAGATCCCGATATCCGAAAAACATTTCTAAAAATATACTCACCCAAAGAAATTGCTGAATTTATAGACTATACAGACTCTGACGATGCCGTAGATATTCTCAATGAGTTGCCTATTCAACTCCGAGAAGAGGCTATTGCTTATATCAAAGATGAAGAAAAATCAAGCCATATCACAGACTTATTGCGATACGACGAAGACTGTGCCGGCGGTCTGATGGCAAAAGAATTTATTGCTGTCAAAATACATTGGACAACAGTGCAGTGCATCGAAGAAATTCGTAGGCAAGCAGAAAAAGTAGAAAAAATTCATACAATTTATGTCGTCGACGAGCAAAATGTCTTGAAAGGAAGACTATCGGTCAAGAAACTCCTGCTAAGTGATGACAAAACCCAAATAGAAGATATTTATTCGCAAGATATTATTGCTGTATATTCTTATGACCACGAGGAAGATATTGCTAATATTATGCAAAAATACGACTTAGAATCCGTCCCTGTCATCAACAAACAAAGGCAACTACTCGGGCGAATTACAGTAGATGATATTATAGATGTCATTACAGAACTTGCAGAGCTAAATCAGCAAGCTATGGCGGGCATTTCAGAAGATGTCGAAGAGGCTGATAGCGTCCTCAAACTATCAAGGGCAAGGTTGCCCTGGCTTTTTATTGGTATGGTTGGCGGTTTGCTGGGCGCACAATTTATGGAACTTTTTGAGAAAGATTTGATTGCCGTCCCAGCTATGGCATTTTTTATACCACTTATTACAGCCACAGGAGGAAATGTAGGCATTCAATCAGCAACACTTGTCGTACAAGCACTATCGGGAAGCAGTATTCAAGATACGGTCGGGCAACGCTTATTCAAATCATTATTAGTGGCACTGCTCAACGGCATAGTCATCGCTACTTCTGTGTTTTTGATGAATTGGCTTTTTACAATGAATATGAAACTCTCTCTTATCGTAGCTATTGCTCTTTTTTGTGTCGTTTTGATCGCTTCTATTATGGGTACAATTACGCCCATAGTCTTAAATAAAGCCGGTATTAACCCCGCAATAGCCTCTGGTCCTTTTATTACTACGGCTAATGATTTAGTAGGCTTAGCAGTATATTTTAGCGTCGCGCGTTTGCTGTATGGATTAGCTTAGCGGATATTCACAGTATTTTTCCCATTCCGTGTCGCTTTTCTTTTCATAAATACAGACGCTCCATTGAATCTGAGCAGGTAGCATAGGAAGCAGTTTATCTATCTGCTCAAGAATAAGTGCCCGCTGGGGGGGGAGGAAGTAATAAGCCAAACTCAAGTGCAACTCACGATCAGTAGGTACGATGCGCACACCACGCTTTGATGCCGTGCTCTTGAGAATAACTTGCTGTACAAAACGGCGCAAGCGAATATCTTCTATCGATATAAAAATAGCATTACTCTCTACATTCACTCGCCTTAGTTCAATATCCGAAGAACGCAAAGGTTGAGCTGAAAGCGTATCGCTTATGGCTTTTTCGTAATGACTCAGACGAACGGGTTGCTCCTCGAATCGTTTACTCAGCGTGCAGTGCACTGGAAACTCACTCGCTTTATTCTGAATTTTATTTGATTTACACCAATCATAAAAAGATTGAATCAAGGCAGTGGTTGTTGCATCTGGTGTAAGATATAGGAAAAATGTAGCCATGTTGCGTATAGAATATCTATGGTTTCGTGTAAAGGTACAAAAATGTCTTTTTGTGTTTTTTTACAAATATAACCGATTTCTACAGTTTTCCAAAAATAAAGTACGCCTACACCACAAAATTTGACTTAATTTGCATTTTTTATTTGTATCCAACCACCTGATAGAATTGATAGGGTGCACGTCAAATTAGTAAACAGACTTAACGATTTAATATTTATGCACCTGTAGCAACGAAGCTCCAGCTTCGTTTTAGGCTATTTTCGAAGCTGGAGCTTCCGGCTACAGTGCTGGTGCTGTCTATTGCAAATCCCTCATCATGGTCAAAGACCTTGTGAGTGAGTCTGAATCTAATCCTTATGAATAATCATTTTTGCATCGAACGCTACGGAAAGTAGCGACTCTATTTGTGAGAGCGACTGCGCATCGAGCGTCTCGAGGTCTAACTCCAAACGAAAACGACCTTTTTGCGACAAAAGCGCATCGCCCGTGAGCTCCTCTTGTTTCTCTGCGCCAATGAGCAAAACACGCGCTTCGCTATCTTGACGCAACAGCTGCCACTCGGCTAATCCCAAACTCACTTTGCCCTCGCGAGAAGCCTTGACAATAAAACTTCTATCGGGCGCATCTCTGCGCAAACCTTTGATAATCGAACTCGCCGATTGCAATTTTTCTACATCATAAACTTCGGTATCAATTTGCTCACTGGCTATTACATCGAGGCTCGACTCCGCCGTTTCACTCTCGTGCTCGAGGCGAATCAAAGCGAGCAACTCATTTTGAGAAATCGGACTCGAGGAAAGCTCGTCGTGCAAAGCATCGCTAATATGCTTGACTTTGCCATTGACGTAAGTCGCCCCTTCATATTCGGCGACGTTTCCTTTGCGGAAAAGCCCTAAATTTGTATCCAAGTAAGTAATTTGATAAGGCATCTGTCCTTGAATGAGCCAAATTTCTTTGCCTACCTGCCCTTTCCAAGCGAGGTAATGCGGTGCGTCCCACTCACGGCTTTCGGCTTCGAGCACCTCGAGGGCAAGTGTTTCTTGAATGCGCGAAGTGGGTAGCTCCAGATGGCGCAAATCTATGCAAGTCATGCGCTTTTTATCCTGCTCGAGCTTTTCTAAAAGCCACTCGAGCGAAAAGCCGTATTTTTCTTGCAACTGCTTTTGGCGCGCCTCGTCGGAGTAGTAAAGCTGATAATCACCTTTGGGCGCAAGGGTGTAACGCATTTCGCCCTCTTCCACTTGCGAGACATAAGGTAGCGGCAGCGCCTGCTCGAAATGCTCGATGTTGTTGTAGAGCTTTCTGACCCAAAAAAGTCGCTCATCGGCTTCTGTAATTTCAGGAATTTCGAGTTCTTGTTCCATCAGCCAATAAAGCGTCGCCCTATCCAAATCGGCTTCGAAAGCAACTATGGCATTGACTTGTTTTTGGCTCGGAATGCCTTCATTTTCTTTCAAATAGCGGCGCATTTGCAGCAACGGACTCTCGGCAGTGTGTACGCCTAAGGCTTGCAAAAATGCCGTTTTGCGCTCGCTATCGCCTGCTTCTAACCAAGCCGTGAGCGAATCTGGCAGTTGCTCTTCGTGGCGGGCGTAATCTGAAAGCAACAAACAGCGTTTGGGCTCAAAGCCCAAAGCACGGGCGGGGCTATCGTTTTGGCTTATCGCAAAATCGATATGCGCATCTTCGGTTGGCAACCAATTTTCATACAAAGTTTGTAAAAAACTTTGATGCAAATCTGCATTCATCGGCACTTTGAGCGGTTGGCACTCAAATCCCACCTTCGAGAAACAAGGACGCACCAGCAGTTTGCTTTCCGCAAAATCCCATATAGGCTGTTTTTCTAAGTTCAAAATATCGCCCATATCGGCATAATCCGATGCCAAAATCGCCTCTTCACGAATAAAATCTGCCCCCTCGACATACCAATGCGAAGAGGATGCCAGCGGCTGATTGCCACCTAAGGTACGCACTTCAAAATCGTTGAGCAAGCTCTTATCCTGTGTCAAATAAATCTGCGCAAGCACAAAAGTGAGTTGGCTTGCATTTTCCAAAAGGCTGTATTGCGCACGTAACTCCTCGAGTAAAAATTCTGCTGAAAGGCTGCGCTCATTATAAAATACTTTTTGGCGCAAAGCCTCCTCTTGCTCGGGCGCAAATTGTGCGATAAGCTGTTCGCAAAGCGCAAAATAGCCTTCCCAATGGGGGAGCAGTGCGGCGGTTTGAAGTTCGATTTTGCCTTGCTTACCCAAGTCGAGGGTTTGTGTGGGGCTGTAGGCGTAGTCTTCGAGTTTGAAAATATTGCCGTCTTTGTCCTCAAGTAGAATTTTTTGTCTTAGCGCATCGCTATCGGCATTTTTTTGTGTCAGGCTTTGCAGGGCTTGCGCCTCCATGCTTTCAGTGGCGTAGGCTACGCTTTCTTTGATGCGTACTTCTTGTAGCTTTTCGAAGAAATGTACCTGTGCTTTTGCGCTTCCGCTTTCGCTGATGAGTTTTGAAATCTCTTCGGCAGAGCTATCTTCGAGTAAGATTTTGAAAATGTCCTCCTCCAAAAGTAAGCCTTCGTTTTCGGCTTGTGCGTTATAAAAACGGTGAGGCAGGAGTTTGTACGTATCGGGCAGTTTTTCGGCAACAGCCTCGACGAGTTTTTGCTTGCCTTTGCCTAAGTAATACTGTTTCGCTTCGCTATCTACAATCAAATTGTAGTGCTTGCCTTCGGCATCTTCCTCGATACAAAAATGCGTAAAAAAGGGCTCGCTACAGCGTTCGTAAAAAGCCAAAAACTCTTGCATCTGGCTTTTGTTGAGAGCGGCTGGTGTAATCATTCGGGGTTCTAAAAGTCGCTCAGTGCAGGCAAAGGGTTTTACGCCTAAATAAGGTAAAGCCTCCTCTGTGGGGAGTTGCAATCCCGTAAGGATTTCGATGGCTTTCGCCAAATGCTTATAATTTTTAGCCTCTTGCAATTGCTTATGAAAAAAACTCTGCTCTTCGTAAAGAAAACCTTCTGCCGTATCGCTATAAATAAAGCTTACCGACTCGAGCGGTTTGTTTTTGCGATGCTGTCGGAAGTAGTGCAATACTTTTTCGTAGAAATCCTTGACATTTTTCTTGGCATCTTCTTGTTCGATGATAACCTCCCAGTTTGCCTGAATAATATCTTGGTACAAATGTGCCTCGTCGACGCAAAGCGACTCGAGCGGTAGATTAGATTCTAAAAGCAAAGTTGCTTCCTCTTCCTTGATTTTGAAGGGCTCGAGCCAGGCGGGCACTTGCGTTTGTGGTGCGATAAGTTCGTTGAGGTGGGCTTGCAATCCCAAGCGATTCGTAAAAAGTGCCAGGCGGGTGAGGCGTGCCTTATCAACGGTTTTGAGCAGCAACTCAAAAAGTTCGGATTTTTCGGCAGGTTCTAAAGTCATCTGCTCGGAGCGAATGACCATTTCCATATACATGGCATTCCAATTGCTGCGGTATTGCACGGAAGGCGTTTTGAAGGGGGCTTCATTTAAAAAAGGCAAAACTGCCTCGTCGGGTGTCGGCAGGTCTGTCATTTTCATAATCGCACTTTGCAAGGCTTTATAATCGGCTGCCTCTTGCAGGTTTTTATGATAAAAAATAGCCTCAGCTTTCGCTAAATCTCGATTTTCTTCGACAAAAATATAGGCTTTATCCTCGAGGCTTTTATGAAATTTGCGCAACTCGAAATAGGCTTTTATACTTTCGTAAAACTCCGCTACGGGCGTTTCGGCTAAAGCCGCTGGAGCTACGCTTTCCCAGTTGGGGTAAATAATTTGCGTATAAATTTCGCCTCGTTCTTTCTGAATCAAAAACTCGCTGAGGCTTTCGTCATATTCTTTTTCGGCAATTTTATAAGGCTCGAGCCACGCCTCTACGCTCACTTGTGGTGCGATGAGTGCGCTCACGGGCATGGCTTCTCCCTTTTGGTTTTGGAAAAGTTTCCATTGCAAGAGGCTCTCTTTGGGGAGTTTTTTCCATTTTTGCGCCTCTACGAAAAGGGCATTTTTATGCTCGGGCGTGAGGTCGTGGTGCAAACTGCGCTCTGCAATTTTATTGAAAAGTAATTTTTCGTCTTCCAAATAAGGAAAACGCTTTTGCAAATCTTCGTAAATGCTTTTGTACTCGGCGATATTAAAATCCAATACTGCAAACTCGAGCGCACGCAGCACTTCAGTGATGGGTTGCGTTTTTTCGTTGATGAGCAGATTGTTTTCGTTTTTTGCTAAGTCATCAATGGCATAAAAATGCGATTTGCCTTTGCCGTCTTTAAATCGGAAACATTTAATAGCAGAAAATTTTTGTAAAAATTCCTCATCGCTACGGACTTTGCGCAGCTCCTCTATGAATTGGGCGTAATGCGTATCTGAAAGTTTTTCAATCCAAGCATTGATAAGGTTCGTATCGCCTGCTTTGATAAGTTGCTTGAGTCCCCATTTCGGGAGGTTGAGCTTTTCTTTGAGGTTGGCTTCCTTCAAGATTTCGGCATCAGCTTCGGGGTCGTTCCAATAAAACCACTCTTTGGCAACGCCAAAATTCATGGGCTCGAGCGGTAGCTTGGTGTTTTTGAGCACGATGATTTCTTTTGGATAAAAACCTTTTTTTGCCGTTGGCAAATTGTTTTGTATCAGCTCGAGGAGCGGTTCGTAGAGATGCGTATTGAGCAATTGTTTGTTGTACTCGGCAGAGGCATCGGAGAGCAAAATGGCTTTGAAAATATGCGCAAACCGCTCAAAATTATTTTCCTTATAGTCGTTTAATCGGGCTTCGAGCTGTTCTACGATATAGGAAAAAGTCTCGATATTGGCTTCGCCTTGGTCGTCTAGTCGGGTGCGGTCTGTGATTTTGGCAAACGAACTGGCGTGGATAAAAAAGGCAAAACGGTGTCGCTCGTTGCGCATCGGAAAAAACTGGTACAAACTCGGTGCTTCTTTGAGCTCGAGGGCGGCTTGTGTGTCTTTGGGGTATCCAAAGGTAATATCAATCGGACAAAACGGAAACTCGGGGTCTATGCGTTTGAATGCTTCCTCTTCGGGTTGGATACGAAATTTTTCGGCTTCGATAGGAAATCGCTCTATCTGACGGTCTTGGAGGACAACGCTTTGCAGGGTTTTGAGCGTATTTAAGGAGTAGCCTATGCCTGCGCTGACGTTGAGCAGCGATTGCTTGAGCTTTTCGTGTTTTTTTTCACCAAACTTGAGAAAGAAAAGTGAGCCTTGTTTCAAGTCCAAGTTTTCGAGTTGTGCTTTGTGCTTTTGCAAAAATTGGTGCAAGGCGGTGTATTCTTCGTTTTCAAATACAGCACGCTCGGCGTATTGCAAATCCCTTACTTTTTCGTCGGGCGAAGCGGGGAAGCAAGAGAGTACGATTTTGAAAAGCCATGGTAGGTCTTTGTTTTTGCCTTCGGCATCGGCGATGCTTTCGAGCTTTGGTGCGGCATCGGCAGCGAGGAGCTGCTGGAGCTGCTCGGCTTTTTGCCAGCTAAAAATCACGGGACCTGCTAAATCACGGATAAGCTCATCTGCGCCATCGGATTTGCCGACAAGGCGGTGTGCGAGCTTGAAACCAATGCCATAGCGACCGATTTTATCGCAATTATGCGCTTTTGTTTTATCTGCTTTTGTGCCTTGAAAGGAGTTGAGTATTGCCTGTACATCGGCTTTTGAAAAGGGTTTGCCGTTGTTTATGACCATAAAATAATGCTCGTCGTAGATAACGGCGCAGTCGGTAGAGAGGCTATCAGCGGCGTTTTGCAAAAACTCATAAATGGCTTGTTCGTCTTGCGCATTTTGTAGCTTAGGCGTGAGGTCGGCTTTGATATTGCTGACAATACCGTTGACCATTTTATAAAAACCGCTTTTGTTTTCGTGAATGCTTCCGATAAAGTGCTCGTCCCACTCTGGCATATCGTAGCCTTGTGCTTTTTTCCAATCGGTGCGGAAAGTGCGAATATCTTTGATTTGCATGCGTATAGATTTGAGTCTGTATTTATTGAAATTAAAAAACAATAACCTGCTATTCAAGCCCAAAAAAATGAGCAAAAACCGTTTTCAAAATCCGAAAAAAAAGTGATACTAACAAACTTTAGACGAGTTTTTGTTCTAAAAAACAACTTATAGGCGAGGTATCTTGTGCTTGAAATTGCGAAATATAGGGTGATAATATTTGTTTTACGTCTTTTTTGCTTATCTTGTTGTGTATTACGGCATGTATTAACAATTCTTTTTGAGCTGTTAGTTTTGCTTGTTGTAAAATGTTTCTTATTTTATGGCATTAAGATTTTTATTCAGAAACAGACAATTCATTGTATGAACAATAGCATTTCACAATTATATGAGCGGCTCAAAAATTATAAAATATGTATAGATAGCCGTCGTATTGTCCAGCCTTCTCAAAGTGTATTTTTTGCATTGAAGGGTAAGCATCACGATGGTCATGACTTTGTTAGGGCTGCTTATAAGGAGTCTGTTCGTTATTTTGTAATTCATGAAGCGCACTTGCTTGATTTTGAAGATTTAGCGGGGGCTCATTTTTTTGTGGTTGAAAACCCTTTGCTTTGTTTGCAAGAATTAGCAGCTTATCATCGGCAGCAGTTTAGTATGCCCTTATTAGCAATTACGGGTAGCAATGGCAAAACGATCGTAAAAGAGTGGCTTTATCAGTTGCTCAATGACCGTTATCAAATCAGTAAAAGCCCTAAGAGTTATAACTCTCAAGTGGGCGTACCTCTTTCTTTGTGGCAGCTACAATCGGAGACGGAATTGGCAATTTTAGAGGCTGGGATTTCTGAACGTGGCGAGATGGATAAACTTACAGATATGCTTGCGCCTACGGAGGGTATTTTTACTAACATAGGTACAGCCCATGATAATGGATTTGCATCTTTACAAGAAAAAATACAAGAAAAAATAAAATTGTTTAAGGGTGTAAAAACGCTTATATTCAGGGTTGATAATCCACTTGTATATGCAGAGTTACAAAAACTATCTTGTGAGAAAGTGATGTGGTCTTGGAATCCGATAGCCCTTCACAAGGATTTACATTTTCGTATTCAGACGCTTTTGCAAGATGAGTGCCGCACGGAGCTTATTGTATCTAACCTAAAAACGGGTAAAGACTTTTTAATACGTCTTCCATTTGCAGATGTCGCGCAGATAGAAAATGCTTTGCACTGCATGGTATGGATGCTTATACACCAGTTTACGCCCGATGAGGTTCGTGCACGTATTTCGGGTTTGCGCAATATACCTATGCGCCTTGAGCTTAAAAATGGCAAAGGTAATGCACGAATTATTGACGATAGTTATAATAATGATTGGGGTGGGCTAATTGTGGCCTTAGATTTTATGTCGCAGCATCACCAAAAGACTCGCAAAACGGTTATTTTATCTGATATGCTTGAGGTGGCTACCAATGAGGAGCGTCTCTATGAAGAGATTTTTAACCTTTGTGAGGCTCAGAAAATTACTCGTTTTATAGGGGTAGGTGAGCAGATGGTACGCTTTCAACTTAAAGCTGAAAAGCTACCACAAACAGATTTTTTTGCCACTACTAAGGAGTTAGAACAAGCGATTACGAATGGCATGCTTCATTTTTTTGATGAGACAATCCTTATCAAAGGGGCACGTGCTTTTGAATTTGAGCGTATAAGCCATCTTTTACAACAAAAAACGCATGGTACAAGGCTTGAAATAAATTTAGATGCACTTACGCATAATCTCAATTTTTATCGCTCCTGCCTCTCTCCTAAGACTAAACTGATGGTTATGGTTAAGGCTTTTGCTTATGGCAATGGCAACTTTGAAGTAGCGAATCTTTTGCAGTTCCATGGCGTTGATTATTTGGGTGTAGCTTTTGCTGATGAAGGCGTGGCTTTGCGTCAAAACGGCATTCGCATACCTATTATGGTGTTGAACCCCCGTCCAGAAAGTTTTGCTACTATGGTGGCGCACGATTTAGAACCCGAGATGTATAGCCTTGAGCTTTTGTATCAGTTTAAGGAGTTTTATCAAAGGCAGTACATAAAACGCGAAGATAAGCACATCAAAATTCATTTAAAAATTGATACGGGTATGCACCGCTTAGGTTTTCAAGCTGATGAAATCGATGCTTTATGCGACTTTTTGCGCACCGACCCCCCTTTAGATGTGCAAGTAGCATCTGTATTTAGTCATTTAGCAGCTTCTGATATGGAATCTGAAAGGAACTTTACACAGCACCAAATCCGTCTTTTTAAGGATTTAGCTACACAAATAGAGGCGGCTTTAGGCTATCGCACACTAAAGCATATTGCTAATACAGCAGCTATTACACGTTTTCCAGAAGCGCATTACGATATGGTACGTCTCGGTATCGGACTTTATGGGGCTGACCAAGACGTGGCACTTAAATCTGTAAGTAGCCTCAAAACAACGATTTCACAAATCAAAAAAGTAAAGGCTGGTGATACTGTCGGCTATTCACGTAAAGGGCAGGTGTCTGAGGATATGCGCATAGCTACTATTGCCATTGGCTATGCTGATGGTTATGACCGACGCTTTAGCAACGGCGTAGGTAAGGTATTAGTAAATGGAAAGTTAGCCCCTGTTATTGGTAATGTTTGTATGGATATGACTATGATTGCCTTAGGCAATATAGAAGCAGAGGTAGGTGATGAGGTTATTATTTTTGGTAAGGATTTACCTATGTCAGAGTTAGCAGCGACTATCGGCACGATTCCTTATGAAATATTGACTAACGTGAGCGAGCGCGTAAAACGGGTTTTTCATACAGAATAAATACAGTTTGAGTAAATAAATGCAAATACAAGTAAAAACGGCAAGTATTTTGCAAAAATGTAAAACAAAATGTAAAACTTTATATTTTACACAATATATTTTGCATTTAATTAGTCAATAAGCAATTTTTATTGTTTATTGTCGTTATGTTAAGAGCATCAAGCAGTTTGAGTTTAAATTTTGTATCTAATATTGCGATTTGTGTTGTAATTTTAGATAGTATTTATGCTTATGCTGTGCTTACAAATATACACACACAACACACACGTAAATAGAATATACTTTGAGGATTTTGTCCCAAATAACGCTTGTTTTTGGGGTTCTATGCACTTTAAGTCCCTTTTGGCTTTTGGCGCAGAATTCCGATACCACTTCTTGGCTCAAGATTCAGTCAGGGCAGGAGAGTTATTTGGTTTCTGAGCTTATCGAAATTCTCCCTGATTCAGAACAAACATTAGGTATAGCAGAAGTTATAGAGGCTGATAAGCAGGGTGATTTTTTACCTTTTAGTACTGATTTGGTCTCGTCAGTAACTCAAGTGCATTGGCTTAAATTAGCGGTATCCAATGAATTAGACAAAGAGCAACATTGGTATTTGAGTATTGATTACATAGACCATATAGACATTTACATACCACAATCTGATGGTAGTTTTAAAGTTTCTAAGAACAGCAGTCTTAGCCCTCTTCGTAGTCGTAGTGTGCCTGTGGGTCAGTTTTTGTTTGTAGATATTCCTATTCCCGCCGAGAGTAAGCAAATTTATTATATCAAGATGTATTCCGAGACAATTTTTTCTCGTCAGATGCAGAATTTTGCTTTTCGTAAATTTCATTTGCACTCTCCCGAGAGCTATGTAGAGCAGTTCGAGAAACCGCGTATTTTTTATGCTTTTTGTCTTGGCGCTATTTTGATTATGCTTTTGTATAATCTTGTTATCTGGGGTTATACACGCGATGTTAGTTATTTTTATTATGTACTGTACGTTTTCCTCATCGGTGTTTTTATCTATGCTCAGACGGGTTATATTTTTGAAGTTATTATTCCTGACTATCCAGTAGTTAATCGCTACGTTCGTTTTTTAGCAGCCCCTTCTTTTATTATTTCTTATTTACTTTTTGCCCAAAGTTATTTGCGCACAAAAATTTATGTCCCTGTGCTTCATTATTTGATGAAGGGGCTTATCTATGCTTTTGTGCTTTTGATTATTACATTTTTTGGTCAGTTTTGGATATTTGGTAGGCAGAGTGGTTATTTAATGGCACTTGGTGCTTTTTTCATAATGATTACTGCCAGCATTATTTGTATTCGTAAGGGCTATCAGCCCGCCCACTTTTTTGTTTGGGCAAATATTCTTTTCATTTCATCTGGGATTATTTATACGCTTTATAGCCTTACAATTATTCCGAATACGCCCTTTACTAAGCCTATTGAGATGATTGTTCCTTTTACGATTGTTGTCAATTTGGCAATTTTTTCATTGGGTTTGGCAAGTCGTTTTAATCTTATGAAAAAAGAGTTGGTGCGCCGCCGTCTTGAGCAAGAGCGTGAGCGGCAACGCTTAATCAAACAGCAAAATGAGGAGCTTGAGGGTAAAGTCCTTGAGCGTACTGCCGAGATTATGCAACAAAAAGAAGAGATTAGGGCACAGCGCGATAATATCCAACAGCAGAATCAAATACTCGAATCTATCAATGACAGAATCGAGAATCAAAACCGTAAAATTACGGATAGCATTCGTTATGCCAATACGATTCAGAAGGCAATGCTGCCGCCCATAAAGTCTTGGGAAAATGTATTTTCTGAATATTTTTTGATTTACCTACCTAAGGATATTGTTTCTGGTGATTTTTATTGGTATAGTAAAATTGAAAATAAGGTTTTTATTGCCGTAGTAGATTGCACTGGGCATGGGGTGCCAGGTGCTTTTATGAGCATGGTCGGCAACTCTATTTTAGATGATATTATCAACTCCCAACATAAGTTTGAGCCAAGTCAAATTTTAGAATGTTTAGATAAAGAGGTCAAGAAAAGTTTGCATCAAGAAGACAATGCCAATAACGACGGCATGGACATTGCCTTATGTATGATAGAAAATGCAGCAGACGGAAATCAAGTAAAAGTAAGTTATGTAGGGGCAAAAAGACCGCTTTTTGTCATCAGAAAAGATAGCCAACAAGTAGAAACTATCAAAGGTAATAATCGCTCAATAGGAGGTGTTTCTTTGCGCAAAAAATGTGCGTTTAAAACGCAAGTCTTAGACTTACAAAAAGGTGATGCTATTTATCTCACAACAGACGGATTTGTCGATCAAAATGATGACGATCGCAATAAATACGGCACTTGGCAACTCAAGCGTATGCTCTTAGAAAACAAAGACCTTCCAATGCGCATGCAAGGCAATATCCTTCGCAACGAACTCCAACAACATCAAGGCAATGCCGAGCAAAGAGATGACATTACCTTCCTTGGCATCAGGCTCTAAAAAACTATTTTTCAGCAAAAAACTACACAAAAAAGATAAGTATTTGCCTATTTATCTAAAATATCCTCTTAATTTTGCAGGTGCATAAAAATTACATTTTATTTGACAAACAAGGAACGATATTTCGCAAAGAAATATTATTTCTATGGTATTGTCAAATCTTGTATCAACGTTCATTTTGTATAACCCCTGGCGGCTTGCTAATGGGCTTGTAAATCCTAAGGATATAAAAAGGGAGTTGATATAAGACGGAATAATATTTAGACAACTTCAAACAAAATCTAAAAATAACATGAAAATAGCCGTTATTGGTGCTACTGGGCTTGTCGGTAGCGAAATGCTTAGAGTCCTTTCAGAACGCAATTTCCCAATTAGTGAGCTACTACCAGTAGCTTCTGAAAAATCTATTGGAAAAACCATAAATTTTAAAGGCAAGGCCTTTGAAATTGTATCTATGCAAGATGCTATTGATGCAAAGCCTGATATTGCCATTTTTTCGGCGGGTGGAAGTGTCTCCCTCGAGTTTGCACCTAAGTTTGCAGAAGTTGGTACAAGAGTAATTGATAACTCATCGGCTTGGCGTATGAAAGAAGGGTATAAACTCATCGTACCCGAAGTAAATGCTGATGCTATAGAGGCTACTGATTTTATTATAGCTAATCCTAACTGCTCTACTATTCAAATGGTGGTAGCGCTTGCACCCTTGCATCGCAAATATAACATTAAACGTATTGTTGTATCTACCTATCAATCTGTTACAGGCACGGGAAAAGCTGCCGTAGATCAAATGATGCAGGAACGAACCAATACCAAGAATATCGCACAAGTATATCCACATCGCATAGATTTGAATGTACTACCTCATATTGATGTTTTCTTAGATAATGGCTATACCAAAGAAGAAATGAAAATGGTCAATGAAACAAAGAAAATTTTCAATAATCAAAATATACAAGTTACGGCTACTGCTGTGCGTATTCCTGTAATTGGCGGGCACTCCGAGGCCGTCAATGTAGAGTTTGAGCAAGAGTTTGATTTAAAAGAAGTCTCTCGCTTATTATCAGAAGCAGAAGGTGTGATTTTAGAAGATGAGCCTAATGAAAACCGCTACCCCATGCCTCTTTTTGCACACGGCAAAGATGAAGTGTTTGTAGGGCGAATCCGAAGAGATGAAAGCCAAGCCAAAACTTTAAATATGTGGATCGTAGCTGATAATTTACGCAAAGGCGCAGCTACTAATGCCGTGCAAATTGCAGAATACATATTTGAAAACTTTTTTGCCGAAGCGCAGCAAGTTTAATAGCTTAAAGCGACGCTATAAGGGCAAAACCAGCAGTTTTTATAAGAAATAGCATCTTGCAATGCTATTTCTTATTTTATGCTATGCTAAATGGGTGCAATTCATATTAACGCAGTAGCATAAGCTACTGCCTTAAAGCAACTACTCTCGCCGTGTTTGCTGTCCCTACCAAACACAAACTGCGTAGTTTTGAAATGCACCCTGCTAAATTGTTTTATAACGCACTTATTTCTTGTCTTATGAATTTAATTTCTGCCCCTCGATACGTTATTATCGCCATGATAACAAGCCTATTACTCTTTGGCTGTGGAAGCGATAGTAAGCAGACTAAGCAAACAGAGTCCGTAGATAGTTTGCAAATTGATGCTACACTTCAAGAACAAGAGAGTGTTGAGCAGCCTAATGAACCTAAGTCTTTTGTTACAAAGCCTAAGGCTCGTTTTACGTTTGCAGAAGCGCACGGCATTACGCCGGATACTTATGATACACCTTATAGCTATGTTATGCTTAATGTAGAAGCGAGCAGTACGGTTATAGGTAGCCGAGTAGTGGCGATGGTATCGGGCAGTGCGCAGCCTATGGATAAAGAAGAGCAACAGCGTTTGGGCTTTCCTGCTGATGCACTCGATGCCTTTACGAGCTTTTGGGGAGGGTTATCTACTATGGGATATGTTATCTATGATGTAGAAAAAGGTTTGCGCGTACAGCTTGTCTATGCTGATGAAAGTACGGAGTTGCCTCTTGATTTTTACGCAGTAGAATCTTTCGAAATTTCTTATCAAGATATTGAAGCATATAGTTCAGATGAAGCGCCCAATCCTTTGAGTTTAGACGAAGCTAAAACTCTTGTAGCTAATGCAAGCGATGCCTATTGGTACATAAAAAGTGGAGGGAATGGCGAGCAGGTCTCACGCTTCGATTATGGGCGCACGCTCGGTACGGATTTGGATAATTTAGATAAGGTAAGAAGCTATCTTGCACCTTATTTTACAGGTGAGGCTATATCTATACTTGCCTCAAGTTTATTTGTCATAGAAGGCAAACTCGGACAGCGAGAAGCCGATGGTGGTAGCTTATTGCAATGGAAACAAGCTAAAATTGCATTGAAAGAAGACGAGACAAATAAAAAAACGTATAAATTTGCAGTACCCTTAGGCGACTCAGGTAAAAGCGAACCTATAGAAGTCGTTTTAGGCTACGAAAGAGGGCAAGGCTGGCGTGTGCATGAGCCTCTACCTTTTTAATAACACGAAATAGTATATACACGCGCTCGTACACCACAAAACAATTAGAATATTGCTGACCCTTGTCGAGACCTATGAATGGTATCAATACGTGCTTATTATCACCGCTAGTCTAATAGCGGGGATGATCAATACAGTAGCTGGTAGTGGCTCTCTTATTACGCTGACTGTCCTCTCTTTTATAGGACTTTCTACAGGCATGGCAAATGGTAGTAACCGAATTGGCGTAATTATTCAAAGCGTCGTTGGGCTTCATGCTATGCGTAGAGGCTTAGATATAAAATGGAAAGAAGTAAGGGTATCTTTGCTTACCGCTATTTTGTTTGGTATGATAGGTGCATATACGGCTGTATATGTAGGTAGGCTCAACGAAATATGGTTAGATAGAAGCATCGGGATTATTATGCTGCTTATGCTTGTTCTAATTTTAAATAATCCTAAAAAATGGGCAGCCAAACAAGATAGCGTAAAAAGTAAAAAACGTCCCCTATGGTTAGATGTATTACTTTTTGCTTTGATAGGTTTTTATGCAGGTTTTGTGCAAGCAGGCGTAGGTGTGCTTATATTGGTATTGCTTGTAGCTATTGCTGGTTACTTACTTACGAATGCTAATGGCATAAAATTAGTTATGGTTTTTTGTATCAATTTACCTGCTTTTGCGATATTTGTGTACGAAGGCGAGGTAGAATGGGTCTCTGGCATACTTATGGGAGTAGGCCAGGCATTTGGTGCGCGCTTAGGCGGCCTGTTTGCAGTCAGAAATCCAAAAGCTAATATATGGATACGCTGGCTTATGATTGTGATTGTAATTATAGCTATTATTCGTTTTCTAAAGCTATATGCGTATTTTTTATAGTGATGCCGAGCACTCATGTACAAGTAGGTACATAGGTATTTTGAAATTTTAGCTAAAAAATGCGTATATAAATGAGCTTAAAATTTTTTTTATGCAAAATAAATGCTTATTTTGCTAAATATAATATGAGTAAAGCAAAAATACTGCATACGCATAGCCTTTTGTAGCAAGATTTCTTACAGTTTGTAGCAAAACTGACTAATATACTCTGATAAAAGCTATAAAGTTTGAGTAATGCCATACTACTATACATTCGATAGCCAGAAATAACATTGCTTTGAGACATGTTATTTCTAAGCCCATTTTTCCATAGCGTGGGGTTTGCAAACCCCACGCTATGGAAAAATGTATAGTAGTATGGAGTAATGCCTATTTTTACTCTAAATTAAATCCTATACGCACAAAAAGCACACTTTTGCATTATTATTGCCAAAGTATAAATAAATAATTTTCTTTTGAGCATTAAGACTGATTTTAGTATAAATGGAAGACGCAAACGAGCATATAGAGCAAAACGCACAGGCAGATACGGATTTGTCGGCTACGATTATGATGGTTGTTGATGACGAACCTGATATTCAACTTCTTATGAAGCAAAAGTTTAGAAGGGAAATCAGAAATAATGATTATAAATTTATTTTTGCAAGCAACGGAGTTGAAGCCATAGAAAAGCTCAAGGCGCACCCCGAAGTTGATGTAATTTTGTGTGATGTCAATATGCCTGAAATGGACGGTATTACATTGCTATCAAAAACAAGAGATATAAGCCCCACAGTACAGACAATCATTGTCTCTGCTTATGGGGATATGAGAAATATCCGAAGAGCTATGAACAACGGCGCTTTTGATTTTGTTACTAAGCCCATTAATTTTAATGACTTAGGTGCAACAATATCCAAAACAATTAGGCACGTCAAAAGGCTCAAAGAAACACTTACCGAAAAAGAACAACTCTATCAACAACTCGAAAAATATAGCAAAAACCTCGAGCAAAAGGTAGAAGCAAGAACTGCCGAAATTCGAAGACAAAAAGAAGTTATAGAAGCCAAAAATCAAAGCATTACTGAAAGTATAAATTATGCTAAGAGAATCCAAGAGGCTACACTACCTCGATTAGGCGAAATCAAAACCGCTATACCTAACTCCTTTGTTTTTTATAGACCAAGAGATATTGTCAGTGGCGATTTTTATTGGTTTAGCGAAACCAATGAAAAAATCGTAATTACCGCCGCCGATTGCACAGGGCATGGCGTCCCAGGAGCATTTATGTCTCTTATAGGTAATGATTTGCTCAACGAAATCGTAAATGCAAGAGCCATATACGAACCCGATGACATCTTAAGAGAACTGCATAAAGGCGTACAGCGTGCGCTTAGGCAAAAAGAAAACAATAGCAGAGATGGTATGGATATAGCCCTTTGTGTTGTTGATAAAGATTTGAAAAAAGTTCATTTTGCAGGAGCAAAAAACTCGCTCGTATATTTCAAAGACGGAAAAATGAATGTAATCAAAGGAGAAAAGCACGGCATCGGAGGCGCGCAATTTGATGCAGATAGAGTTTTTAGAAAGCACGTAGTATCCCTCGAAGAAGGACCGCTCATGATTTATATCTATTCTGATGGATACCAAGACCAATTCGGCGGTGAAAAAGGAAGTAAATATATGAGCAAAAACTTTAAACAACTACTCACCGACATACACGAAGCCCCACTCGACGAACAAGCCGAAAAGCTCGAACAAGAATGGCTCAAATGGAGAGGAAGCTACCCACAAGTCGATGATATCTTAATCGTAGGCATGAGATTGCCATAAATCAAGTAAAAAACAAGTGAGCGTTTTCTAATGCTTAAAAATATGGTAGTCTTAAAGATGTAATGCTCAAAGTCTTTCAAAACTAACAGTTCTCAAAGAACTGTTAGTTCTAAGCATTACTCGTTATACACTACCAAAAATATATCAAAAGCCTTTGCACAACATCTTTTTTTAAGATAGTGCAAAGGCTTTTTTTTGAAAAAATGAAAGTGCTTTGAAAACAACAAATTTCAACGCAATGTTTGATTAGTAAATAAATATTGAAAACATGCCACTACCACAAAAACAAAGTTTTGATGCACAAACAAAAAAATTAAAAAAAATTAAGTCTAAGTTTGTGGTTAAATACAGTTTTTTTCATATATTTGTTTCAACATATAAAGGGAGATGCTTTTTTTGAAAGTGCTAAATGCGCTTGCTAAATGAGGGT
>JAFIER010000251.1 GCA_020832465.1 Bernardetiaceae bacterium
CATTAAAAAAGAGGTATCCGTCGTCCATATATAGCGATGTTATATCCGTACCACTGGGGTTGAATGATAGTCTTTTCTGTAGATCTTCGGAGTTATATACATCTCCTCTATTGATACCCAAAATTGTGGCGAGGAGGGTATCGTTATACATATAATTTCCCTTCCAAGTAATATTTCGGTAGTAGTATCTATTTCCTTCTTCGATATTGATATGAATAGCAATGCGGTCTTTGCTTGTATGAAAAACCGAATCGCTTACGATGCGTGCGTCTCTAAATCCTTCTTTTTGATAATAATTGATAATTGCTTTTTTGTCATTTGCATACTCTTCTGCGAGGAGTTTGGAGGGTGTAAAAAGTTTGGCAAACCGCAAACCTTTGCGTTTTGTTTTTTTCATTTTACGAATAATTTTGGCTTCGCTAACCTCATTTGCACCATTGATTTTGATGTCTTCTATGCGTACTTTATGTCCTTTTTCCACCAAAATATTGAGTTTGATGTGGTTGGAATAAAGCGTATCTTTTCGGGGCTGTAGGGTTACTTCGACGTTTTTGAATGCCTTTTGTACGTAAAAATCTTTGATAATGCGTTCGATGCTTTTGAGTGCAACATCGTCGATAATTCGTCCGAGTTGGACTCTTTCTTTGATTTTAGCCGTGAGGTCTTTTTCATGGGATTTGGAAACGCCTTCAATGGAAAAGCGCGAGAGCTGTGGTCGTTCTTTGAGTATAAAAACCAGCGAGATGCTGTCTCCATCAATTTTATCATACCCACAGGAGACATCACCAAGTATTGATCTATCCCATAGGTGGCGTATAGCCTCACTAATTTCATCACCAGGTACGGTAATTTTATCTCCTTTTTTAAGTCCTGTAAGCGATATGAGTGCTACGTGGTCTAAGTATTTAGCACCTTCGATTTTAATATCGGAGATAATATATTGCTTCGGTACGGCATAGCTAATATTATCATCAAGCGTTGTTGTTGTCTTTTTATTTTTGCTGCCGTAGGGAGTGAGTCCGACTTGCGCACTACTCAAGTTTGGGACGAGCCAAAAACTGCATATAAGCAATAGGGTTATCCATGCGTTTTTTTTCTTCATACGATTATTAGGCAGGGTTTGACGTTGCAACTTTGTTTTCTGAAAAAAGATACTACAAAAATTTTGCATAAAAAGATATAATTTTTGGGGATTATAAAGTCCGAGTTTGAATAGACAATTTTACTTAAAAATATTTTTAAATTTTTGGTAAGCAGAGGTAGCCATTTGCTCTCCTGTTTTTCCAAAACGTCGTTCTCTTTTTTGATAAATCAAAATGGCTTCTTCGAGGTGTTTTTTTCTAAAATCAGGCCATAGAACGGGTAGAAATACAAGTTCGCTATAGGCTGCTTGCCATAATAAGAAATTACTTAGGCGCATTTCGCCACTTGTTCGAATCAGCAATTCGGGTTCGGGTGCATTTCTTGTGCTTAGAAAACAAGAAAATAGAGCCTGATCTATCTGCTCGGGTTGCAACTCACCTGCTTTTACTTGTTCTGCAATCATACGTGCGGCAGCTGTAATTTCGGCACGCCCGCTATAACTCAAAGCCAAAGTAACTTGCAATTTTGTATTATGCGAGGTCTGTGCAATTGCTTCTGCAAGCTCTCGCTGGCAGCTATCGGGCAGGCTTTCAATATCGCCAATTGTGCTCAGGCGTACACCTTGCTTTTCTAAGGTGTGAATTTCTTTACGTAAAGTACTCACAAGCAAAGACATAAGCGCATTGACTTCTTCCTTCGGACGGCTCCAGTTTTCAGTAGAAAAGGCGTAAAGTGTAAGATAGCCAATACCTAAATCAATACACCCCTCCGTAGTTTCTTTCACGGCCTTTATTGCATTGCGATGCCCAAAAACACGGTCTAAGCC
This sequence comes from Bernardetiaceae bacterium, assembly GCA_020832465.1. Classification (GTDB taxonomy): domain Bacteria; phylum Bacteroidota; class Bacteroidia; order Cytophagales; family Bernardetiaceae; genus JAFIER01. The sequence goes on from JAFIER010000251.1 coordinate 1,910, forward strand.
CTGCTTTTTTGCCCAGCGTCCATTACCGTCCATAATAACAGCAATATGCTGCGGTATATTGGTCTTATCTATTGTATGTTCGTCCATATTGATTTTCTTGGCGATGTCTTACGCTTTTAGTTTATACAAAATTTGTTCGCAATTTACAAAAAAGCATTGAGCAATCTGAAAATCCTTTCAATCAATTCGCAATTTAATTGATAAAACACAAAAAAACAACGAATAAACTACAGCCATGCGTTGCAAATGCTCAAGTTAAAACATCAAAATAAATGAATAAAAATAGCTACACCGCGCAATTAGCCCTTTGGGTGGCAAACTCAAAAATAAGCATTTGCGAAGTTTTATTATTTTTTGCGTTAAGGGTGTACGACAATTTTGATAAATTATCTTATCAATAACATTTCTGTCAGAAATGTTATTGATAAGCCCCTTTTTCCATAGCGTGCCACCCTATGGAAAAATGTATAGTGGTATAATTCTTAACGGCTGTTTTACATTCCAAAAAAAAATTGTATCTTGTTACTAAGAGCGAATATGTAAGTAGATTTATGCCTAAAGGAGGTTTTATACACGTCATAAAAAACAGTGTAGCCATTGCTTTTTAGATAGATATGCTGCCATATAAAAGCTACTATATGCTTCTCAAAATTTTAATTTTTTAGATTACAAACGGATATGCCAAAGTTCAGACTTTTGCCCTTGACGCTTTTAGTTTCTCTTATAGCCATTGTGTATGTATGCCTTTTGGTTTTGAATATTTCATTGCCTTATCCTCGCCTTTGGGATTTAGGACTTATTACATTGATTATCATTTATTTTATATTGCGATTTTCGCTTAATTTGCGCAAATAAGCGTGTGTTAAAACAAGGACTAAGATTTCTTTGAGAAATGTTAGTCCTTGTAATCTGTTTTAATCAGTGCTTTACTGTGCTGTCCAGCCACCTTCAATAGGCAAAGCCGTGCCTGTAAATGCAGTGGCTTTATCAGAGGCGAGCATGAGTGCCATACCTGCGAGCAGTTCGATAGGTACAAACTCTTTGACGGCTTGCTTTTGCAACATAATTTTTTCGATGACTTCCTCTTCGCTAATTCCATGCGCTTTAGCTTGATCGGCAATTTGTGCTTCAACGAGGGGGGTGCGCACATAACCAGGGCAGATTGCATTGGCAGTAATATTATGCGCCGCACCTTCAAGAGCTAAGACTTTGGTCAGGCCTACAATACCGTGCTTGGCAGCTACATAAGCTGATTTATAAGCAGAGGCGCGTAAGCCATGTGCAGAAGCAATATTGATAATGCGTCCGAAACCTCTCTCTTTCATACCTTTCCAAACGGCTTTAGTGGTATGAAATACCGATGTAAGATTGATACCAATGATCATATCCCAGCGCGCTTCGGGGAAATCTTCTAAGGGAGAGACATATTGCACACCCGCATTATTGATAAGCACATCAACGCTGCCAAATACCTCTTCTGCTTCGCTAATCATTTGCCTAATCTCTTCGGGGTTAAGCATATTAGCTGACGTAAAATGCGCTTTTACACCGTATTTTTCTGCAAACCCCTCTGCAATCTGCGGACCGTCGTCTTCAAGTCCGTTGACAACAACATTATAACCCGCTTTAGCAAAAGCCTCTGCTATACCGCAACCAATTCCACGTGTACTACCCGTAATAAGGGCTGTTTTGTTTTCTGATGACATAAAATCTAAATTTTGAGAGTAAAATAAAATAATGTTGTGTTGTGCGTTGTCAGTGTTGTTATTTCAAACTTACCAGGCCTGTTGATTTTCATCAATGACCGTGCGTCTGTAAAGATTAAAAATATTAGATTTAGAAATAAAACCCAAGTATTTACCATTTTTTATAACAGGCAAATTCCAAGCCCCCGTGCTTTCAAATTTTTGCATCACGGATTCCATATCTTCGCCATATTCTACGGTTTGGGGTGCTTCCTGCATGAGACTTCGTACTTTGACTTTTTCAAATTGTTCAAAATCAAACATCATATCCCTGATATCATCTAAATGAATCATACCCATAAACTCTTGCTCGTCGTTGATGACGGGGTAAAGATTGCGCTGACTTTTGCGTACGACTTGCGTCAAATCTCCTAAATTTTGATTGATATTGACGGGTAGAAAGTTGTTTTCTATGAGTTTATTGATTTTCATTTTATTGAGTGCTTTTCTATCCGTATCGCCTTCTATTAAATCGCCCTTTGCAATGAGTGCACGCGTATAAGGGGAGTGTTTATCGAATGCCGAAACAGTAACAAAAGCAATAGCAGATATAAGCATCAAAGGTACAAAAAGTTGATAGCCTTGTGTAATCTCTGCAATCAAAAAGATGGCAGTAAGCGGTGCATACTGTACACCACTAATAGCCCCACACATGCCCATAAGCGTAAAATTTTTTTCTGATAATGTACCTAATTCATACAAATTGATAAAACGTGCAAAGGCAAAGCCCGTAAGCCCCCCCATAAAAAGAGAAGGTGCAAAAGTTCCGCCACAGCCGCCTGCGCCTATTGTAATGGCAGTAGCTACTGCTTTGAAAGCAACCATTGCCAAAATGTAAAGTAAAAATACCCACTCGGGCGGCAGGTTCGTAAAAATAATCGAACGCTCAAAAGTAGCTACCTCACTGCCTCCTAAAAGTGAAGTAAGTAAATACTCACCCTCACCATATATAGGGGGGAAAATAACAATAAGTGCTGAAAGTATCAAACCGCCACTTATTGCACGCACATAAAAATTAGAAATTTGATTGGCTAAGGCATCAATTTTTTTATTCACCTCGCTGAAATAAATGGCAAGAAGTCCGGAAATTACACCTAATAAAATACAAAAAGGCACGTCAGAAACCATAAAATCATCTTTCAAGCGAAACGAGTAAAGTGCTTCGCCCCCTCGAAAAACCAAGGCGGTAAGTTTGGCAGAAATAGAAGCAAGCAATAAGGGGACTATGCCTTTGCCAATATTGACATCGAGCAGAATGACTTCAATAGCAAAAATAACTCCGCCGATAGGCGCATTAAAAAGTGCAGCAATTACGCCCGCAACGCCCGCGCCAATAAGTAAATTTAGTTTTTGATTATCGAAGAGCATGCGCATACCCGTATTCGAACCAATTGCCGCACCCACCATAACCACAGGAGACTCAAGCCCTGCCGAGCCACCAAAGCCTACAGTAAAAACCGAACAAGTAATACGAGAAAAAATATTTGTAGCCGGAATTTTACCTTTTTTCTGTGCAATGGCATATAAAATATCGGTAAAGCTTTGTCCAAATTCAGTCTTAAAGACACGACGACCCAAAAATACAGTTATAAGCAAACCGATAATTGGATAAAAAAGCAAGCCGTAGTTATAACTTTCCCAAACTGTATCACTACGAGAGAGCACCTTTTCGACCCATAGAATCGCTGTTTTGAGTATCATAGAAGCTATACCAGATAAAATTCCTACCCATGCACAGACAATGAGCATAAAAATTCTATCCGAGAGGTATTTACTCTTCCATATCAAAAAGCGAATAACTTGGCTGTTCGCACGCTTCGAGAGCCGGCGGCTATAGCGACTAATCTCTTCTTGTTTCTGCCTCCAATATGTTGTTTTTTGTTCTGCCATAATAAAAAATACAGCCGCCATTCAAAGGGTGTTTCTCAAAACTACTATTGAGTTGGTATTGGGTACGGGGGGAGGAGCAGACACAGCAAGGGTAGTTTTCTTGGTGTATAGGCTTGTGCTACCGATTTATAGGAGAGGGCCCCCCCGATTTAAATAGCCAAAATTATCATTATGCTCCATACTTAAAAGGAGGTTTCTAAGGCTTCGTGCTCTTCGAGTGCTACCTCCCAGTTTTCTGTATATTGCGCTAAGGTAGCCTTGAGCTTTTGATATTGCTGATTGGTTTGCTCGAGTTTTTTCAAATCTGCAATAACTTCGGGCTTTGCAAGTTGCTTTTCGGTGTCAGCAATTTGGGCTTCGAGCTTTTGAATTTCGTCTTCTATTTGTTCTACTTTACGGCGAGCCTGTTGGAGTTCTTTTTGTTTTTTCTTAAACTCTTGGCTGTTGTCAGATATTTTTTTCTTATTATTGGCTTTAGGTTTTTCGTTTTTTACAGTTTGTGCTTGTTGCTTTCTCTCAGCCTCACGGTCTTGCATCCAAAGGCTAAACTCTTTGTAGGTACCGGGGTAAGATTTTATCTGTCCGTCTTCTATCCAACAGATTTTATTGGCCACTTCGGAGACAAAATATCTATTGTGAGAAACAACCACAAAACTACCCTCGTATGCTTGTAAAGCTTCAATCAAAATATCCACGGACATGATGTCCAGGTGATTTGTAGGCTCATCTAAGAGTAAAAAATTTGATTCGGTGAGTAGTGTTTTGGCTAATGCAACTCTTGATTTTTCACCTCCCGAGAGTACTTTAATTTTCTTTTCCACGTCCTCACCTGTGAAGAGAAAGCAACCGAGTAGGGTGCGCAGTTCGGTTTCGTTTTTGTTTGCACCTACGGTGCGCAGTTCTTCAATGAGGTCATTCGTAAGATCTAAGGCTTCGAGCTGATGCTGTGCAAAGAATGTTTTTCGGACGTTATAGCCGCCTTCTCTTTCACCTTCATGCGCTTCGCTACCGTCTATAATACGCAAAAGTGTTGATTTACCTTTGCCGTTTGCGCCGATAAGTGCAATTTTATCACCTCTTTCTATTTCGAGTACGGCATCTTCGAATATTTTCAAATCGCCGTAGCTTTTGTATAGGTCTTTGACTTTTAATACGATTTTTCCAGAGGGCTGTCCAGCTTTGAATCTCAAATTCATAGCCTGTGGTGCGACCGTATCCATTTGAATTTTATCCATACGCTCAAGGGCTTTTACCCTTGATTGCACTTGCTTAGATTTTGTTGCTTTTGCTCTAAAACGATCTATGAAACGCTCTGTTTCTCGGATTTTTTGTTGCTGATTTTCAAATGATTTTTGTAAAATCTCCTCTCGCAATTCTTTCTCTTCGATATAAAAATCGTAATTGCCGGCATAGCGATGCAGTTGCCTGCCCGATGCTTCGACGATAATATCCGAGACATTATTCAAAAAATCCCTATCGTGAGAAACTACAAGATAAGCACCTTCATAGCTTCGCAAATAGGATTCTACCCATTCTATAGAGGGCAAGTCTAAGTGGTTGGTAGGCTCATCGAGTAGTAGCAGTGCGGGTTTTTGCAATAGCAATTTGGCAAGCATTACACGCATGCGCCATCCACCAGAAAATTCTTTAAGCTGGCGATTGAGGTCTGCGGTTTTGAATCCTAAACCTTCGAGCATAGCTTCTGCTTTTGATTGTATCGCATAACCGCCCAGCGTTTCAAACTCGGCTTGCAAAGCGGCTAATTTATTCAAATTTGAATCAGAGGGGTCTGTCTCTATGGTTTTCAAAATTTGATTTATTTTTCTTTGAATCGCATTTTCGCGCTCAAAAGCCTGCATCGCTACTTCCAAAATGCTCTCTTCCGATTCGTAAGAGAGTAAATCTTGATTTAGAAATCCGATACTGCAGTCGTTGCTTTTCTCAATAGCACCGCCATCAGGAATATATTCGCCTACAATAAGGCGTAGTAGTGTCGATTTGCCCGCACCATTAGGTCCGACAAAACCGATATGTTCTTTGGGCTTGATTTGCAGGGAAGCCTCTTCGTAGAGGGCACGGTCTGCAAAATAAAATGAAAGGTCTCTAATTGTTAGCATGGTGCAAAATTACGCATTTTTATTTTATTTTACAATTGCTAAAGATGCGAATTATGCAATTACGATTTATTTTAGTGGCAAATGCAAATCAATATGGAGTCAAAAGGGCAAATTTATAAAAGCCTTAGCCCTACGCTACCAGCCTTGTATGAATCAATACGGCAGTGTAATACTTAGTTTAGCGACAAACTCACGGCTAAGGTTAGGCATGGCAGCATGTTCGCCTAAGTAAGGTTGAATAAAAGGCGGTGCTTGATTAAAAATATCAAAACAACTAATGCTCAAATCAATACCCTCTCTAAAAATCCCTCGCACTTGTAGCGATAAGTTGGCCATGAGATAGGGGTCAAAATCTGTAATTTCGACTTCTCCGTTTTGCAATGGGCTTTCATAGCCCCAGCGTCGGCTTGCGCCTACTAATGCAAAGTTGAGGTAAAAAGGTGCACTTAATGCAATATTGCTGCGTAAAGTTAGTTTATGAGGGGCTAAGCCAAGGTTAGCATTGCGGTTTGGTACACCAAAGTCTATAATTGTGGGTTTGCCCGCCGTCGTATAAAATGAATAGTTGAAAGTAAAGCGATGTTTTTTAGCTTTCCATTGCAACTCGAGCTCTGCCCCTCGTGTACCTACGGGGTCGAAGTTAGCATAGCCCTCTTCGTTTGTATTGGGGTTAAAAAGGTAGATAATTACATCATTAGTAGTCATATCATATAAATTTGCGGTAAGGCGCAGTTTATCTGAAAATCGGTATCCAACCTCCGCTTCGAGTACCGTAGTAAGTTCAGGACGAATATCAGTGGCTAATCCAAGATTGATATTTTCTAATGTAGGGGCGCGAAAGGCATTGCTATAAAGCACTTTGACGTGTAACTTTTCCCACGCTTTAGTTATACCTAAGCGTGGCACAAAAGTAGAGGTATAATAACTATGATTATCGTAGCGCGCACCAAAGGTAAGGTTGAAATAAGGGGTTTCCCAAAGTCCTTGAGCGTACAAGGCTAAGTTAGAAAAATTCATAAACTGACTGCCGTTATAAAAAACTCTTTGTTGCGTAGTTGCTTCATCGCGAAAATACTCACTTCCAACTGTAAAAAGTAGTTTTTCAGAATATTGATAAAATGCACGCACCCCAGCACGGTAACGACGGGCACGCATATCATAAACGGATAACTTATCTTGGTCGACGGGCAAGATATCAAAGACTGTAGAGTTCCAAGGCGCAAAAGCTTGATAGTTGAGCTGTGGCTCAATGCGTAATTTTTCATGTGGTTCCCAAGTGTAGGAGGCTTGAAGAAGACTGGACTCGAAGCGTTGCCCGTAAGGAATGGACGTAGCTGCTACAAAAGCATCTTGCATTTGCATTTGATAACGATTAAAAATTCCTCGTATTTTTAACCCCTTATACTCGACTCCTGCATTGACATAGCGTGTAAAAACCTCCGATGTTTCGAGCATATTAAAACTTGTACCAAAAATATCGGTATAGTCCAAATCACTTAAAAAACTGTTTTGTTGGTGAAGCGAAAGGTTAAGATTTACATCGCCGATTTGTCGCCCTATGGTCGTGGTAAAGCTTTGCCTAAAAGCTCCATTTATTGTTGTGCCTACAAAATTTTGGGCTTCAATACCATTATAATTACTTGCGCCCTTTGTGATAATATTAATTACACCAAACTCGGCAAAACCGCCATAAATGGCAGAGCCCGGACCTCTAATAATTTCTATTCTTTCGATAATATCAGGCGATATATTTGCACCAAATTGTGTTGTACCGTAAAGCAGTTCATTCATTTCAATGCCATCAATCATCAATAAAACTTTGCCCTCGTGTGCCCAATTTCCACGCATACCGATACCTACTACACTCTCTACATCTACACCAAAATCAATACCAGCAACCCAATATAGAATATCGCGCAAATCTCGAGCGGGCGTATGCCTAATCTCTTCTGCTGTTATGACGGTTACGATAGAGGGGGCTTCACGCAACTCCTGAGCAGTTTGTGTAGCGAGCATAACTGTATTTTCTTTTTCACTCCCCTCTTCTAAATCATCAAGCGTAAATTTATAAGGATTAGGCTCTTCTTGTGCGAGCAATCCTTGCAAAAAAATACATTGTATTATGAGACATACAATAGCCCCCCCCCCAATTTGTGCGCAAAATTTCATATTTTGTATTTAGTTTTGTCCGCTAAGAAATTGATTGTAGTAAGGCAGATCCTCAGCCACCAACTTTATTTTTTAGATTATTGACGAGTCCGTTCCAAAGGTCTTCTAAGGCTTTATCGTCTTCCATATCGGAGTAGTCCGTAACGCTTAAAAATGTAGATTCTGTAAAATCGTTATAACTGAGTTTGAACTCTAAATAAGAGGCATCTTTAGGTGTATGCTTTTCATCTTCACCATTTACGAATACATAACGTATCATCTTATTTGTTCGCTTTACAGCAATTTTGGCAAGATGACTTTCGTTATCCCAGTATATATCGTAGAGTTTGGCTTGCTTCACCTCCACACGCTCGGCAAACCATTCTGAAAGACCATAAGCTGTAGCGAGGTACTCATAAAGCAACTGCGGAGAGGCTTTGATTTCGTATTCAGCTGTGTATTTATATTTGCTCATATCTATCGCTCAATAAAATTTGATTTTCTATTTAACTGACTTAATTCAACTCAAATAAACATTGACTTTTTGCTATCGTTTGCAAAATAAGCAAAAATATGTTTTTATCTTGTTTGTTTTACATATTTTTTGCCAAATATATTTTAAAGGTAATGCTGTAAGAGTTTAATCGGTGTGTACTAAGCCTTAACAAAGTGTTATCAAAGCGTGGATATAAACTCGAGTAAAAAAAGCGCACTCTAAATATATAAGGCACGCTACTAAATTTCAGCCGTCGCTACCTGCTATAAAAGTGGGTATTGGCGAGCGGGTTGTGAGAGTTTTTGGTTTGGCGATATAAACAATTCTCTATCAGCGAAGCACAAACCCAGCACGTATGACATAAAATAAAAGACGTTGTCGAAGTGGTATTTGGAGCATTTGTCAGTTTTTTAGTATAGTACGAAAAATTTCCAGATAGTTAATTGAAACAAGTATAATTGTTACTGGAGATGAGGTTATTAAGAATAAAATTGTTTGCCATATAGATTTTTTTATAACGCATTGCAACTTAAACCAAATAACTATCAAAATAATTGTTGTAACTATCGATAGAAAAAATGCAGTTAAAATATTTCCATAGTTATCATCATATTCTAAAAATTGGGCTTTATAAAGCATTGTCCAAATTACCAAAGTTACTAAAAGCAATATTGCAGAATAGAGGATACTGATCATTTTTGATATTTTCATACTGCCAAAGCTCCGCCGTATAAGTATCGGGCGAGATTTCGGGTGTTTTTTCTTGGGTGTTGAATCCAAAACGGTAGGCTTTAGATGTAAAATAGTGCTCAGTGATTGCTTTTCCGGTGGGGGCAGCCATCCAATCCGTAGCATCACGAAGATAATGCATTTTTTTCGTAATTGCAACTATTTCGCCATCGATTTCTGTGTTGTCTGAATCAGGATTAACAAGATTAAAGGATTAGCAGGATGGCAAAAATCAAGTAAATCCCAAAATCCTGAAAATCTTGATTCTGACAAAGAGGAGGGTCTCGATGATTTCTGTTATCGGCTCGTCGTTCGCATCTAAGGTGTTGATTATCTGCTTTTTATAGATGCGTTTGTTTTGGGCATCGTAGCGATAATGTACCTCGTCGCCGTTTTCCAGAATGACAGATTCTCGTTTGTGCGCTGCCGTCCAGTTGATAGAAACCACACCCGCTGATACGTCTTTGCGTAAATTGCTGCCACAGCATCGCCTGTTTTGTTGTCAGAAATGGTAACGAGTACATTGTGTCCAGCCCTTAACGAAGCATTTACAACAAGAAAAACAAGTTAGCTTACTCCTTTTCCATCCCGTCTTTGAGTTTTTGAACCTCCTCTTCGCTCAAGCCTGTGAGTTCGACAGTCATTTCTATAGAAAAACCTTTTGCTAAACAAGTTAAAGCAAATCTAATTTGAGCTTTCTTTTCGCCTTTCAAGTACAACTCATCTTGTTCGATGTCATATCCAATAGTTCCCATATTTCCTAATTCGTTTTGAATGATGTTTGGTAATTGATTTCGCAGACGAGCCAAAATCAAGAGCTGTCTGAC
>JAFIER010000253.1 GCA_020832465.1 Bernardetiaceae bacterium
CTCCTTGAAAAGAAAACCACCCCTTTATCCCCTCCTTGAAAAGAAAACCACCCCTTTATCCCCTCCGTGAAAAGAAAACCACCCCTTTATCCCCTCCTTGAAAAGGAGGGGAGTTTCTGTAGTTCCCCCACCTAAAATTAAGAGGGGCTGGGAGTAAGAAACCTGCCATAAGCAGAACTAACATTTCTGGCAGAAATGTTAGTTCTAAATTCATGCCCCGTAGCGCAAAATCCAAAAGAATATTTTTTTCAAAAATGTTATTTCGGACTTTGCAAACTTTTATGAAAAAAACAACGTATTATTTTGTATAAAAAATTTTAATTTTAGAACTAACAGTTCTGACAGAACTGTTAGTTCTAAAATTTATTTCTAAAATTTATTTCTGGCTAGCGAATGTCTATTAGTATGTAAAAAATTTAGTTATCAATTATGTTTTGATTAAGACGGATTATGCAACTTATTATTCACAGCCGTGGGGCTTATCTCAAGCGTGCGCAAGGTATGTTTGAGGTGCGCACAGAAGATAATAAAATTGAGCGTTTTTCGGTTGATGAAATTGATAGTATTTTCATCTCGAAAGGCACATTAGTAACCAGTGATGCGATTATGCTCGCTATTAAAGAGGGCATAGATATTGTTTTTATGGACGGACAAGGCGAGGCGAAAGGCAGGGTTTGGAATAACCGCTTTGGCTCAATCGCTACGATTCGGCGTGAGCAACTCTCCTTTTCGCAACAGGCAAGGGCAATTCCTTGGATAAAAACCATTATAGAGGATAAAATTAGAGAGCAACTTGCTTTTTTGCAGCAGGTACGCTATTTTCCTAACCTGCCTAACTCGCCAACTTCGGAGCAGCGCATCGATGATGCTATTTTAAAAATCCAACAGACTGCGAAAGCATTACAAACTGTAAAGCTCAAAAAAACCGATGAAAGTTGGAAAAATAAATTAAGAGGCTATGAAGGCACTGCTTCAAGGTATTACTTTCAAGCAATAGCATACGCACTACCCCACCAGTATCGTTTTGAAACAAGAGGTGAACGCCCAGCTAAGGATAAGTTCAATGCTATGCTCAACTACGGCTATGGCATGCTTTACGCACAAGTACAAAGTGCGCAAATCAAAAGCGGACTCGACCCCAGCATTGGCGTGTTGCACGCCGACCAGTACTCGAGTGCGCCCACCTTAGCTTTTGATATGATTGAGCCTTATCGAAATTGGATTGAAAGGGTTGTATTTAGGCTTTGTATGCAATATGCCATTACAGATAATGATTTCAGAATCGTTGAAAAAGGCGGATTATACCTTAAAGGCGAAGGCAAAAAACGATTGATTCATGCACTGCACGATTATTTAGCAGAAGTCATTCCCCGAAAGGGGCTTAAGAGAAGCCGTCTGCATCATATTAGCTTAGATGCGCAGCATTTTGCTAATATGCTGCTCGAGCGTGCAAACGGGACGTAGGTTTTAAAAACCATGACTAACAGTGCTTTGAGTCTAATTTTTAGAACTAACAGTTTGCGAAAAACTGTTAGTGCTTGATACTATTATTATTTGCCGTTGCTATATTTTTTACCATACTACTGGACATTCTCCATATTAGAAATGACATTGCTCAAAGAAAGGTCGTTTCTAAGCCCATTTTTCCATAGCGTGGCACGCTATGGAAAATGTGTAGTCGTATGATTTTTTACAAATTTTATCACTGTTTTACTTGTTTTACTATGACAAAAAATCAAATTTTAGGATTATGGATTATGATTTTAATCCTTGCGCTCGCCACAGGGGCTGAGGCGCAGACAGCAGAAAAACGCAAACAACGTGTGGGGTGCGTTTGTAAGGACGGCGAGCGGCGAAGCACTACGGGTGCGGGAAGTTGCAGTGGTCATGGGGGTGTAAAGTATTGGCTTTATGCCGATGTAGAAGTTTATCAGCAATACTCGGACAACCTGCCCGCTATTCCTGATACAGATTTGATTTGGATAAGTCCTGATGATGTGGATAAAACGATTAAGGTCATTGAAAACCTGCCTGCTATTCGGGACGATATCCAAGAAGATTTAGAAAGCGACCGATCCAGAAACCAACGCCGAGATAGGGACTATGATTATGGCTCTGACCGTTGGAATGTACAGGATTTTTTTATGCCGTTTTTGATTATTTTAGTAGCGGTTTTGCTATTTTCAATCGTGATTTATATAGTGAAGAAACTTATTTAAGCCTTATGTACTACTTAATTTTTTATGATATTTCTGACGATAGGGTCAGAAAGCACGTATCGCAGTATTTAGAAACCCGAGCTTGCAAGCGCATTCAAAAATCGGTTTTTATGCTCAGGGGAAACCCTACAAAATTAGCGGATATTGAGCGTTATTTGATGGATTTGCAACTCTCGCATCAAAATGAAGACAGCATTTTGATTGTCCCCGTACCGCCCAAATTGCTCAAGCAGAGCATCGAAATTGGTGAAAATATTGCTTTTCAAGAGGCGAGCAAGGTTCGGAATGTAGCTTTTTTTTAACGAATGCACCCTGAAAAAGAATCTTCTATATTGGCCATCAACACTCGCATTTTTCTAAGCGATATGCACGTTGGTGGCTAATATATTAAAAATAGTCAATCTGCCTTTAAATAGCCTATACCACATACTTCGTGTAATTTATTACACCAAGTATG
>JAFIER010000255.1 GCA_020832465.1 Bernardetiaceae bacterium
CGGTCTGTGGGGGATTGGCAGCAGCTGGAATTGGAGCTTATCGCCGAACAAACAGGTTATGTACGGGCATCGGTAAGTAGCCAAAGTGCAACACCAAGCTACACAGACAATTTGAAATTTGCAGTTTTGCCCGTTGCCAAACCCGAAATCTTACAAGAAAATCATTACTATCCATTTGGTATGAGTCTTGTGGGTATTGAGGAACGAGATTTGCAGAGTGTGCAGGGGGCTGAGGAGTATCGGTTTTTGTTTAGTTATGCTATGTTGCGAGCAGATAACTAACTATTTTTTCTAACTCTCTATCAGAAAACTGACTACTGTATAATTCTATAAACATTAAAACTATAACTTCTCGCTCAGAAGCTGCTGGATTATTCTTTTTTATGCGTTGCTTTTGCATTTGAAAAGAAAGTTCAGACATATTGATACCTGTCTGAAAACGCTGCGCAGGAGATTGCATCAGTATTATTTCCATCTGTTTGTCATAAATAAAACTATTTGTATCATTCATATTGTAATATTATAAATGTTTAAACCCATGTCCTTTATCCAAAAATTTAGATAATGTTTATCTACATCTGGATTACGCAAAAGATTATTTATATCTTCAATTTGCCTTTCACTTTTGAGCTCTTGTATCCAAATAATCTTTGATAAAATCAAATCCTCAAGACTCACCACCCATAGCGCAAAACCTTCTAACTCCTCTCTTCGTCTTCTTTGAAACTCCGTATTGCGATACGGACTATTTTTTTTTACCATAAAATCTATTTTTACGCCCGTTTGAAAATCAATTAAATTGAACATTCCTTTTCGTGCTATTTCTATTTTTATACTATCTTTGGGGCAGTAGTAGCCTTTTGAAAAGGCTTCAAAAAAAACAGACAAATGCTTTTCTTGCAAGTCAATTACAATATCGAGGTCTCTTGTTGTGCGTTGTATCGTATAAAAACCCATAGCTAAACTGCCCGATAACATGTAAGCAATATCTTGTGTTTCCAAAGTTCTGACTATTCTTTGTAATACGTCTAACATAAAAATTTGGCTTGTAAAAAGGAAATTAAACTACGATAAACATACTAAAATAATCTGTAATTACCAAAATATATTTGCAATTTTACGATACATTGCATAAATTGCGACAGGAGAAAGAAGTTTTCCTGCGGTCTGTGGGGGATTGGGAGAAGTTGGAATTGGAGCTTATCGCCGAACAAACAGGTTATGTACGGGCATCGGTAAGAACTTAGAAGGTTGTAAAAGCGAGACGCTTTTAAATAGATTCGTAGAGGGGGAAATCTTTATGGATACCCCCGGTAGTGGACAGCAGCCCCTCCCGATGGTTTGAAATTTGCCAGCAAAAAGTATTATTAAGTAATTGGGTATTTTAAAACCGTTGATTCTTTAAATCATTGTTTATTAGTTTTTTACACAGAGTGAAGATGGGAAAAATGTTTTTTTATTTCGACCTAAATTCAGATAAGTAGAAAAAGCAAACACTAAATTTGCTAAAAACCAAAAAAAAGTAGTAACTTTGGTAAACCTGAACACTGCCTTGTCCTTTAAACATCTAAATCAAACAAACTTCTCTTTTACACTCAAAAATACAATATTTGTATGAACGGACGAATGCTTACTACCAAACAAAAAGCCTTACAACTCAATTTAGATGCACGTATTTATGGCTCTTATGCAGAAATTGGCGCAGGGCAGGAAGTAGCGGCAGCTTTTTTTAAAGCAGGTGCTGCTTCTGGTACAATAGCCAAAACAATGTCGGCTTATGACATGAAATTTAGCGATGCCATATACGGACCCGAGAAAAGCGGACGCTATGTTTGCGAGGCGCGCTTACTCAAAATGCTCAAAAAAGAATTTCGTTTATTAGAAGAGCGCCTCAGCCAAAGCCGCCCAGAAACCAACTTTTTTGCATTTGCTAATACCGTAGAAGTACTTAATTTTCAAAAAACAAATAACGGACATGGCTGGCTCGGTCTGCGCTTTCAAGCCAATCCTCAGACCTCTCCCAATGAGTTTGTTATTCATGTCAATCTTTTGGATAATCATAAATTTTTGCAAGAACAGGTTATCGGTATTTTAGGTGTAAATATGATTTATGCCTGCTATTATTATGCGGATAAACCCGATTTACTCCTTACCTCACTGATGGACAATCTCTCACGTGATAGAGTTGAAATTGATATGGTGCGGATAACAGGTCCAGATTTTGAACATATTGATAATAGAATTATGAGCCTCAAGCTCGTCAAAAATGGAATGAGTAATGCCGCACTTTTTGATACAAAAGGTAAAGTAAGACAACCCTCGGAATATCTTTACAAAAAAAATATCCTTGCGCTTAGAGGGCGTTTCCGTCCCGTTACGCACGTAAATATGGATATTTTTGAACGCAGTAAAGAATTATTTTTAGATGACCCTGATGTTGACCCCGATGCAGTAGTAGTATTAGCAGAGCTTACACTCAAAAATCTTAATGCAGAAGGCGAAGGCATTGACGAGCAAGATTTTTTAGATAGGGTAGATATTTTAGGTTCGCTTGGCAAAGCCGTTATGATTTCGAATTATCAAGAATACTATCGTCTTGTTTCTTATCTATCGAGCCTTAATAGGCAACGTAAAATAGGATTAGCCTTGGGTGTGTACTCACTTGCTGATATTTTTAACCCTCGTTTTTATAACGAACTAAAAGGCGGTTTTTTAGAAGCCTACGGACGGCTATTCGGTCATAACGTCGTAGCATACGTATATCCCTCAAGCGATACTGCAAGCGGCGAGCTTATTACAAGTGAAAATTTTGAACTTAAAAGTGAGTTTAAATACCTATGTAACTATTTGATAGCCAATAATCAAATCATAGATATTCAAAATTTTAAAAACTCTATATTGCATATCTTTTCTGACGATGTACTTGCTATGATTCGTAAAGGAGAGGACGAAAGCTGGCGCGATATGGTACCCAAAGAGGTTGTAAAGGCAATTTCTCAAAAATGTCTTTTTGGCTATCCATGCTCAATCGAAGAGCAACAACAAGCCGAGCTAAAACGAAAAAAAGAAGAAGCTAAACGAGAAGCACTCAGGGAAGCAAGAAAGGTGTAAAAAAAAATAGAAAAAAAATTGCGTCTTTTTTTTGAAATTCAATTTTTTTTAATACCTTTGTATCTCCAATTCAAAAGCTAATACATATAAGCGGATGTGGCGGAATTGGTAGACGCACTAGACTTAGGATCTAGCGCCTTCGGGCGTGGGGGTTCGACTCCCTCCATCCGCACAATTATTTTTTTAGCATACATAATGTATGGGTTTGAAAAGAAAATTTCTTCCTCAAAAGGAGAAATTTTCTTTTTATATACACGATAGTATCTGTTTGCTTAATTGCACTATGCTTTGCAAAAGCATAATCCAAATTAGACATTTCTCAAACCGTTTCATCTTAAAATCTTAATATCTTGGAAGTTACATTAGAGCAAAAAGAAAACAAAAGTAGCATTCTTACCATAAAAATTGCAGAAAGCAACTATAAAAGTGATATAGATGCTGAAATTCGCAAGGTAGCTGCGCAGACTAATATGAAGGGGTTTCGCCCTGGTAAAACACCTTTGCACCTCGTCCGTAATAGAATTATTGGCGATGTAAAGCGTGAAAAAGTGCTGGATATGCTGCAAAACAAACTCAATGATTATATCAAAGAAAATGACCTCGATATGATTGGGCAACCACTGCTCAACTCAAAAATAGATATTATCGATTGGAAAAAAGATAAAAACTTTGAATTTGAGTTTGAACTCGGACTTATACCCGAATTTGAACTGAGCATGCCCGAAAACTCTAACGAACTTTTGCGCTACAACGTAGAAATGAAAGAAGAGAGAGTCGATGAAATTATCCAGAAAATGCTCGAGCAGCACAGCGAAATGCAAACGGGCGAACAAATTCAAAAAGGAGACTTTTTCAAATCCGAAATTACGCCCGTTGAACATAGCGAAGAGAAAAAAGATGCTAATGATACTTTGTTCAGTGCGGATAATTATATCCCTACAAATCAACTTACAGAAGAGGCTTTTGCCCTTTTTGAAGGAAAAGCCTTAGAAGATGTAGTAATTATTGACATCAAACAGCTTTTTGATACCGACAAAAAAGCCTCAATGGCACTCGGTATAGACGAAGACGTAGTAGCCGAACTCGAGGGCAATTATAATTTCGAAATTGTATCTATTGAACGTCAAGAAGAGGCTCAATTAAACGAAACGCTTTTTGAGAAAATATTTCCAAATGAGGAAATCAAAGACGTAGAAGAATTTAGAGCAAAAATCAAAGAAGTATATACTGCGCAGCTCAAGCCTTATCAGCGCAATTATGTAGCTATGCAACTCACAGAGCTACTCTTAGATAAACACTCCATTGACCTCCCACAAGACTTTATGCGTAGGTGGCTCAAAGAGGTAAGCAAGGAAATCGATACTGATGAACAGGCAAACGAAAGCCTACCACAGTTTAACCGAGATCTAAAATGGACTATTATCAAAAATAAAGTAGCCAAAGAACACGGTGTGCAAATTGAACCCGACGAAATCAAAGAAGCAGCTGCTACAAGACTAAAGCAAAACCCATACTTTGCTCAAATTCAATTGCCAGAAGAGCAAATGCAAGCCATGATTGATAATTATTTCCAAATGCTTATGAGCGATGAAAAATACGCCGAAGAGAGAAATAATATCATCAACGAACTTGCAGAAACTAAAATCGTAGATCTATTGCTCGATAAAGTAAGTATCAAAGAAGAAAGCATTGAAGAAGACAAACTCTTCGAAGCACTCCAAAAACTCGATACTGAAATTGCTGAAAAGCACGGTATTCCGATTCGCAAAAAAGAGGAAGAAGAAACTGAAAAAGACCCACTCGAAGAGTTGAGCCAAGAATCTACAAATGCTTAATTGTTAAAGCATAAAATTTTCTGAATATTAAAACCTCAAGTACAAACTTTATGTAAGTGCTTGAGGTTTTTTAGATTGTTAGTAAGGGTACAAAAATAACAACCCTTTTTAGTTATTTAATAAGCTCATAAACAAGCACTGCTGAAATAATAAAAAAGCACTGGTGCTTAAAATTAGGTATAAAAACGAAAACTCTTATTTTCAATACACACATCAAGTGAAAATTCCTGCGCATATTATCGACAGAATCAAAACCTCTGCACTTATTGAAGAGGTTATTAGCGATTTTTTGCCCTTACAAAAAAAAGGGCAAAATCTTTGGGCTTGCTGTCCTTTTCATGACGAGAAAAGCCCCTCCTTTTCAGTAGCACCAAGCAAAGGAATTTTTAAATGCTTTGGATGTGGAAAAGCCGGAGACTCCATTACCTTCGTCATGGAGCACGAAGGCGTGAGCTATCCAGAAGCAATTCGCTATCTCGCTGATAAATACCATATAGAAATCCCAGAAGGTAGCCGTGAAGAGCAAGAAGAAGCACAAGCAGAAGAAAAACAAAGAGAAAGTTTGCTCATTGCACTTAAATTCGGACACGATTATTTTCAAAATAAACTATGGGAAAGCGACGAGGGTAAATCCATAGGACTTTCCTATTTTAAAGAACGCGGATTTCACGAGCGCACTATCAAACGTTTTGAGCTCGGTTATAGCCTCGATGATTGGCACGCCCTCGAAACGCAAGCTATTGCTCAAAAATATAGCCCCGATATCCTCGAAGAAGCAGGCCTTATTATCAAAAAAGAAGGAAAACAGTACGACCGATTCCGAGGTAGAGTAATGTTTCCGATTCATAACCTCTCGGGCAGGGTCATAGGTTTTGGCGCGCGCACCCTGCGCAAAGACGACAAACCAAAATACCTCAATTCCCCAGAATCTTTGGTATATGAAAAAAGTAAAGTACTATACGGACTTTTTCAAGCCAAACAAGAAATCCGAAAACAAGACGAAAGTTTGATGGTTGAGGGCTATACTGATGTCATCTCACTCGCACAAGAAGGTATCGAAAATGTAGTCGCCTCTTCAGGAACTTCACTTACCGAAGGACAAATCAAACTTTTAAAACGCTTTTCTACAAATATTACCGTCATCTACGATGGCGATAACGCCGGGCTAAAAGCAGCTATGCGTGGCATAGATTTAATCTTAGCAGAAGGAATGGACGTGCGTGCCATTGCACTGCCCGAAGGACAAGACCCCGATAGCCAAGTACGAAAAATGGGAGGTGAGGCTTTTAAAGCCTATATACAAAGAGAAAAAAAGGATTTTCTGCGATTCAAAACCGAAATTTATCTCAAAGAAACAGCTAATGATCCCATCGCTAAAGCAAAAGCCATTGGTGAAATCGTCAGGAGCATTATCAAAATTCCTGATGCTATAAAACGTATGATGTTCTTTAAGCAGTGTAGCGAAATGCTCGCCGTAGATGAACAAACCTTAGTCTCAGAAGGTAATAAAATCCTAAACCGTGAACGCCTCGAAGAGCAAAGAAGAAACAAAAGAACACAACAAGCAGAAAAAAATAAAGACATCAGCCCGCCCCCAGCCGATGGCATTCCACTGCCCGATATCAGTGCTATGCCCGAAGAACTATTAGATGATATCGAGGGGCTACCACCCATAACTATAACTGAAAAGATACCCCTAACAGAAGACAAAAAGGAATCTAAATCCATATCAAAAACTTCGCTCGAGCTTTATGAGCAAGAATTAATGCGGCTCATGATTCGATACGGTTATATCGCAATAGAAGCAGAGTACTACGTGGCGCAATATATTTTGGAAGAAATGCAAGTAATGCCTACAAATCCACATTTGGCTACTATTTATAAGACTTTTGTAGAAGCAGTGCAGCGAGGAGAACGCCCACCCTCGCCCGAGCAACTGCTTCATACTATCGACGCAGATGCACAGCATACAGCCAGCAATTTACTATTAGATAGACATGTGATTAGCCCTAACTGGGAAAAAAGATACGATATTTATACACCCCACGAATCAGATATTCTAAATAAAGTAAGCTATCGAAACCTGCTACACCTCAAACTGCGCATTTTGCAAAAACTCGAAAAAGAAAACCTCGAGCATATCCGAAAAGCCGAGTCAGACACCGCCGCACTTGAGCTACTCAAAACGCACCAGCAACTCAAAATAGCTATCAAAGAAATTGCCGAGCTACTCGAAATTGTTATCTATAATAAAAACTAAAAATAAGCCATAGTAACCCTAAAAGGGTGCACGATAACTTTGCTAAATTAGCCCAGAAATAACATTTCTGTCAGAAATGTTATTTTCATAAACAAAACTAAAAATAAACCATAGTAACCCTAAAATATGCTTAGTACAACTACAAGTAGGCATTTCAAAATCACAAGCCTTCGTGCTTGATGCCCCCACCAATTACTCCCCAATGAGTACAAAAGGACTCCAATAATAAGGATTGGCATACTCACCGCTTTCAATCATTTTGAGCTTTGCCGCGCGCAATGAAGTTGCAAAAAATTGTTTATCAATGCTTTGCTTCTGATTTAGAATATGACTATAAAACTCAATCATCAGGTCAGAGGTCGAAGCATCAGCTACTTTCCAAAGCGAAACAACGATATTATCTGCACCAGCAAAAATAAGCGCACGCGTCAGTCCGATGACACCTTCGCCACTTGAAACCTTACCCAAGCCCGTTTCGCAAGCCGAAAGTGTAACAAGCCTTGCTGGGAGGCGCAAATTGAAGAGCTCTCCTAAATAGAGAATGCCGTCATCTATTTCATCGTGCTGACTAAAAGCCAGTCCAGAGAGCGATGGCTCTTCTTCATTGATAAAGCCATGCGTAGCAAAATGTAAAAAACAGTAAGTATTTTCTATAGCTTTTAGCGATGACTCTTTGGCATGGTTGCGCAGTAATACTCGACTTTGAAATTGAGCGGCTTTGAAAAGAGAATCAAGTGCATTGACTTCGTCTTCAGTAGCCGGGATAGGTGTAAAATTACTTCTCAATACGCTTGTTCGCTTAGGAGATTGAGCTATAGCATGCCTATCAAATGAAGACCGACGGTATTGGTCTTTTTGATTTTCAGGAGAGAGAGAATCTTCATCTTCTTGCTGTTCTTTTTTATCAAAAACAGGGGCAAAAGCCAATAATCCATAGCTTTGAGGCTGACAAGCTGAAGCGCGAGACTGCATTTGATGTAGCAATGTCGCTGAATAGGCATAACTAACCTCGTAGTCTTTAATCAAATAAGGCATATTGGCATAATTCTCATCGTCTTCAAATACAGGACGGGTTAAAAGTGCCTCAAAAGGAATCGTGCTCATTAGCCCGTCAGGAATAATAATTAGCCGTTGGCATCGCTTGGGCAGTGGCTCGCTAAATAGCTCTTTGTAGAGGGCAAAAGCTGTAAAATTAAGTATTTGTGGTACTTGATAATTGACGGCATTGCGAAATCCTTGAATCCATTGTGAGAGTTTCTCATCTGCCTGCTTTACCGAAATGCTCACTTTCTTGCGCTCTATGCGAAAGCAAAATATTTTTTCGTTATTTTCACTCAAAAAATAGCTCATAATTACGGTTTGGGCGGGTAGCCAAGCCTGTAAGTCTGCTATGCTAATGGGCGCGACGCTGTGCTTGAGGTTATAATAATCAGGATACTCAAGTTCCATGCGTTTAATAAGTTGCTCATAATTTCGTTTTGCCTCGAAAAGCACTGTACGCTGTGCATCTTCTTCATCAGCATTTGGGGCCTGTAAAAGAAGCTGCTCGAGGGCTGTAATCTCTTGCTTGAGCTGTTGCTCTTGTGCAAGCATATCTGGCGATATGCCCGCTACGGATTGTGCCTGCACATCGGAAATAGACTCCAAAAGTACGGAGGCTTTATTGCGCTCGCTATATATAAAGGCTTGCTCGATATAATATTTTTTCTTAGTTTGAACAAAAAGCTCGTAAGCGTCCTCGATGCCGCCGCCGTAAATTTTAGTAGCTGCTGCGTTGAGGCGGATTTTATCCTCTTTATCGCTTTGTCCTCTGCGCATATTCAGGATTAGCGTATCGGCAATATCAGTGATACGAAGCGTATTTTTGAGCATTTCAATATCTTGCTGCTGTGCATACATTGTGCGATAAATTTCGGCTTTGAGTAGTAAAATGCTCACCATTTCTTTGTTATCATAAATGCCTATTGTGCTTGGATTTTGCGCTGGCTCGTCCGCATCAAAACTGCTGTGGTTGTGTTGGATAGCTCGTTGCACAAAGCTTAGGGCTTGCGCCCAATCTTGCTCGAGGAGGTGCAAGCTCGCAATTTCTTTTAAGCAGGTAGCAATATCAGTGCTTCGCTCTCCTTGCGATTGGCGGTAAGCATAAATAGCCTGTTGCAAATAGCTGTGTGCATTTTTATAGTCTTCACTGAGCTTATAGCTCAATGCAATATTTTTCATTACAAGTGCGCTTTTGGGGTGTGTAAGCCCAAAAATATGTGCATAAATAAGCTGCGCCTCTTTGAGGTACTCGAGTGATTGTTGAGGTTGGTTATGGCGTGCATAAAGCAATCCCAAATTATTTTTGAGCGAGGCTACGGCTTCGCTCTGCTCGCCAGCAGCCTGCAGCGTGCCGTCTAAGGCTTTTTGATAAAAATCTAACGCTTTATCAAAATCGCCCGTCAGCTCGAAAATTGTACCTATGGATTTATAAGCATCTGCGGTTTTGGCGTGCATATCGCCCAGCTCTCGGGCGTAAATATCAGCCGCTTGACGGTAAAAATCTAATGCTAAGGCATACTCTCGTTTTTCCCGATGCACAAGACCAATATTTTTATAAGCATCAGCGATATTGCTGTTGTCTTTTTCATAGATTTGATGCGAAAGCACAAGCGTTTTTTCATAATATCGCAGAGACTCATCATAGTCATTTTGATTAAAAGCAGTAAGCCCTATCATATTATAAACTTTAGCCAAATTGCTTTTATACTCGGGCTTTAAAGCTTCATAAGTCTGCTCGGCTTGTTTGAAATAGTGCATTGCCGAGTCGTAAGCACCTTCTTTTCTATAAATCAAACCGATATTATACCTTGAGCTCGCCACTTCGGGGTGCGTGCTGCCATAAAAATTTTCTCTGAGCTCGAGGGCTAAACGATAAAAATCAGCTGATTTACGGTACTGACTTTGGTAGTAAGCCACAATGCCGAGATTATTATAGGCATCGGCAGCTTCGGGGTGATTCGGCGAAAGCCGTTCCTTTGCTATTTGTAGATTCTCTTCTGCTATGCGTTGGGCTTTATCGTAGCGGCGGTTACGTGCAAGTAGCTTGCTCTGCGTATTGCGCACAGCCAAAAAATCCTCCCATTGCGCCTCTTTTTCATAATAAGCAATGGCTTTTTCATAAAAATCTAGCGCCTGCTCAAGTCTATTTTTTTCCGTAGATAAAGAATCTGCATAAAGCACCCACTCCTGAGCCTGTTGAGGTGATTGTCCAAAAAGGGGAATAAAAGATGTAAAAAATAGAATAAGAGTGCAAAAAATGTATGAATATGGCATGAGTTATGAGTTTAATTGATTTGAACTTTGATGCTAAGTATTTGGGTGTACGACCAACTTTGCTAAATTATCTCTAAAAATTTAACATCTAATATCTTTACTGCCTGTAGTACGAAGCTCCAGCTTCGTTATAAGCCACTTCTGAAGCTGGAGCTTCGGACTACAGCTTTAAAAACGGTGAAGGCTGAAACTATCTAAGTTGATTTACCAACTTGACGTACGCCCAAATATTTCAAAACTAACAGTGTTCAAAAACTGTTAGTTTTAAAGTGTTTTTTGAGCTAACTTAGCAAAATTGTCGTACACCCAAATATAGTACTTTGCATCGCATTTAATACTTACTTCCATACTGCTCATTTTTGCATAGCGCGGGGTTTGCAAACCCCACGAAACTATGCAAAAATGGGCTTAGAAATGACCTGTCTCAAAGAAATGTTATTTCTGCCTAGCGAATGTCTAAGTAGTATGACTTACTTCTTATAACGTAAAGAAACTACAATAGATTTAAAACCACACAATTTATGACAATAATCAGCCTAAAACCTAATAAAAGTCATTGTTTTTGAAAACTAAAGCCCTTATTTTTGTTTTTATGATTAGGCATGTAAGCATCAAGTGCTCACAGTTTTCGAAAACTGTGGGTGCTAAAACGGCCTAAGTAGATTGACTAACTTGACGTACGCCATCTTATTGAGATGATGAATCAGATAGGCATCGGGGCTTTACTTATCGCATAGACTTCTTAGCCTGTGCCCAATTATTTTAATTTTTTACAAACAGACGTGAGTCCGTTCTACAAAATGACGAAAACCCAAACACACTGTACGCACTGTGGCGACCTTTGTAATGACAAAGATATCATAAAAGAGCAGGATTTACAATTTTGCTGTGCTGGTTGCCAAACAGTGTATCATATTTTAGACCAAAATAATCTTACCGATTATTATAAAATTGAGCAAAATCCAGGCATAAATCCTACACAAGCCAATAGTAAAAATCGTTGGGAGTACCTCGATGAGCAGAATATTCGTACGCAACTCATAGATTTTAGCGATGGCAATCTGACGAAAGTTTCCTTTTATATTCCCTCCATTCACTGTGCTTCTTGTGTATGGCTTTTAGAAAAACTTTACCGTTTGCACGATGCTGTGGGAGAGTCGTCAGTAAATTTTCCTAAAAAGCAGGTTTATATTTCTTTTTATGAAAATGAAATCAAACTCTCCGAGCTGGCGAGCCTACTGACTGCTTTAGGCTATGCACCTTCTATTCGTGCGGATAAGCACCTCAACAAAGAAAAAGATGCCGAGCAAAAGGGTATGGATAAAGCCTTTTATATGCGGCTTGGCGTAGCGGGTTTTTGTTTTGGTAATATCATGCTTTTGAGTTTCCCAGAGTATATCGGATTGGAGGAAGCGCAAATGGATAGTTTTTTTCGGCAGGTTTTCGGTTATTTGAATATTCTTTTGACACTCCCTGTTTTGCTTTATAGCGGTGATTATTATTGGCGTTCGGCGTGGGGGGCATTGCAGCATCGCACGATCAATATAGATGTACCGATTGTAGCTGGCATGATTGCGCTATTTGTGCGAAGCTTTTATGAAATTATTTTTGAGCAAGGCGGTGGTTATTTGGATTCCTTAGCAGCCCTTATATTTTTGTTGCTCATAGGGCGTTGGTTTCAACAAAAAACCTTTGATAATATTTCTTTTGAGCGAGATTATCGTTCTTACTTTCCCTTAGCAGCGACCGTACGTGAAGGCGAAGCAATCAAAAGCAAATCCATTTCCGAACTCAAAGAAAAAGATATTTTGCGTATTCATAACGGCGAACTTATCCCCGCTGATGCTATTTTGCTCAAAGGCGAAGGGCGCATAGATTATAGCTTCGTAACGGGTGAGTCGGAGGCAGTGAAAAAGGAAATAGGCGAACTAATTTATGCTGGCGGTCGGCAGGTAGGCGATATTATAGAGGTGCAAGTGAGCAAATCCGTATCGCAAAGCTACCTTACGCGCCTTTGGAATGCCGAGCCATTTCAGAAAGATAGCACGCATGAGGATTTGCATTCTTTTACGAATCGCTTGAGTCGTATTTTTACTTGGGTTGTGCTGGGTATTGCCACGGCGGGGGCGGCTTATTGGTATTTCACGGCGGGGGTAGCAGCTTCACTCAATGTTTTTACTTCTGTTTTGATTATCGCCTGCCCATGTGCGCTTGCGCTTAATGCACCTTTTGCATTGGGCAATGCCGTGCGTTTGCTTGCGCGCCGCGGTATTTTTATCAAAAGTAATTTGGTATTAGAAAAAATGGCGGCTATCCAGCATCTTGTTTTTGACAAAACAGGTACCATTACGCATGCCGAACGGCAAGCGGAGTACGTAGGCGAGCCATTGAGCGAAGCCGAACTTGCCGCCGTTAAGCTCACGGTTGCGCCCTCGACGCACCCTATTAGCAGGGCTATACATCGCACTATTGCAGATTGCCCAATGGCAAAACTTCAAAAATTTGCAGAGCATACAGGGCGTGGGGTAGAGGCGTTAGTGGGTGAGGATTTGTTTGTGCGTGTGGGTAATGCTGCTTTTACCAATGCAGATATAAACCTCGTAGATGATCAATTTCGGACGGTTTCTTTCGTAGAAATCAATGGAAAAGTAAAGGGATTTTACGCTTTAAAGCAAACTTTCCGTGCGGATACTTCTTCATTGATGGAACGCTTGCGCGAACGAGGCTATCAGCTCTCGCTACTCTCGGGCGATAGGTCTGATGAGAGTCTGCGTTTGCAACAGCTTTTTGGTCAGTCCGAAGATTTGCATTTTGAGCAATCGCCAGAGGATAAGATGCTATATATTGAGCAGTTACAAAAACAGGGACTGAAGGTTATGATGCTCGGTGATGGACTTAATGATGCGGGCGCATTGAAGCAAAGCGAAGTTGGTATTGCTATTAGTGAAGATGTGCATCAGTTTTCGCCTGCTTGCGATGCTGTGGCTGACGCAGGGAGTCTGGCGGAGCTTCCAGAGATTGTGCATTTTTCCAAATTATCTATGCGTATTGTTTATATAGGTTTTGCTATATCGCTGTCTTATAATCTAATTGGATTATCTTTTGCTTTACAAAACTTACTTTCCCCGCTTATTGCAGCGATTTTGATGCCCATATCCTCGATTACCGTAGTGGGCTTAGGTATGTTACTGACAGGTTCTGCGTTTAAAAAGGTATTTAGTCAGATAAGAAAACATCTTTAAGACATTTTATCCAATACTAAATTTATAATAGACATGATAAAGATTAGAGAAGCAATTAAACAAATGATTCGTATTTCAGAGGAGGAGCTAGATAGCTTTCTTAGTCAGACGAGTATTAAAACTTTTAAGCGTAAATCGCTTCTAGGTCGTCCTGGTATCATTCCTGATAAAATATTTTTTATCAACCAAGGTATTATAAGAGTTTTTATTACTGATAATCAAGGTAATGAGCATACTACACATTTTGCTTTAGAAAATCAATTTATTTCCGACTATTCAAACTTTATGCTAAGACAAAATGGCTTTTATACTTTAGAAGCACTTGAAGAGACGGAAGTAGTGATTCTGCCTCGTAGTGCGATTGAGTGGGGTTATCAAAACTTAAACGAAGGACAGAAGATAGGGCGTCTTATTGCAGAATTTTATTTTATCTATCAAGATAACCGCATTAAAAATAACTA
>JAFIER010000262.1 GCA_020832465.1 Bernardetiaceae bacterium
AAAGCCTTTTTTTCCAAATATAGCGATGCAACAACGCCACTCAAATATGAAAGAGTACAAAAAGGAGAAGAAAATCAGCCTTGACAGGCGCAAACCCACTGCCTCTCCTTTTGTTTGCATAATAGACCTACAAACAGGTAAAAAAACGCTAAAAAACTTATCAAATAAGGAATTTATGACTAATCTCTACTTTCCACTTCGCAAGAGTGATAAAGAAGTTTTGTTTTTGAACAATGTTCCTAAACACGGCAATAAACACATCGATAAGATAGGCAGGATGCGCATAGTATTACCGTAAAGAAAATATAAATTAAGCTTGGTTCTCCCAAGATTAAAATCGATTTTTTACTCGAAAGCTAACCGTGGGTGTACGACAACTTTGCTAAATTATCAATAACTAACAGTTTTCGAAAAACTGTTAGTTTTGAATCTTCCTAAGTCGATTTACCAACTTGACGTACACCCCTAACCGTTTTTCGCAAACTGCTATTTTGGGGTTTATTTAGTAAATTTGCCGTGTACTCAGTTTATCTCTATCCCTTAGTGCTCATTTTTAAGTGCTAAGGGATAATTTATTTCAACTTGCTGAGTGCTTCTAACCGCTTGAGTAGCGGCGGGTGGTTATGATTAAAAGCTACAAAAAGTGGGTGAGGGCTTAGGTTAGTAAGGTTATGCACTGCCAATTTTTTGAGTGAAGAAGCCAGTTTTTTGGGGCAGTAGGTTTGTGCAGCATAAGCATCGGCTTCCAATTCCTGCCGTCTCATAATGGCATATTCTATGCCATCTAAAAGCAATGATAAAAGTTGGTATAAAAAGAAAAAACCTAAAATATTGAGCGGCAGACTC
This sequence comes from Bernardetiaceae bacterium, assembly GCA_020832465.1. Classification (GTDB taxonomy): domain Bacteria; phylum Bacteroidota; class Bacteroidia; order Cytophagales; family Bernardetiaceae; genus JAFIER01. The sequence goes on from JAFIER010000262.1 coordinate 847, forward strand.
ATTGCAGGCGAGCCTAAGGAAGTGGAAAGTGCGGGGCTAAAAATCGCAGTGGCTAATAAAAACTGCATTAAACCTGTGCGCAAAAAAGCCTTAAATAATCCCCATTCTACGTGCCTTTTTTTGTAGTGCCCAAGTTCATGAGCGACTACAGCGACAATTTCTTGCTCTTTTAAAGTTTCAAGCAAAGTATCATAGAGCACGATGCGCTTGCGCTTACCCAAACCCATAAAAAAAGCATTGGCTTTAGTAGATTGAGCCGAGCCATTTACAACCAAAATTTCGGCTACATCAAAATCTAACTTAGTGACGTAATCCTCTATAGCCTGACGCAAACTACCATCTTTCAAAGGGCTAAGGCGATTGAAAAGAGGTAGAATAAATCGCAAATAAGCCCATTGAGTAAAAAAGATAAAACCCATGATAATCGCCCAAGAGTAGTACCAAAAATTAGGCCCTATCATAAGCACAATATAAAGCAAAATATAACCGATCAAAAAAGCGATAAGCATCATCAAAACATAAGCCTTGATTTTGTTTTGAAAAAACTGCATAAGGCTCATTGTATTAAAACCAAAGGCTTGCTCTATATGAAAAGTTTTATAATAACAAAAGGGCAAAAATATCAACTCATTGAGTGTGCCAATAATTAAGAAAAATGATAAAGCATGCAAAACAGGGTGCTGGATATAGCTGTGCAAGTAAGTATCTAATGATACAAATGCACCGCTAAAAAGCAAGCCAAGTAGTAGTGCCAAATTAAATGTATTGCTCAAAAAAGATAAGTTTGTATCCGCACGCAAATAACGCACTGACTTGGCATAACCTTGAGCCTCATAAATAGAAGTCAAGGGGGCTGGCGGTACGATTGCCGTGTGCCTAAGGTTTAGCCAATTGAGAAATATATCCCAAACTGTACTCGCTATAAGCGCAAAAACTATGATATGAAATAAATAAGACTCCATGTAGTCAGAAATTGTGATAAGAAATATAGCCCTAAAATTTTGCTCTAAAATCTACAGCACTTTGATAAACAGTAAGCAAATACGCTTATAAAACCAATGCTATGCTTAAAAGTTTGATAAATGGGCTTAGAAATGACATTTCTTCGAGAAATGTTATTTCTAAGCCTATTTTTGTATAGTAGTATGATGCAATAATATCTTTTAATGACTAATTTTCTTACTGACGACAACTATGGCATTTTTTGTGCAATTATATACTTGTGCTTACTTTTTTCGTTGTCAAAGAGAATGCTAAGCGGCTATTTTTTAATCAAATCCTAAAAAATCAAACCACAAACGAAGTATGACTAATTACAAAATCAATCCAAATTGCTTTTTTTTATTATGGCTTGTTTGGCTTGCGCCTTTTGCCGTAGCTGCCCAGCCCTCGGGCATCGATGCTAAGTGGTGGGAATCCTTAGATATGCACTGGCAGGGTGTTTTCCTACAAAATCTCGACCGCATCGAAGCACCAGATGAAGCGGCTTTCCAGCAAATTGCATCGCTCAAAACTTTTACATTGGGCGGTACGAAAGACTATGCACAAGACCGCTTTATGGATCTAACACCTTTAGCAAAACTCAAAAATTTAGAAGAGGTAGATTTTTCGTATAGCTCCGTAGGTGGCGATTTAGCAGTGCTCCGTGAGCTACCCAAACTTCGCATCGTGCGTGGCGAACGCAGCAGAGTGAGCGATCTTAATATTTTTGCCGAGCTGCCTGAGTTGCGTGAGTTATGGATACAAAAGTGTATAGCCGTGCAAGACCTCAGCCCACTTAAAAGCATGACAAAGTTACAAAAGCTATCTATATCAGGTACAAATGTTACGGATTTAAGTCCTATTGCCAAACTCAAAGACCTCGAGCGAATTTATTTTAGCCGCAGTAAAGTAGCAGATATAAGCCCCTTGGCAAATTTAAAAAAACTCGAAAAAATTGGCATGAATTACACGCAAGTCAAAGATCTAAGTCCTCTCGCAGAATTGAAACAAATCAAATCACTTTTGGCGTGGCGCAATCCTATTGAAGATATTACATCGCTCCAAAATCTTACAGAAATGCGCGAGCTTTATCTCTCTTGGACAAAAATAGAAGATTTAAGTCCGCTTGCAGCAATGACAAAACTCGAGGCTTTATACTTAAACAACACAATGATAAATGACCTAAAGCCTTTACATGCTATGAATGCCCTGCGTGAGTTGCACGTGCAAGATAGCAAACTCAAGTCGCTCGATGGGATTGAGAATTTGCGTAGCTTACGTATATTAGCTTGTGGTGAAAACTCAATTTCGGATATAACTGCCATTCAAAATCTAAATAACTTGCGTGAGTTTTATGTACCAAAGGCTGCTATAAGAGATATTACTCCTATAGCCAGCTTGCCAAAATTAGAAAAATTAGATATTTCTCATAATCCAATTTCGAATATCAATAGTTTGACAAAGGTAGAAACTTTGAAAGAATTGATATTAGATAATACGGAGGTAAAGTCATTAGAACCATTAAAAAACTGTAACAAAATAATGGTTTTGTATGCTGATAATACCAAAATAAAAGATTTGAAGGGACTGGAGGATATGTCAGAACTTATGGAACTAAGTGTAGCGCATACAAAAATTGCAGATGTTTCGCCATTGCGTAAAGCTATAAAGCTCTCACAGCTCGATATCTCGCATACAGAAGTCAGTGATATATCTTTTATGAATCAAGCAGAGCGTGCGTATAGAGTAAAGATAACTGCAAAAAATACGCCTTTGAGCGAAAACCTACAAAGAGATGCCTTTAAAGATCCCTTTGATGACATGGATTATTAACTTGGGCTGCACACACAAAAAAAAGCTAAAAAATAAAACTGCGAGATTTCGTTGAGGTTTTAAAGCACTAAAACGACTGTCAGAGAGCGGATATGTCAAGTGAGTAAATGAGCAACAGTAGCCTCAAGAGAATTAACAGTACTTGAGAATACTTACCTCTTGATAATCAGTAAATTAGCCCGTAATATAATACTTCTCAAAGAAAATTTTAGAAATAACATT
>JAFIER010000001.1 GCA_020832465.1 Bernardetiaceae bacterium
AGATATTGTCTGATGTGCCCGATTAGGGGCAGCCATAGGAAAAAGCCTGCCTCGCAGCAGCTCTACAAACTGCTCAAACTGCCAACCGAGATAGTCGGCATAAGAATAGGTTTTGTTGCGGTCGAGGTCTTCTAAGGATATGGTTTGCATGGTGTTTAGCGATTTAAAATGGCAAAATACGTTAAACTATATTATTTTGGCTTACCAATGGGGTGCAATTTATATTTACTCAGTAGCATAAACTACTGTCTTCAGACAGCTACTCTCGCCGTGTTTGGTGGGAAACCAAACACAAACTGCGTAGTTTTGAATTTCACCCTACCAATTTATGTAATCTTTTGTTTTATAACCTGATACCGAGAACTAATACATCATCGGTTTGTTCTTCGTTTGCTTTCCAATTGTCAAAATTTAGCTCAAGGATTTTAGTTTGTTCGTTGGTTGGCATATATGCAATTTCTTGAAGTAGGTTTAGAAATTTTCGTCTCATAAATTTTTTATTCTCAGGACCTCCAAACTGGTCTTGATACCCGTCTGAGCACATATAAAGCATACCTTTGCCCTGCATTTTTATGGTTTGGTTTGTAAATATTTCTTGTTTTTTCAAAAATACGTGCCTTCCTACGGGTCTTCTTGTGTGCTTGAGCCTTGTGATTTTTTTGTCAGTAATATAGTAAGCAGAGTTCATTGCACCCGCATAATGAATGAGTTTATTATCATAATCGAGTAGGCATAGTGCTATGTCCATTCCATCTTTAGTATTTGTTTCACCTGCTCTCAGCAGTGCTTGTACTCTTTCATTAAGATATGTCAGGACTTCTGCGGGGCTTGGTGCTTCGTGCGTGCTCATAGCGTGCTCGAGGACATTGATACCCATCATACCCATAAGTGCGGCGGGTACGCCATGCCCTGTGCAATCAACAGCTGCAATCCAAGTTCCTTGTTTGTTTTGGAAAGTCCAATAAAAATCACCAGATACAACATCTCTTGGTAGGAATAGCAATACGTGCTCTCCTATCATAGTGTTTAATGCTTCGGCACTGGGCAGCATGGCTTTTTGAATGCGCTGTGCATACTGTATGCTTGCCATTATGCTTTCATTTTTTTTCTCAATAAAGAGTTTAGCTCGCTCTAAATCTCGGTTTTTTCCTGCTAATTCTTTTGTAATTTGCTCGAGGTTTTCGTTGATAGCAATAAGTTCTTCTGTTTGTTGGCGTAGCTCTTCTTCTTGGGTGCTTATTTCTTCGTTTTGATGATGCAGTTTGTCTATAAGTATTTTTCGTTTGTCTTGCTCACTGATACCTGCCCAAGCTGCTGCTATGGGACGGACAGCCTGCCATAAAAAGTGGAGTTGCTGTGGCGAAAAATTATTGTGATGGTATAGTTCTATACCACACAAAAGCGTTTCATTAAGGGTGAGCGGTAGCACTAACCACGATCTCAAAGCGATGCTATAGGTAGCTGTATGATGAAAACAAGTATTGAGTTGCTCTATAAAAACAACTTCTTTGTTTTTCATGACTGCCCGATATAAGCTATCACTATTTTTCGGGCGGTTAGCCTTACTCACGCTCTCTGCTGTACACGAAAAACCAGCGATAAAATCAAAACTTTCACGCTCCTGATCAAAGACCCAAAAAACGCCCATTAAAGCACCTACTTTGCAAGATAACCACGTAATAATGGTTTCTGCAAACCTTTCAGGCTCTTGTTGATAATTTTCAGAGAGCAGGTGATAAAGTTCAGCCATATCTTTTTCAATGGCTACTTTATTGGTAACGGCGAGCTGCTCGAGCAAAATTTCAAAAGATTCACGGGTCATGCGTTTTTCTTTATTCTGCTATATTCATCAATTTCGTAACCTGCTGCTTGCAGTTTATCGTGAAGATGTGTAATATCTGTGATAAGTTTCCAAATGCGCTGTTCTTGTTTTTCACCTACAATAATAGGCACATAAGCACCACTGATAAACACATGCGTACCATTTTTGCGAAAACGCTTAAACTCACCGCGCAAGTATTTACCCTCACTTAAATTTTTCCAAAAAGTAGCATACTCTTCTGAGTTAGCATAGTTCTTACCCACAAATATACTATGCGGTTTGCCTACAATTTCGGCTAATGTATAGCCCATTGCAGCGAGAAAAGTTTCATTAGCAGAAATAATAGTACCATCGGATTTAAATTCTATTGAGCCTAATCCACTTTGGTCTAATGAAAGTAAGCGATTTTCGAACTCTTTATTTGTGCGATGTACCTCTTCTTGCATGGCTTCTAACTCCTCAAGATTTTGGCGCAACTCCTCTTCAGAAGCACGTAAATCCTCTGCTTGCTGGGTCGAAATTTCAAGTAGTTTTTTTGTACGCGCGTTGATAATTATGCTTTGTAACATAGCCGCTACATTAGCGCAAAGACGTTGAATAAGCTCACGATATTTTTTAGGCACTTCGTGCAAAAAAAGTAACTCTATTACACCATAAGATTGGTCATTAAAAACCAAAGGAGAGACTATCATAGCACCCGCATAGATGGGACCAGCAGAGGCTTCTAAAGCGACTTGCGATTTATATAAATCATTAAAATACAAAGACTCGCGCAACTTAACCACTTGCCCTACCAAGCCCTCGCCTATTTTATAACTACTTTTAGGCATTGTATCGGGAGTACAAGCATAACCCGCAAGCGCAATAATTTCATTTTTTTCTTGTTCTATCAAAAAAAATGCACCCCTTACACTATTAGCAATACAGCAAAGCTCTGTAAGGATAATTTCTGCAAAGTCCTCTAATGGTTTGTTGTAATTGTGCCGTAGTATATTGTCAAACTTAGTCAATTGAGAATCTATCCAAAGACTCTCCTCTACTGTACTGCCAGAGTGGCTTACTAACTCTTCTTTTGCTTCCATAATGTGTAATTTCTATGCGTATATAAAATATGACAAAAAATAATCTTATTAGACATTCGCCAAGCAGAAATAACATTTTTTTGAGAAATATTATTTCTAAGCTCATTTTTCCACAGCGTGGGGTTTGCAAACCCCACACTATGAAAAAATGTCTAGTGGTATGACAAAAAATAACAACTTGATCCCGTTTTGCAGTTTTTTTGCTACATAATGTACGGTAAATCTAAGTTTATAAAGAGCAATACTTTTTATGTAAACTCCTAACGTACGCACTTTGTTGTATTTGTCTAAAAATAAGCATTTTTTTCTTACCCCACAAGGGTTTTCGCTTTTTTAAAATCCATTTTAGTATTTTTTCACTTATTGTGCAAATAATCTACGCAAAGGGCTTCTACTCGGTACGCTATCTTTGATTTTATCCCAAGGCACAAAAGCCTGTGGCATACCAATTGCGTAGGGTCCGATTTCGTAAGCTCCGTAATGGAAAGTTACGCCTGCTTTATCAAAAGTAAAAACCTCAGGGACTGGAATGTTTGCTTCACTTGAGAGCCCAAACTCTTCTAATGACTCGCTATTTGGAATACTATAATTTTCTCGCAAACTCGCAATAATATGCTTATGCAAATTCTGCGGGTTGCTACTTACATCAGCAAGTGTAAGGGGCTTTTCTGTAGTAAGGTCGAGGTTCAGCGCAGAAAAATAAGGAATACCATGCGCACCTCCACGATAATTATAACCATTTGCTGTATAGCTAACTAAGTTTAAATCATTGAATGCAACGCTTATCCAAAGGTTAGTTCCCCAGCCCATAAGTCCTTCACCGCCTTCTCCTTTCATGAGTTCATTATCAGCCTGAAACCCTTGATAATCTTCTTTTTGTATTTTTTTGATAATCGCATCAAAGCTTTGATTTTGGTTGTAATAAGTGGCAAAAGCAAACTCACCGATTTGCCTGCGCAATCTTTTAGAGACTTTAAAAGGCTCAAGACAAATATATTGAAAATCATAACGCTCGCGATCATTTTGCACTTTATGCGTAACGTTACGAAAATTCAAGGATTGGGTATAATTCTCCTTGAGTACAAAATCAAGCTTTGAAGCGTTACTCTTTACCTGTTCCCATTTGCCGATAAAGCCCTGCGATGAAAACTTTCCCGTAAAAATGGCCTGTGTATTTGAGTTTTCCGATAACTCGTTCAGTACGATTAAATCAGAACCCCGAAACTCACCCTTGAGCCTAATAGGTTTGCCGTACTTTTCATAATAATACGAACCATTGATAAGATTATCAGCATCAATATTTAAGTCCATTGTTATCAGGGTTTTATCTCCGAGTTTACCCTTGAGATGCATGTAGCTTTGCTGTGCTTCTGCCACTGCAAAATTTGCTATAAGTATTAGGGTAAGTAAAAGTGTTTTTAGCTTTTGGGGATAAATCATCATCTATATAATGTTTAAGCGTTTGAGGTATAAAATAAATCTGCATTACCAAAAATCGTGCTAAGAAATATGCAACAGATATATGGTAAAAAGCCCCATTTTTACTTTATTATTGCCTTTGCAGTGGAGGTGTTTAGCAAAGGAAAAAACATAAATACTTGCATTTTTACATAAATATCACTAAAATGCGCCTTCAAACAAACCCCCTATATTGCATGCGCATTGGTTACGAAGCCAAAAGAGTTTTTCATAACAAAACAGGATTGGGCAATTATAGCCGAGATTTAATTCGGATTATGAGTTATTACTATCCTTATAATCAGTATCTTTTGTATAATCCTAAGCCTGCTAAAGAGCAAGTTTTTGAGCCCGATGGCAAAAAAGTTCTGGAAAAGCTACCTCAGTCTAAGTGGGATATAAAGTTTTATAACCTTTGGCGACAGTTTCGCATGGTCGAAGATTTGAAAGCCGATGGTATCGAGATTTTTCACGGACTTTCGGGTGAACTTCCAAATGGTTTGGCGGCCGCAGGCATTAAAAGTATTGTAACTATTCACGATTTAATTTTTCTGCGTTATCCTTCTTTTTATCCTTTTTTGGATAGAAAAATTAGCTATTATAAGTTCAAAAAAGCAGCCCAAGAAGCGGATATAATTGTTGCAATAAGCGAGCAGACCAAGCGTGATATTGTAAATTTTTTGAGTGCTGATGCTGATAAAATCAAGGTAATTTATCAAGGTTGTAGGGCTGATTTTCAACGGCTTTACGATGATGCTGAAAAACGTCTAAATTACGAAAAATACGGACTCCCTTCAAGGTATTTGCTATACGTAAGCAGAATCGAGAAACGCAAAAATCTTTTGGGTATTTTGAAGGCAATAGCCTCAAGTGGTTGGCATTTGGCGGTGGTAGGTGGTGGTAGCGGTGTATATTATCAAGAAGTAATGCAATTTATCGAGGAAAATAATTTAAAAAATCGCATACATTTTTTGAAAGATGTCCCCGCTAAGGATTTGGCGATGCTTTATCAGTCGGCAGAAGTTTTTCTTTACCCTTCATTTTTTGAGGGTTTTGGCATTCCGATCGTGGAGGGCTTATACTCCAAAACACCCGTTATTACGAGTGTAGGCGGTGTTTTTCCTGAGGCTGGAGGCGAGCATGCTATGTATGTGAAGCCAGAGAAACCGCAAGAAATTCGCGAAGCCATTGATTTTTTAACGCTAAATCCTGATGTAGCTGCACAAAAAGCAGAAGCGGGCTATGAGTTTGTGCAAAAATTTAATGATGCGCAAATTGCAGCAGATTGGGCAGAGGTGTATGGGTTAAATTAAATTTTAGAAATGACATTTCTAACACAAATGTTATTTCTAAAATTTTATCCCATAGCGAAGAGTTTGCAAAGCCTTCGCTATGAAAAAAAGCTGTAGTCCGAAGCACCAGCTTCGGATATAGCCTACCACGAAGCTGGTGCTTCGTGGCTACAGGTCGCACAAATATTTAGCATCAGAACTAAGATTTCTCAAAGAAATGTTAGTTCTCGATTATGATTGTAAGCTAACAAGCACTGGTGCTTATTTTGTTTATTAGCATTGATTTTGTATTTTTGCACTTTGTTTTATCAAATTATTACACACATGAAAGTAACTGGTTTTTCTTTTATTAGAAATGGAGTTAGGTTAGACTACCCTTTTGTAGAGGCTGTGAAGTCTGTTTTACCCTTATGCGATGATTTTATTTTAGCTGTTGGCCATTCTGATGATAACACTTTAGAAATTGCATCTAAGATAGATACTAAAATAAAAATTATTCAAACTGTCTGGGACGATAGTTTGAAAAAAGGAGGGCGCGTGTTGGCATTAGAAACAGATAAAGCATTTCAAGCTATCTGCTCAGATACTGACTGGTGTGTTTATATTCAAGGCGATGAAGTTTTACATGAAAAAGACATTCCTATCATAAAAAAAGAGATGCAAAACTGCCTTACAAAAACACAAATAGAAGGCTTATTGCTAAATTATTTACACTTTTATGGATCTTATGACTATGTAGGCGAATCTACAAATTGGTATAGAAAAGAGATTAGAGTAGTGCGCAACAACAAATCTATTTTTTCCTTTCGCGATGCTCAAGGGTTCAGAATCGCCCCTAATAGAAAGCTAAATGTAAGGCACATAAACGCTACGATGTATCATTACGGCTGGGTAAGGCATCCTAAGGCAATGAAGACTAAAAAAGATGTAATTGATAGCATGTATAAAGAAACAGAAGATAAGGACGCTTCTACACTAAGCACACAAACCATATCTGATGAAAAGTTTGATTATAGCAATATAGATTCACTTACATACTTCAAAGGTACGCACCCTAAAATCATACAAAATCGTATTCAAGCTATGAATTGGAAATTTGAACACGATATTTCAAAAAACAAGTTATCTTTGAAAGAAAAAATACGCATTTTTTTTGAAAAAAAATTCAATTGGATACCTTTTGAATATCGTAATTATAAAGTTATAAGCAGTTATCTGAACGACTAATACATATTTGTAAAAACTTACATAACATCAAAATAATAGTAATAAAAATGCGCAACAAAGTATCTGCTATCATCACAACCTTCAATGAGGCGCATAACCTCCGAGAAGCAATTCAATCAATAGAATGGGCTGATGAGATTATTGTCGTGGACTCTTTTAGCACTGACAGTACATTAGAAATTGCTAATGAACTTGCCGATAAGGTTTTACAGCGAAAATATGAAGACCCCGCTTCTCAAAAAAATTGGGCCATTCCGCAAGCTCAATACGAATGGATTTTTATTTTAGATGCCGATGAAAGAGTTAGTTTGGCATTAGCTAATGAAATAAAGCTAATATTAGATACTGAAACAATAGACTGCGATGCTTTTGATATTCCAAGGCTGAATATATTTATGAATAAAACTATCAGATATTCAGGTTGGCAAGGGGATTCAGTTATTCGTTTATTTAAAAAATCTTGTCGGTATGAATCTAAAAAAGTGCATGAAGAGATTATTACAAAAGGCATAAAAGTAAAAAAGTTAAAAGAAAAGCTGGTGCACCATACATATAAAGATATAAAACACCACCTATATAAGTTAGATAAGTACACCTCTTGGAAGGCAGAAGAGCATATAAAAAAAAATAAGCGCATTACATTTTTTCATCTATATATAAAACCAGTAGCTCGTTTTATAAGACAATATATTCTTAAATTAGGCATTTTAGATGGTAAAGTAGGACTTATTATTGCTTGGTTTTCTGCTTATTCCGTATTTTTAAGTTATCTTAAAGCATGGCGTATGTTAAATGGTGAAAAAATCTAAGTGCAATAAGAGAAAACAGCACAATTTTATCAAAAAATTTTATCTTAATCCCATTCAATAATGATATTTGTAGTGCATATCAACATGGCAAAAACTTGGCGAGGCGGAGAGCGTCAAACAATTTTATTACTGGAAGCATTGATAAAAAATCAAATTATTACTCAAATCTTGATTTGCAGGAAAAATAGCGCACTCGAGAAATACTGTAAACAGCATAATCTTCCGCATAAGAGCTTTGATAAAAATATAAAAAGTTATTGGCAGATACCTTCATTTATCAGTAATTTACAAAAAAAACAAAAAAGTAAATTCATTGTGCATGCGCATGAGTCGGCAGGGCATACCTATGCCACTTTGAGCAAGCTTATTTTTAATTCAAATATTTTCATCGTTGTACATAGGCGGGTACTTTTCTCTATCAAAAAGAAATTTACAAATCGTTTTAAGTATTCTGAAAAATATATCGAGCGTATTATTTGTATTTCAAAAGCCGTAGAGCAGGTTTTGCAGGATTCTACGGGCTATAAAGCTACTGTAGTGGTGCCGAGTATGATTAAAATGTCAGATGAACAAAATCAAAACCACATAGACCTGCGAGAAATATACTGTATTAAATCAGATACCATTATAGCCTATATAGCGGCCTTAGAACCCGAAAAAGACCATTTTACCTTTTTAGAAACAGCAAAAAAAATCATAAAACAACAGCCCTCCGTGCATTTTTTAATCGTAGGAACAGGTAGCCTTGAGAGTAAACTCAAGGAATATACAGCGAAATTAGAAATCCAGAATCAAGTAACTTTTACAGGTTTTATTTCGCAAGCGGAGCGCATCATTCCACAAACAGATATTTTGTTATTTACGTCGATGTCAGAGGGGTTGGGTTCTACGATATTAGATTATTTTGCACACCGAAAAGCAGTAGTAAGCACACGTAATGGTGGGGCTGAATCTGTAATTACACACGGCGAAAATGGCTTTTTGAGTGAGGTTGGTGATAGTACAAATTTGGCAAAACACGTACTGTATTTGCTCAATGACGCTACAAGCTATCAAAAAATAAGCGAACAAGCATATACTGACGTTAAAAATAAATATACACAAAAAACCATTAGCGAGAAAATAGTCCGTGTTTATAATCAAGTTTTAAAGAAATGACATTTCTGGCAGAAATGTTATTTCTTGAAATTATGAAAAATCTTACGACCAGCTTGCAAGTTAGTCCTAAAAAGTTTTTTGTATATACTTTGCAAAGTTTTTTTCGTAGTACTATGACAAGAAGAGCATATAGATTTACAAAAATATAGCGAACAAAACCCTATTTCCTCGCCTCAAATTTTGTTTGTTTGTTTGTTTGTAGGTTTGGAAAAAGATTTGTATATTCGTGCTATAGGTACTGCGATAGTGCCCGTTTAGAGGAAAAGCATTGTAGTTTTCCTTAGCGTAAGCTGTGTTTAAAAGTCCATTAGATAATTTTATGACTTCAAAAAAATGAGAACTGAAGGGCGTATAAGTACATGCTGTAGGCTATTTTAAAATAACTTAAAATTGGTTATCTTGCATCTTAATACAAGTTATGTGCAGTATGTGGAATATCAAATAATGTAAATATATGAATATCAATTCTTTAAGTTTTGTTGATACAGATACTAAATGGAATCTATCAAAAGTAGAGTTTAAAAGTTTGACTCTTTTAGTTGGTGCCTCAGGTGTAGGGAAGACACAAATTTTAGAGTCTATTCTAAAGCTACGTGCTATCGTAAAGGGTAAATCGATTAGCGGGACAAGATGGGAAATAGATTTTACAACTTTAGATGGGAGCAATTATGTTTGGAAAGGGGAGTTTGAACAAACAGGCAAAAGTATATTAAGAATTAAATCAGATAATGATAAGGAAGAAGACGATAATAATCCTAAAATAAATCATGAGGAGTTGTATTTAAATGACAAGAAGATAATAGACAGAGATACAAATAAGATAATTTTTGATGGTCAAAAAACGGTAAAACTTGCGCAAGATAAAAGCGTAATGAATTTATTAAAGGAGGAGGACTTAATTTCTCCAGCGTTTCAAGGTTTCCAAAGGATAATTTTCAGCGATCAGGTAGAGTCAAAAAGAAGACCACAAAGGTTTAATCCTGATTTCATAACAAAAGAGAGAATTCTTCAAAAGTACAAAACTATAGAGTCCATAAGGGAGTCAGATGAAAATATAATTACAAAACTTTATCTGGCATACCATAATGCTGAAGATATTATACATTCCATAACAGAAAGATTCATCGATATTTTTCCATTTGTAACGGAAATTAAAATTGCACCGCTAGAGTTTGAAGATGGAGATAATACACCTTCACTATTGAGGGAAATACCTTTTATACAAATTAAGGAAAAGAATGTTGAAGATTGGGTCATTCAGCCACATATATCTTCAGGAATGTATAGAACTCTGATGCATTTAAGTGAGCTTTATCTTTGTTCTGAAGGATCTATCATTCTAATTGATGAATTTGAGAATAGTTTAGGTGTTAATTGCATTGATGAATTAACTGTGGATTTACAAAATTCTTCTCACAGAAATTTACAGTTTATCATCACAAGCCATCACCCCTATATTATAAATCAAGTAAACTTTAAAAATTGGAAACTTGTAACAAGAAAAGGTAGTCAAGTTGTAACAAGAGAAGCTAATGATCTAATTGATTTTAATAAATCAAAGCAAAAAGCATTTATTCAACTAACACAATTAGAAGAGTTTACAACTGGAATAACTGAATAATTACATGAACTTATATTTTTTAGTAGAAGGCCGAAGTACTGAAAAGAAAGTATATCCTAAGTTTATTGAGTATTTCTTTGAAGGTAAATTGACAAGAGTCAATCAATTTCACAAGGTCGTTGAAAATAATTATTTTCTATTATCAGGAAATGGATACCCCAGAATTTTTACAGATATTCTCAAAAATTCAATTGAAGACATCAACTCTGTTGATAGCTATGACTACCTCGTTGTATGTATTGATGCAGACGAAAATTCAGTTGAAGAAAGAAAAACAGAATTAAATGATTACCTGAAAGAATTCAAGGAAGAAGGCATTGAACTATCTAACAAATGCACTATTGAGTTAATTGTTCAAAATAGATGTCTTGAAACATGGTTTTTAGGCAACAAAGTAGATTATAAAACCAATCCTTCGGGCAGAATTTTGCCGAAATATCAAGATTTTTATAATGTAAGTGAGCTTGACCCTGAATTAATGCCTATTTATAAAGATTTTGACAATCACGCAAATTTTCATTTTGCTTATTTGCGAGAGATGTTGTTAGAGAGAAATGTAAGATATTCAAAAAATCATCCAAGACATGTTGCAGAAAAACCTTATTTAGAAAGACTAATTGAAAGAGGGGTAAGTGATAATCATATCATGTCATTTATGCACTTTTACCGTCTTTGCAATAAGATTAAAGAAAAATTAGAGTAACGAAAAACGCCGTAGTACATAGGTTACAATTTCCATGCCTCCTATCGTCAGCACGGCATGTAGCCAAACTATTATGCAAAATCAAACACTTACAAAATGATTGATTTAAACGAAATTATTGCTTATATTTATCTTCATTATGCAGCAAGTTTACACAGCAATGGAATGATAACAAACTGTATTTTAAGATTGATACGACAGTGTATGACTTTGAATAGTAGCGGACAGACAAGAAGCAATCTACATAACAGCGGTTTGGCAAAAAGCGATATGAAGTGCTATTTGATTTGGAGATTTGGTAATTTTTATTTACATTTGTGCTGGTGATAGCTGGCTGGGTGCTTTTAGAACCTTGCTTGCCTTCGCCAAGCTTTGGGTATTGAAGCCCATTGTAAAAAGACACAACAAAAAATTAATTGAAAATTGGAAACGATAGGAAAGTATAACATAACTCAAAAAATACAAAATCTCAACGACAACCTTACGCTTTGGTTGACGGAGAATAATGACGGGCAGAATTTTGAAGTCCTGAGTATTGCTAAAAATCCAAACTATAAAACACTTATTGACCGACTGATTTTAAACGAAATCAGACCGCTACTGAACAAAGACATTGCAGGTTTTCAAAAAATCGTTGAAACGGGTTTTGACACCGAAAACCAAGTTTACTTTATTGCTTACGAAAATTTTGACGGACAACCGCTAAACGAAATTTACGATAACGCAAACATTCTTACCCTTAAAGAAATTGCAAAAGGCTTAGACGGACTTAAAAAAGACAATCGACAAACTTACATCATAAGCCCAAAATACATTTCTGCAAACACAAACGGAAATGCAAAAGTTAGGTTTGCAGGACTATTTGAGTTGTTCAAATTTGAAAACTTATTAGAAATGGAATATTTATCACCAAACGTTGTTGAATGGCTTAATGATACTAAAAAGCCAAGACCCAACTTTCAAGACGATATTTATTCATTAGTAGAAACTTTTAAAAGTATTTTTATTGAAAAACCAAGTGAAGCAGGGAATCAGATTTTACAGAAATCTTTATGTGAAGATCGAAAAGAACGTTTTTCTAAGTATCACGAGTTTATTGAATTATTAGAGCAAATTCCTCTCGTTACTCAAAGTCGTATTCATAAAAATAATTCGCAAATCGTAAGAGTTAAGACCCAACGACAACACAAACAAAACTTCGAAGAAATAGTAAACTCAATGAATGAGAATCTATGGTTTTTGGTTGAAAACAAACTTTCAGAAGGAAAAGAACAAATCACAGGACGTTTTAGCACAAATACTTGGAACGGAAGATTTTTTATAGACGAGGAAGGTTATATTTTCATTCCCTTTAATGGTTGTAGAAAAGAGAAAAATGAGAAAATAATAAGAAA
>JAFIER010000102.1 GCA_020832465.1 Bernardetiaceae bacterium
TTGACATTTTTACTATCCTTAAAAAACTCATAAAATCATGTATAAAATTATCACTTTATTACTATTACTATTTTTTATTTGGGGTGTAGGGGTAATACCTGCTTCTGTTTTGGCACAAACAGAAGATGAGGAAGTAGAAAATATACTTATAAAAATGGAACAAGCCTATCTGAGTTGTGAGAATGGAAAAATCATGTACGAACATGACCTAAGTCACTTTAATCGCCAAGATACAGCATATACACAAAATATATTATATTTTTCTAAAAATAGTACCAAGAAAAGTCAATGTAAGGTGCGCCTTAATTTCTTTTATGTGAACGAAAATAAGCAAGATACATTATACATAGAAGTATTTATACGTGGCAAAAAAAGCTATCAATATACAGATAGATATAAACGTTTTAGTAGCGTAAGCACTAAAAGACTTTTACGAGTTACGACAAGCCCTATTAAACAATTACCTGCGCTATACACAAAGCAATTTTTCAAACGACTACATAAAAAAAAGACTAAAAAACTCAGCGATACAGAAAGTCATTATTTAGTATCCACTCCCTATAC
The DNA here is from genome assembly GCA_020832465.1 of Bernardetiaceae bacterium. GTDB lineage: Bacteria > Bacteroidota > Bacteroidia > Cytophagales > Bernardetiaceae > JAFIER01. The sequence continues at coordinate 565 of JAFIER010000102.1, forward strand.
AACTTACTATATCAATAAGCAAAACTATTGGTTAGACAGCATTATTACTAAGGCGCAAAGCGATTCACTGGTGTATTATGAGACGGTCAAAATATCAACTCAGCAGTATAATAAATCTAATTTTGAGAAAACGCATTTATATGAATTTGAAGACTACCGAAAACAAGCGGAAGCCCTACCCAAAGCAACGCCTAAGCCTTTAAAAAATCAAAAAGCTCCTGTTTGGAAGGGTTTTGATGTAATGAGTCGCGATACATTTTCATTAGTAGATTTTGAGAATCAAGTCGTAGTATTAGATTTTTGGAACACGGGCTGTGGTCCTTGTATAAAATTTTTCCCTAAACTCAAAGAACTACAACAAGAGTTTGCGAGTAAAAATGTTGCCTTTGTTGGTATGGTAAATAATCAGTATCCTGACTTTATTATTAAATTTTTGGAAAGGCGTAACGAAACGCTTACTTATCCGAATGTTTTAATCAATGATGATATAGCCAAATCTTATCAAGTGGAAAGTTATCCAACTTTTATAATACTTAATCAAAAACTTGAAGTCATTTATAAAAGTAGCGGCACACACCGTGCAAAGAAAAAATTAAAAAGACACATTCAAAAAGCATTAAAAGATTAACCTATAGGATTGTCTGTGGAGACAACGGCGAGGCTTAATTTTTAAAACTAAATCTGTTTCGTTTGTAATATAAAGCGTGACGCTTAAATGCAATATATGGATTCATAGTGGCACACTACAAACAGATAAAAATTGCTCTTTTACTGTAGCCACGAAGCTCCAGCTTCGTGCTATATATTAAAAAGTCATAAATAACATTTCTGCCAGAAATGTTATTTATGGGCTAATTTAGCAAAGTTGTCGTGTACCCTTTTGATTTTGCAATCTCAAAAAAAATAAAAAATGCGTTATTTTTCAGTTATTTATATTTTTTTATTTGTCTTGAGTTCTTGTAGTCCGATTATAAGTACTGTTTTAGGAATTAAAAATCCTGTTAAACTTACAGAGAAAGAGGTATCTACTTACGCAATACAAGAAAAAATACAACCTTTTTATGTAGCAGATAGCGTAATACTTAAAAAACTTGCATATAAAAATAACTATGGTATAGGCTCTTTTCAGCCTATACAATTCAAGTTTTTTGATAAAAAAGGGCAGGCACTTGCACGCTATGTTTCTTGTGAAGGCAGTACTAAACGTTGGGAAACATTTGAAAGATTTCCGCCTCGCTCTTTAGAACACGACTTAACTCGTTATAACCTTTATGAGGAATTGCCTTACTATAGAGACTTAGAGGGTAATACGCCTATCATTGAAGAAGATACGGAATATATATTTATAGTATATTGGGCAACTTTTACTGGAAAGCCAGGACGTAATTTGATAGAAAAAGTAAAAAGGTATCTAAATTTACATCAAAACAAACATATACAGATTATCTTTGTAAATGTATTTGAATTGTAATAAACTATATTCTCAGAATGCAAAAAATAACACTTTACCTGCTCACAACACTACTCTTTATGAGCAGCTTACAGGCACAAGATATTACCCTTCGTGGGCGAGTTTTAGATGCCGAAACAGAAACAGCGCTCCCTTTTACGCACGTGCGGCTCGAGGGTAGCGAAATGGGAACGGCAACGGATATCAATGGTTATTTTTCGCTTAGGCTTTCGCCAAAGCATAAAACAGCTCAGATTGTGGTATCTTATATTGGCTATCAAACTCAAAAAGTATCGATAGCTGAGTACTTGGCACAAAAACAAAAGATTATATTGCTACAGCCTCATGAGAGCAATTTAGATAATGTGGTTATCGAGGATAGTTAAAAAGTTACCGATATGATAACTGAGGCAATGGAAGCTGTGCCTCAAAATCATTATTTTGATGAGCCTATTCGTTACGAATCGGCTTATTTGTATGAGACTGTATTTGGTGATAGCTTTGAAAATGACGAGGATAGTATCGCATCTTTAATAGGTGGCGAATTTGAAGTCTATCGTCCACCTATGAATAAACAGCTTATTCCCAAAATGAAAATAAATAAAGGAGTTGCTTATAAACACAAGTGGAAAATACAGGTACATACGATTGGAATAGACCGTGTAGCTTACGATATGTTTGACAAGCACTATCATCCTAAATGTTTTAATCCTAACGGTTTTAAAAATTACCATTATCATCTCAATGGCATACGCTTGTACCAAGACAGTATTCCTGTGTATCATATACAAATTTTTACTAAGGACAGCACTAGACTTAAAAGCAATCTTTATTTAGATAGTGCAAGTTTGGCATTTGTGCAAATTGAGGTTTTTGGTGGACTTGCATTACAGCAGAAAACTCCATCTCTGAGAATATCACCTTTTGTGTCAAAAGGTAAACCAACTTATAGTATAGATTCTTATCAAAAAATAGATGGTAGATGGGTTTTAAATTATTCTTATATTGAAGGTAGTTATAATGAGTTTAAGATAGACACATACAATGTAAAACGCTTTTTTGTTTTTAAGCGCATCTTAGAACATAATGCTTCATCTTTCTCTGCTTTCGAGACAATAGGAAGTAGGTTTTCTATTACAGAACATAAATACACCCAAAAAGCAAAAACAGTTGAAGATTTTTACAAAGCCTTTCCTTATTTTTCTACCATAAGGGAACAGATTTCAAACTAAATAAATACAAAAATTTATGTCAAGATTTACATTTTTCATAGTATTAGTGCTTATGTTTTTTAGTGGTTTTTCGCCCTTGCAAGCACAAGTTGGTTTTTTCGGAGGTATTATGGGACAGACAAACTACGACCTAAATCCTATATCTGACCATATAGCACCATTGGGATTTGATGGTCCGAGTGATTTAGGAATAGGTGGTGGCGTTAATGTGCTTAAGGAAGATAATCGCTTAGTGTCTTTGATAGGTTTTCAATTCGCTCAATCTAACAAAAGTAATGATGAGTATCGAGTAAGCACGACTTATGTTACATTAGAAATGGCTTATGGCTATATTTTGTATAATACGCCTAATCATAAGATTGATATTATGCTTGGCATTGGTTATGCAGACAATACAATTAGTTTAGTACAAAAGAATAGCACGCCCCAAAGCACACAGCAGTTGGTCAGTGGTAACTACAATCGCATAGATTTCAATACCAATGATTTAAATTTATTTAGACGTTTGTACCTTGCGCCACGAGTGCAGTATCGCACGCTTTTAGGTCCGTTTAAAGTTTGTCTGTTCACGAGCTATAATTGGGGATTTAACGGCAGCTTAGAATGGAAAGCCGACGATGCCATAGTTACGGACTTTCCAACCCATCGCATCAATAAGTTCAATTTTGGGCTTCTTTTTGGGTATTAAGATTGGCACACAAATTAGAACCCACACAGACTACACCCTAAGAGTTTTCCCAAATCTTTAGGGTGTTTTTTTTTATTTTTTTATTTTTTGGCTAAAATATTTGCATCTAATAAAAAACTTTTTTACCTTTGTGCTGTTGTTTATGACAAGTCAATTCTTTTCTCGTTCTGAGAAATTGATTGATTTATATAGAAGCGTGGAGAGAACAGGCTCTTTGAAACGCTGGCAACCTGCCTACCAAAGCAAGGTGCTAATTCCTGCCTAAATCATTTTTTTAGGAAAGATAAATCAAAATTTTATGCAAACGATTTATAGCATTTCGAAGGTAAGTACAACTACCAACTCCGACCTCCTTAGCCAGATAAAATCTATCGTGGCACCATTCCTATTACCTCTTTTTTTGATGTGCACTCGGCAGCCAAGCATAAGTATGTGCTGTTGTTGTTGGCGCTAATTTAAGCAATAGCATTCTCAAACTTTTCACTAATAGTTGTGAGTCATTAGAGTAAAGCACGATTGAATACCTCAATTTGTGCTACTGTAAAGTCTTTCAATAATGTGGCTGTTTGTTTTCTGTAGCTTAGTTTTTTAAACAATACAAAAGCATAGTAAGCCTATAGATTAAACAGATAAGCATCGCATCTGCGTGAAAATCAGAACAATGCTGTGCTGTATTCTTGTATGTGTTTTATGATTTTTTATAATTTCAAATTTTCATATTTTTAAACCCCCTTTTTATTATGTCAGAATTAAGATTCGAAACCTTACAATTGCATGCTGGACAGGAAGCCGACCCTACGACAGGTTCGCGCGCCGTCCCTATTTATCAGACAACTTCTTACAATTTTAAAAATGCCGAACACGGTGCTAATCTCTTTGCACTCAAGGAGTTTGGCAATATTTACACACGCATCATGAACCCGACTAATGATGTACTTGAGAAGCGACTTGCAGCTCTCGAAGGGGGCGTAGCCGCACTTGCAGTAAGCTCGGGGCAGGCAGCGCAATTTATCGCCCTCAATAACATTTTGCAAGCGGGCGATAATTTTGTCTCTACTTCGTTTCTCTATGGCGGCACTTATAACCAATTTAAAGTGGCTTTCAAACGCTTGGGCATCGAGGTGCGTTTTGCAGAGGGCGATGCACCTTCGTCTTTCGAGAAACTTATTGATGGGAAAACTAAAGCCATTTATTTGGAAACTATCGGCAATCCAGGTTTTAATATTCCTGATTTTGATGCTATTGCCGCTTTAGCTCATAAGCATGACATTCCGCTGATTGTAGATAATACTTTTGGTGCGGGCGGTTATCTTTTCCGTCCTATCGAGCACGGCGCAGCCGTAGTAACAGCTTCGACTACAAAATGGATTGGCGGACACGGCACAAGCGTAGGCGGAATTATTGTGGATTCGGGCAAATTTAACTGGGCAAATGGTAAATTTCCACAATTTACAGAACCCTCTGAAGGGTATCACGGTTTGAAGTTTTGGGACGTATTCGGAGAGGGCAATCCGCTTGGGCTTCCCAATATTGCATTTGCGATTCGAGCACGTGTAGAGGGTTTGCGGGATTTCGGACCAGCCTCGAGTCCGTTCAACTCCTTTTTGCATTTGCAAGGTCTCGAGACTTTATCGCTGCGCTTAGACCGCCATGTCGAGAATGCTTTGCATTTAGCAGAATGGCTTGAAAAGCACGAGCAAGTTGCTTCGGTTAATTATCCGGGATTGGCATCAAGCCCTTATCACGATTTAGCCAAAAAATACTTAAAAAGAGGTTTTGGTGCGGTGCTTTCTTTTGATGTCAAAGGTGGTAAAGAAGAGGCTGAGAAATTTGTCAATAGCCTCAAACTCACAAGCCATTTGGCGAATGTAGGCGATGCCAAAACTCTAATTATTCACCCCGCTTCTACGACACACCAGCAACTTAGTGCAAAAGAGCAAGAAGCTGCTGGTGTAACGCCCACACTCTTGCGTGTATCTGTAGGTATTGAGCATATCGAGGATATCAAAGCTGATTTTGAGCAGGCTTTTGCGCAAGTGCCAGAGGCAGTTGAGGCGTAAGCTAAGGCTATGATTTTTCATTTAGAAATAACATTTCTTTGAGAAATGTTATTTCTAAATGAAATAAACAGACACCTGTGAGAGTAATAAAAAATAACTGGTGCTTAAATTCATTTGTATCAACAAACACTTTTTTCATGACTTTTCATTATCCACACACCTTTGAGTTAGAATCTGGCAGTAGCCTCCCTGAGTTGCATATTGAGTATCAAACTTGGGGCAATCCTAATAGCGATAAAGTAATATGGGTCTGCCACGCACTGACTGCAAATGCCGATGTTTCGGACTGGTGGGACGGACTCTTTGGTAAAGGACGTTTTTTAGACCCTGAAGAAAATTATATTATATGCGCTAATATTTTAGGTTCTTGCTACGGCTCAACCTATGCACTTTCCAATAACCCCGCTAATGATAGTCCGTATTACTACGACTTTCCGATACTAACCATACGAGATATGGTTTCTGCACACGTGCTTCTGCGTAAGCATTTAGGTATTGAGCGTATTACTTGGCTCATGGGTGGCTCTTTGGGTGGGCAACAAGCCATGGAGTGGGCGATTCGTGAGCCTTTGGTTTTTGAGCATTTATTTCTCATCGCTACGAACGCAAAGCACTCACCTTGGGGCATTGCATTCAACGAAAGTCAGCGCATGGCAATTGCTGCTGATAGTAGCTGGGGTAGGCGTGAGAGCGATGCGGGGCTTAAAGGCATGAAAGCCGCACGTGCTATGGCATTGCTTTCTTATCGGCATTACGAGGCTTATAAGCAGACACAAAGTGAGGATAATAATGAAAAAACAGGAAATTTTAAAGCCATTTCATACCAGCGTTACCAAGGCGAAAAATTAGCCAAACGCTTTGATGCTTTTGCTTATTGGACGCTTTCAAGAGCCATGGACTCGCACAACATAGGGCGTGGGCGAGAAAGTATTGAGTGGGCTTTAGCTCAAATTCAAGCACATACTGTTTGTATGAGTATTAGTAGTGATATGCTATTCCCGCCAGCCGAGCAGCAGTTTTTGAGCCAACATATTCCACAAGCTACTTATGCTTGCATCGAATCAGATTTTGGACATGATGGATTTCTTATCGAAAATAAAAAAATTATGGAGGTCTTGAGCGCAAAGCAAAATTCTGCCATTTCATCATACATACAAAACAACTCATTTTAAAATTCACAAACACCTGAAACAATGATAAAAATAGGACTTTTTGGTTTTGGTGCCGTAGGGCAGGGGCTTTACGATATTTTCACCAAAACTGATTTTAAAGCAGAAATTCTCAAGATTTGCGTGAAACATAAACATAAAAAACGCAGTCTTGATGCCTCTTTTTTTACTTTTGATAAAAATGATATTTTACAGCATGAGGATATAAATCTTATCGTAGAGCTCATAGATGATGCTGATGCTGCTTTTGAAATTGTCTCTGAAGCACTCAAAGCGGGTAAAAAAGTAGTTACAGCTAACAAAAAAATGGTAGCACAAAATTTGGAAACACTGCTTGCCCTCGAAGAAAACAACGGAGGTGCTTTACTTTATGAAGCAGCAGTATGTGGCAGTATTCCGATTATCAGAACGCTTGCCGAGTATTATGATAATGAATCTTTGTATGCCGTGCGCGGTATTTTTAATGGCTCAAGCAATTATATTTTGAGCAAAACCCTCAACGAAGGGCTATCTTATGAAAAGGCTTTGCAAGAAGCACAAGAATTAGGATTTGCCGAAACCGACCCCACGCTCGATGTAGGTGGTTTTGATGCACTTTACAAACTTTGCATCACGACTGCCCAAGCCTGCGGTGCAATCGTAAAACCAGAGCAAATATTTAGATTTGGCATTCAGCACCTCAATACATTGGATACAAGAGTCGCCACAGAAAAAAATCGCAAAATCAAATCCGTGGCTACCTTACAGCGCCTGCCCGATAATCGTATTGCGCTTTCCGTAATGCCACACTGGGTCTCGCCCGAAGATGCACTTTATAATGTAGAGTATGAATACAATGCCGTTATTGTAGAGGCTGCTTTTTCTGAAAAGCAAACTTTTGTAGGTAAAGGCGCGGGCGGCCACCCTACAGGCTCGGCCGTACTTTCGGATATTTCTGCCTCTCGTTATGATTATAAATACGAGTATCGCAAAAAGCAACTTCAAGAACCGCCAGTATTGGATTTGAAGCAAGAAATAGAGATTTATTTGCGCTACGAATCAGAAGCCCAGCTCGAGCGTTTTGATTTTAACCATATCTTAGTAAGGCATCAAGAGCAGGATTTTAAATATGTCATCGGAAAAATCAATCTATCGGCATTGCACGGCATGCAAGCATTTCTAAATGAGCAGCATTTGTTTTTGGCGCAGGTGCATTGATGCACTCTTGAGCATAAGGGTATAAAAAAATAGAAATAACATTTCTGGCAGAAATGTTATTTCTATTTTTTTTGATAATGATTTTTTACTTACTCAGTTTCCGTATCAGCCGCTGTCATGGCTTTGTATTGCGTACGCACTTTAACCATAATGTCTTCAGGTGTAGCGCCTTCTGGAAGTATGCTATTGCATTTTGAGAGCATAGCTTCTATTTCTGCAAGCCTTTCTTCATTTTTATTTTGCACGGCATCTTGAAAGAGTGCATTAAGAACGGGGTCTAAGTAGTTCAAGACTTCGTCTCCGAGTGCTTCCACAAAAACATCAGCATTATTGATAAAATACTGCATGTGCTCGCTTTCTAAATCTCTAACATAACTACTCAAAATTTTAAAATTTTCAGGCTTAACGAGTTCTTCAGGCTTGAGCGAGGCGAGATGCTGTTGCGCCAATTCTGTTACTTCGGGGTCTCCAGAGTCTGCCATGAGTACTAAATATTCGGCTACAAACTCGGGGCTTCTATCTCCCTCTGCAAATCGCTTTTTGATAGCAGGGACTTCAAGAGCTGTTTTGCCTACGGCAAGGAAAGGCTCAGCAGGCATAAACCCTAAGGTTTTATAGACAAGATTTTCATCGGCATCTACAAAAAGATAAGTAGGCATAGCCTCACCACCGTATTGCTTAAAGAGTTTGCCACCTGCTTCTGTATCTACGTCAATTTTGTAGGGAATAAAATTTTTATTAAAAAACGCAGCTACTTTAGCATCAGTAAAAGTTTCTTTATCCATTTTTTTGCACGGGCCGCACCAAGTAGCATAGGCATCGATAAATATAATTTTATCTGCTTTTTTGGCTTTTGCTCTTACTTCTTCCCAAGTTCCTGTCTCGAAGTTAATTTTAGCCGCAGTGGCTGTTGTGCTCAAAGTAATAAAGCCTACTATGGCTATGAGTGCAATAGTTAGTATTTTGTTGTTCAAAATCATTGTGTGTATTGTATTTAAAATGACTAAAATGGTTTGTATTTGTTTGATAACGCAAAAACTCGGCTAAAAGATTAGCTTATAGACTTAATCATTGTTAAGAACTGTATTTTTTCTGTATTTTCAGCACTAACAATTCTCAGAGAACTGTTAGTGCTTAAAATTTACCCTTAGTTGACTTTACGGCTCGGGTCGTAAGCGTCCCGCAGTGCATTTCCAAAAAGATTAAAGGCTAAAATAAGCGTAGCGATACAAATACTTGGAAAAATAAGCAAGTGTAGGCTATTGCTTGTATTCATAGATTTATGCCCCTCGTACACCATGTATCCCCAACTCGGCGAGCCAGCTTCTCCACCTAAACCCAAAAAGCTCAAACCAGCCTCAAGCAAAATAGCAGTAGCAAAGTTAGAAGCTGCCGTGATAATGACAATACCGAGTACATTAGGCAAAATATGATTAAAAATAATTTTTTGATTTGTCATACCAAAAGCCCTTACTGCTTCTATGTAGGGCTTTTGTTTGATAGATATAATCTGCCCACGTACTACGCGTGCAATTTCTACCCACATAATACAACCTACGGCTAAAAACGTAACAGAAAGATTTTTAGAATCTACAATCATCGTTATCGCCACGACAAGCATAATACTGGGTATAGACCATAAAATTGTCATCAACCAATTGATAGCAGAATCTATGCGCCCGCCATAATAACCAGCAATAGCCCCCAGACTTACCCCCAAAAATAAAGAAATCAAAACCGCTATAAAACCAACCATAAGAGAGATGCGCGTACCGTAAAGCAAGCAACTCAGCATATCACGACCGTTGCGGTCTGTCCCGAGCCAGTAGGTGCGCTTGGTAATATTATTTTGTTCAAACTCCTCTACTAATTTGCTTAGTTTAATTTCCTGTACTTCTTCGTAAATATCGAGGTAGCGGATTATATCTCCTTTTTTGGTATAATTGACAAGCGGGTTATCAGGTATGAATTTAGGCGATTCGCCGGAGTATATAGGCTTCATAATGCTTACAAGTAGCTTAGCAACCTCTGCCCCCCTGCGCCCATACTCTTTGTAAAAAACCGTATCTTCGACAATGCGATACTCCTGAATAGGCACGGAGGTGTACTCGCTCTCCTGCCCGTTGTATAATCGAGTAAAAAAATGCTGTTTGGCTACTTCTTGCTGCTTACGCATTTTAAGTATGGATACTGAAAAGCCCGGCATTTGCTTTGTGATAAGCAATGAGCTATCCGATACATAAGGCGTGCTATCAGGCATAATCGTATAGCCAAGCAATGCAATCATAGTAGCTGCCGAGATGACTATCAATCCGAATATAGCAGATTTGCTACGCAAAAGTTTTTTGCGCACGTAATAAGTTGGCGATTGATGTACTGACTTTTGTTTCATGCTTGAGATACGATAGATGCACTTAGCGCAGTAAGCGTGCCTTCCAAATATAAGTTTTGCTTTGCGCTGCTAAGGCAAAAAACAAAACGTAAAAACTATAAACAATTTGTAGTAAAACAAATTTTCCTAAATGTAAGGACTTATTCGTTATTTTCAAAACTTGATTCAAAAATATAAACTCAAAACAAGATTTTATCAAAATTTGAGCAAAAAATAAGGGCAAGGATTCATAAAATCCCAATATAATTCCAAATATAGCTAATAGATGCAAAATATGAAATAGAAAAACTAAAATCGCTGCAAAGCTTTCCCACCCCAGACCGCCTTCACTCCACTTACTCGCCCAACGCTTACGCTGTGCATAAAATCCAGACCAATGCTTTTCAGGATAAGTGCAGACTACTGCTTCGCTATTTTTTACAAAAATAATACGCCTTGCATCTATAGCTTTTGCCTTAGCGAGCAGGCTTTGGTCATCGCCTGATGCGATATGCAAGCTGCCGCCATAGGCCTCAACAGCTTCAAAAAAAGTAGGCGTAAATCCTAAATTAGCTGCATTGCACATCAAAGGATTACGCATCTGAATCGTTGCCCCACCTACGCCAATGAGTGAAGCAAACTCTATGGCTTGCAAATCTCCAAACACTGTTTTATCTGGATTGCGATAAGCCACTGCACCACAAATAAGTAGGCTATCTGGCGCATGAGCATAAGCCGAAGCCATAGTTTTTATCCAATTTACACCTAATCGGCAATCCCCATCAGTAGTGAGAATAAGCTCGCCCTGTGCCGTGCGAATGCCTTTTTGTAATGCCATTTTTTTGGGCGCAAGCCCTCGCTCCTCAGCCGTAAGATGCAACAAATACAAAGGAAAAGTAGCCTCTTTTTGATAACGCTCGAGGAGCTCAGCACTGCCGTCATCAGAATCATCATTGATAATAATAACCTCAAAATCAGCATACTGCTGCCTTGCTAAATCTGAAAGCAAGGCTGGCAAATGCGCTAATTCATTGCGCACGGCTATCACAACAGAAACCTTAGGCAATGCTACTTTCTGATTATTAGCCTTATCAATAAGCGGAATAGCACGCCATGCCCGATAAAGCGCAAAAACAGCCGCCGCATAAAGCAAATATATTGCAAAGAAAAAATAACTCAAAATAACCTGTTTTGATGTTTCTGATGCGCCCAATCTACCCCCCTCAAAAAGCAAATTCAGAACTAACAGTTTTCGAAAAACTGTTAGTTCTAAGCATTACTTGTTATACACTACCGTGTTTTTTAGTTCTTTTTGAACATATTCCTTAAGGCTGATAATTTAGACTTCATATCTTGCTTTGGCTCGTCTTTCGGAGTTAATTTAGCCTGTTTTTTTGAAGGCGTTGAATTTCCGAAAGGGTCTGCTTTAAGGCTTAAAGCAATGCGCTTTCTTGGCAAATCTATATCTATCACCGTTGGCTCGATGCGCTGGCTGACTTTGAGTACTTCGTTCGGATCGCTGACAAATTTATCAGCCATGTGGCTAATATGCACAAGTCCATCTTGATGTACACCTATATCTACGAAAGCACCAAAGTTAGTAATATTCGTAACAATACCAGGCAGTTTCATACCGACTTGCAAATCTTCGGGTTTTTCGATGCCTTCGGCAAAGGCAAAAGTTTCGAATTTTTCTCGTGGGTCTCTTCCTGGTCTGGCGAGTTCTTGCATAATGTCTTGCAAAGTGGGCATACCTACTTTGTCATTAACATATTTTTTGAGGTCTATTTTTTTGCGTAAAGCATCACTTTCGATTAAGTCGCTTACTGTAGCGCCCAAATCTTTTGCCATTTGTCTGACGATGTGGTAGCTCTCAGGGTGTACTGCACTGCTATCCAAGGGATCTTTAGCGTCTCTGATTCTCAAAAAACCTGCGGCTTGCTCAAAAGCTTTTGTACCGAGGCGTTGCACTTTTAAAAGCTCTTTGCGGCTTTTAAAAGCACCATTTTCATTGCGATAAGTTACAATATTTTTGGCTAATGCCGGCCCTAATCCGGAGACATAACTCAAAAGTTCTTTACTCGCCGTATTGACTTCCACGCCTACACCATTTACACAACTCACAACCGTATCATCAAGGCTGTGCTTGAGTTGTTTTTGATCTACATCGTGCTGGTATTGCCCTACACCAATAGATTTTGGGTCTAATTTTACAAGCTCTGCAAGGGGATCCATAAGTCTTCTTCCAATAGATACAGCACCTCTGACAGTAAGGTCTTCGTTTGGAAACTCTTCTCTTGCTACTTCGGAGGCTGAGTAAATAGAAGCACCACTTTCATTGACCATTAAAATCTGAACTTTGGCAGGCAGTTGCTTGATACTGCGCACGAATCGCTCTGTTTCACGGCTTGCAGTAGCATTGCCAATAGCAATGGCATCGATATCGTATTTTGTACAAAGAGAAATGACAACAGAAGTAGCTTCCGCTACCTGCTTTTGAGGCTCATTCGGAAAAATAGCTGTATGATAAATTAGTTTTCCTTGGTTATCTAAGCAAACGACCTTACAGCCTGTGCGGAATCCTGGATCTATTGCTAACACACGCTTTTGCCCAAGTGGGGCTGCGAGCAGTAGTTGCCTTAGGTTATCGGCAAATACACGAATCGCTTCTTCGTCTGCTTTTTGTTTGCTCAGGAGACGCACTTCGGTTTCCATAGAGGGCTTGAGTAGTCGTTTGTAAGCATCTTTGAGTGCGAGCTTTATTTGCTCTCCGGCGGCGTTATTTTTGGGTTCGAATCGTTTTTCTATTTTGTGAATAGCTTCTTCGTCTTCGGGGAAGCTATCGAGCATAATAAAACCTTCTTTTTCTGCCCTTCTCAATGCGAGGAGTCTGTGTGAAGGAATATCCTTTAGGGGTTCGTCCCATTCAAAATAATCTCTATATTTTTGCGCATCGGTTTCTTTTTCTTTTCCTGTAATTACTCGCGCTTTCACTTGTGCTTTTTTCTCGAAGAGTTTTCGCATATCATTTCGGACTTCGAGGTCTTCATTGACTGTTTCGGCAACGATATCTCTGGCGCCGGCCAGTGCTTCTTCGGCATCGGCAACTCCTTTTTCTGGATTTATAAATTTATTGAGCTGTTGCTGGAGCTTTTTTTCATCTTGCTCGAGTAGGATATGAGCGAGGGGCTCAAGCCCTTTTTCTTTGGCAACGCTTGCTCTGGTTTTGCGCTTGGGTTTGTAGGGTAGGTATATATCCTCTACGGCAGTGATTGTCTCGGCAGCTTCGATTTGCTTTTTTAGCTCAGGAGTGAGTTTTTCCTGCTCTTCAATAGATTTGAGCACGGCAGTTTTTCGTTTATCGAGCTCGGCAAGCTGTTCGGCAAGGTCTCTGATAGCTGTAATTTGCACTTCGTCGAGGCTACCCGTGCGCTCTTTACGATAGCGTGCAATAAAAGGCACGGTCGCTCCTTCCTCAAAAAGCTCGAGGGTAACGCGGACTTGATTTTCGGAGATTGCTACCGTTTTGGCAATCTTAGGAATATGAATTTGTTCCATATAGAATTTGCTTGATTAAGCATTTTTGAATGAGGCTCGTTACACTTATAAGCACAACTAATCGTTCTTTTGAGCGCTTTTAGTTGTGCTTATAAAATGTATAATAATAATAACGGCTTACTTATACCGTAGTAATTTCTTTTTCTTTGACGGCGAAAAGCTCATCAATTTTTTTGCTATAAGCGTCGGTGAGTTTCTGTACATCATCTTCTGCTCTTTTGATAAGGTCTTCAGCAACGCCTTCTTTTTGCAAATTTCTCAGTGCATTATTAGCCTCTTTACGTGCGTTTCTGATACTAATTTTGCCATCTTCGGCTTCATTTTTAGCCATTTTAACGAGGTCTTTGCGTCTATCTCCGGAGAGGGGTGGAATATTGATACGCACTAAATCTGCTTCTGCAATAGGGTTGAGTTGCAAATCGCTATCCCTTACAGATTTAACAATTTCGGGGATTGTGCTTTTTTCCCAAGGTTTAATGCTAATGGTGTGTGGGTCTGGCACTGTAACGCTGGCCACCTGCCCCATAGGGGTTGGGCTTCCGTAATAACTGACCAGCAAACCATCGACAAGCGCGGGGGTTGCTTTGCCCGCCCGTATTTTGGCAAAGGCAGTAATTGTATGCTTTACAGCAGCGTCCATTTCTGCTTCTGCTTCTTTAAGGTGCTTCTTTATATCGTCCATAATCTAAAAAATAATGGTTAGTTTATTGTTTGATTTAGACATAGCACTTGCGTTTACTGCCGAGCCCATAAGCATTGGTTTGAAAGTATGCGAACTAACTAAGCGTTCTCCTCTTGCTGTTCGCTATCATACTTCTGACGTTATACGCAGGCAGGTTAGTGAGTGCTATGGCTATTTTGTATAAAATCTATTCAAAAACGAAATTACAAAATCTTATGTTAAAATCGCAATAAATTGCGCATTTTATTTTATTCTTGAATGAGCGTACCGACCTCTTCGCCACAAAGGACTTTCATAAGATTTCCGGGTTTATTCATATCAAAAACAATAATAGGCAATCCGTTTTCACGGCAAAGAGTAAAAGCAGTCATATCCATAACGTTGAGGTTTTGCTGATAGACTTCGTGAAAAGAGATATTAGAATAGCGCACTGCATTGGGGTCTTTCTCTGGGTCAGCCGAATACACACCATCTACTCTTGTTCCTTTCAATACGACATCAGCATCAATTTCAATGGCGCGCAATGAGGCAGCAGAGTCAGTCGTAAAATAAGGGCTTCCAAGCCCCGCAGCGAAAATAACGACCCTACCTTTTTCAAGGTGTCGCACTGCTCTTCGTCTGATATAAGGTTCACAAACTTGCTCCATTTGAATGCCTGAGAGTAATCTTGTATAACTACCCATTTTTTCTAATGCCGATTGCAAAGCCATGCCATTGATAACAGTAGCGAGCATGCCCATGTAGTCGCCCTGCACTCTATCTACACCAAAAGTGGCGGCTTGCACACCCCTAAAGATATTTCCACCCCCGACCACAACAGCGACTTCAATGCCGGCCTCCGCCACACGATGTATCTCTTCGGCATAACACTCAAGCTGTGTAGCATCTATGCCAAACTCTTGACTGCCCATAAGAGCCTCACCACTCAACTTGAGCAACACACGTTTATAAGGATATTTGTCTGAATTATTCTTCATATATTTGCAAAATATAGCGTAAGAGGAGTAAAAAAATAGAAGTTTTGCAAACATACAAAAAAATTAGAACCCAATACAAATATTCTACGCCTTAATCCCACTTTTTTGCGTTATTGTTTTTTATATACGAACATACCACTATACACTTTTCCATAGTGTTGTGAATTTGGCAACCCCTAATAGCTACGAAAACTATTAGTGCTGGGTACCTTTAGCAAAGTTATCGTACACCCTTGCTACTCACTTTTGAGCAAATACAAAGTTTTTTTAATAAATTTCGAAAGTAGTACTCCCTGCTTTGTAGTCATCGATATAGACTTCTACCAGATATATGCCTTTATCAAATCGCTCTTCGCGTTCGTATAAGATTTCGATTTCAGTATCATTGCCTTTGTATGCAAAATTATGCGCTACGGTATATTTTTCAGCAGGGTACTGGCTTATGATTTTACCTTCGGCATTTTTTATTTTTATGGTTGTTTGATAGTTTTTTTCCTCTGCGGCTTTGTTTTGGACTATCAAATATGTGATGCGTAGGTTCATTGCTTGTTTACTTCGGTAGCGAGTATCTTGACGGATTTTTCCGCGCTTGTTAATCGCTTCAATATTGATATGATAGGCTTTAAGACGGCTTGCCTGCTCGAGCCTTTTGTTTGCTTTATCTTGTAAGGATTGTAAGCTATCGATTTGTATGCGACTTTCAGCTACGCTATTTTTTCTTCTTTGAATATCGGTTTGAAGTGCTTTGTTTTGCTTTTTGAGTTTTTTATTTTCAGTAATGAGCAACTCTATCTCTTCGTCTCTGAGTTGAATTTCGGCTATGTATTGCTGTTTTTTTGCTTTAATTTCAATGTAACGCCTATAATTAAATTGATTTTTTGCAACGAGTTCGTTTTTATCTTGCTGTATTTGGCTAATCATTATTTCTAATGAGTCTGTTTTGCCCCCGAGCTGTTTGATATAAAGCATACGCTGGGTTAGTTCGATTTGAAAAGAATCTAACTGCTGATGCAGAAGCACCAATTTTTCATCTTTGTCTTCGTTGGTTTCCCAAGCCTCTTCTACCTTATTTTGCAAGCTATAAGCATAAAGACCGAGCACGATAACAGCCATTACTAATAAGGATATAATCGCAAATAGTACCGTCTGTTTATGTACATTTGTATTTGGAGTATTATTCATAAGATTTTTATATATGAGCCTTTTTTTTAGACTTTACTATTGGCAACAAAAATAACTTTATGCTGTTTAAGCATATAAATAAGCATTATCTACAAAACGAGTTAGCTATCTATCTCAAAAAATGTATTGCCTAAGCAAGGTACAAAGTTTACATAAACCAATAGGCTAAGAAGTCGTTGGTTTTAGATAATATAAATTTTAGTGCAAAAATAATACAATTATATTGACTTTTGATAAAAGGATAAGAAAAAAAAATGACTTTATGGGCAAATTGCAACAAAATACACGTTAAAATAATTAAAATAAGTACATCATGGAATTTGGAAAAATACAGCAAATAGAAAATATTGACTTTGATTTTAAGGATACCCCTGAGGCTACACTTGATATACTTTCTACTTACCAACATATTAAGCGAGATTTTGAGCTTTATGTGGGTTGCCCTGTATGGGCAAATAAAGCGTGGAAAGGCGTAATTTATCCACCTAAAACACCCGATAAGGACATGCTCTACCACTATACACGGGCATTCAACTGCATTGAACTCAATGTTACGCATTATCAAATTCCTAAGCCAGAGACAATTCATAGATGGCGCGAAGCTGCTGCCGAGGGTTTTTTGTTTTGCCCTAAAATATATCAGGCTATTTCTCACCGCAAAAAATTGCGAGAGTCGCGCGAGTTTACTGAAATTTTTTGCGATAGAATCGTAGGCTTAGAAGAGCATTTAGGCATTACTTTTTTGCAAATGCCACCTCATTTTTCTATCAATCAAATCGATAATCTTATCGAGTACCTCGAGCTTTTCCCGCCTGCCGTACCGCTTGCACTTGAGCTGCGCCACCCGAGTTGGTTTGATAGCCAATATGTCAAAGAACAGCACCGCCTAACAGAAGCAATGCAACAAAAAGGTATTACATTTTTAATGACAGATGTTGCTGGGCGTCGCGATGTACTTCACCATAGACTTACAACGCCCGTAGCTGTCATCAGATTTATCGCTAATGACAATCCGCAAAGCGATACAGCACGTATGAAAGCATGGATAAGACGTATCGCTGAATGGAAAGCAAAAGGCTTACAAGCTGCTTATTTTTGGGTGCATCAGCCCGATAATATGCAAGCCCCAAAGACAGCAGCTGAGTTTATTGCCTTAGCTAATGCTACATTAGATACGAAAATCAAGCTCCCCCTGTTTTATAACACAAGCGATTCGCTTTTTTGATATGAGTAGCGTGGGGTTTGCAAACCTCACGCTATGAAAAAATGGGCTTAGAAATAACATTTCTCAAAGATGTGTTATTTCTATATGGAGAATGTCCAGTAGTATGGTTATTTAATAAACTCATAATCAGACACACCTGCTGAAATAATAAAAAAGCACTGCTGCTTAGCATAGAGAACGATGAGCATACAATAATTTAGCTAAATCTTTACAGAAAAACAAAGAAAACTTACTCTGGATTTTGTACCTGCTGCTCGCTCTCGAGCTTGGCCTCCTGCTCTTCTACGGGTTGCTTCCTATCTATCAGCCCCTCTCCGATTTTGAAGACTTTCACAACGGGTTGATTGACCATACTACCTTGCGCATCAAAAACAACCTCATGTAAGCGATAATGCTGTGGCTCGGTTGAGGAATAGTAAAAATGTACCTCGTAAAGCGAAGAGTCATTGACAAACATTTTATTAATTTGCGTGAAACTATCTCCCTTAAAAACCCCCTCTTTGGTATCTTCCGGTGCAAACTGAAAAGTCTGCATATTGACTGCTGTAAGGTCTTTGTCTAATTTACCAACTTTAGCACAGCGACAAATAGGAAAAAAATCCGAAAAATCAGGCGACTCAAGTCCTACTAAAAAACCTCCCTCAGCTAACGGCTCAAAAAACTTAAGTCCTATGCTATTAAAAGTAATAGATTGCATTTGCACCTTACCCTCGAACTTCAAAATACGTGTAAAATAGCGCGCCTGCTTATAAAATTTCTCGGGAAAAACGTTGAAATATTCTAAATCTTGAATGCTATCTTTATAGATTGATTTTACGGTATAATGCTTATAAAGCTCTGGAAGTCGTTCTTTTGTAATTTCAAAATTGTCCTCTTCATAAAAATTAGCTTTGCGCATTTCACCTTCATCGAGCTTTTTATCTGCCAAAAAAACAAAATCCTCTGGTGGATAAGGTCGCCCAGTCAGGGTAGTTACAATTTGTGCATACCCCTGCTCTTGAGAAGATTCTTGTAACTTATCCGACGAGGAACTACCGCAGGCTACCAAAAAATATGACAAAAATAAAAGCGTAAAAAAATGTTTCATCATTGTTTGATTTAAATTTAGAAATCATACCGCTATGCAAAAACAAGACTTAGCAATAATATTAAGTTTTAGCGCTGAATATTAGTACAAGCACAGTACGGCTTATAATGATAAGCATAATTTGCCAAAAAAACAATCCTTAACAACTCAAAAATAACAATTTTTAGCAAAGTTTTATTTTTCTACTCTTGATAGCGGTAGTCTTAAAGATGTAATGCTCAAAGTCTTTCAAAACTAACAGTTCTCAAAGAACTGTTAGTTCTAAGCATTACTTGTTATACACTACCTTGATAGCGATGCTATGCCTTAGTTGCCAATATTTCTGTAGCTAAGTTTTCCCAAGTAAATTTATTTTTAAATTTTTGGATATTCTCAACATTAGTCTGTATTTGCTCTTTATCATCAAAAAAATCTTTTATTTCGTGCTCAAGGGCTTCTGCAGTTATTGCTTGTGCTACTCTTCCTGTTTGATAGTCTTCGACCCACTCGGGCAGTCCTCCTACGGGAGTTACAAGTACTGGCAAATCAAAATGAAAGGCAACAGCCAGCACACCACTTTGTGTGGCAGTGCGGTAGGGCAAAATATTGAGGTCGGCAGCAGAAAAAAATAGGGCAACCTCTTCGTCTTTAATGTAGCGCACGTGCGCTTGTAAGCGTTTTCCAGCGGGGTGTTTTTGGCGCTGTGTAGCAAATGCTTCCGCACTTTTACCCTTTAAATAGGACTCACCACACAGTAACAAGGTATAAGATTCGTCTAAATTTGCAAAAGCGGATAGCAGTAAATCCCAGCCTTTGTAGTCCCTAATAAGTCCAAAGAAAAGAAGCACCTTTTGCTGCTCAGAGATATTGAGTGTTGCTTTGGCTTCCTGTTTAGGGATTTTTTTACCAAAATGCGCATAAATAGGGTGAGGGTGATAGCCTATAGGCTGTTTTCGATTGAGCGAAAAAGTC
Organism: Bernardetiaceae bacterium; assembly: GCA_020832465.1. Lineage (GTDB taxonomy): Bacteria > Bacteroidota > Bacteroidia > Cytophagales > Bernardetiaceae > JAFIER01. The sequence goes on from JAFIER010000102.1 coordinate 20,394, forward strand.
TGTAAATCCTGCTTTACGGACTGGCTCATGACCCAGAAACTATCATTAGCAGTTATAAAATACCGACTTAACCATCGGTCTATGGCAGTGGGTTCGTGAGGGATAACGTTATGCAAAAGCGTAATCACTTTAAGATTTGGATTTTTATGCTTAAGTCTGCGCACTACCGTACCAAAAGCAGGGGCAAAAAAAGGCATCCAATGCGAAATCAATAAAATATCGGGCGCATAACTCTGAATGCAAGCTGCGGTTTTGAAATATGAAAAAGGATTGATGCTATCTAAAATGCGGATAGCTTTGATTTTATCTTGTTTTTTATGTTCATTTTCAACAAATTGTGTTTTACCAGGGAAAAGTATTTGAGGGTATTGACGAGTAAAAGTAAATGCTCTGACCTCCACTTGCTTAGATAAAGCCTCGTAAAGCGAAGCATTAAACTGGGCAATACCCCCACGATAAGGATAGAATGTCGATAAAAATGCAATTTTCATATTTTTTTTAAGCGTATTTGGGGGTGTTAGGGGGCTTTAATGATTACATCGGGGGCAGTCTTGCTCTCCTTTGAGTTTTCCATTTTCAGCAACTTCGTAATGACAGCAACTGACAAATTTTGTTTTCATCATTTCTCGCCCTCTTTGCAAACGGCTTTTGACCCCTGATACAGAAAGGGATAATTTTGTAGCTATTTCCTCGGTGCTGAGTCCCTCGAGGGCTTGCATCTCAAGGACTTTTCGGTATCGCTCTGGGAGTTCTTGAATAAAAGGGTGCAAACAGCAAAAAAGTTCTTGTTTGTCGGCTATAGGTTCTTGTGTGCTATGCTGATACGCGCCTTGGGCTTCTTTCAAGTCATAGTTTTTCTTTTGGCTACGATAATAGTCCGTGATACGATGCCTTGCAATCTGAAAAATCCAGGCCTCGAGTTTAGCCTTATCTTTGAGCTGGGGTATTGAAGTATGAATTTTGAGAAAAATATCTTGTTGAATATCACGTGCATCATCGGGGTTTTGTACACGCTTTAGCACAAAAGCGTACACCAAGTTGGAGAAACGATGCCAGATTTCGGTAGTATCTAATGTAGTATCAAACAAAGTTTAAGTATTTGAATAGTAGTGATTTAGTAGTTTAAAAAGAGTAGCCGTTATAAGCTAAGAAATAAAATTTCTAACTCAAAACAGTAATTTTTTTATCTACTTGCACCGCAATAATTTTTGATGCTTCTGCAATTTTTTGAACCATAACTTCTATCTCGCTAATAGCAAGGTTTTCTTCGTGGCTCGATTCAATATCAGAAAGCGTTTGATTAAACTCATGCAATCCAGTATAAGCAGTGCAAGACTTAAACTTATGTGCGGTTTTTCGCAAGTTAGTCAAATCGCCTTCTGCAAGTTCTTGTTGCATTTGGGCGGGGTAGTCTTTGAGGTTCTTTTTTAGGATTTGCAAAAGATTAACGACCATATCTTGCTCGCCATCGACAATTTCGTAGATAGCAGTCAAGTCTAAGGTTTCATTATAAGGGGCTTGCGGCTGCGCCTTTTTTTGTAATAGGCTTTTAATTTTCTTGATCAATTGCTTAGGATTTATAGGTTTATAGATATAATCTTGAAATTGCACTGTAGGTACGTCTCGCAATTTGTCTGCACTTACAACAAGCAGCTTCGTCGCTTGCTGTGTTTGCTCAAACCAAGCAGTGCGTTCCATCTCTGAAAGTATTTCTATACTTTTCCAATCAACGATAAACAGGGGCTGTCGGTTGTCTGTTTTTAAATATTTTTTATAATCAGTCAAAGTATTCAACTCTTCTATAACAAGATGCTGTGCCTCAAGTTCATTTCGAGCGATACTTGTATCTATTTTTTCACTCAAACAAACACAAATAACTGTTTTTTGCGTATCATTATGCTCTTTTTGTACTTCTGGCAGGGGTTTAAACGGCATGCTAAAACTCAAAATATGCGGATTTTGACTCTCAAGCATTTCTACAGTACCGCCCTGTAGGGCTATGAGTTTTGAAATAAGCGCAAAACCTAAGGGACGTGTCGGTTGTTTTTCAGACAAAAAACAATGGCTTTCTAACTCAAAGAGCAATACCAAATTACCTTTTTTATCACGCCTTACTGGATTTATACCTAAGGATATATTGCCCTGCTCACTGCATTTGATAAGGCTTCCTAAAAGTCCAAAAAGAATTTGTGAAAGTCGGTTTGCATCGCCATAGAGCGTCGTGGGTATGCTCGGTGCCATGCGTATATTCAAATTGATTTTGTGCATTAAGTATTGATACTCAAAAGCTGCACTTATCATTCGCAGTAGCTCCTCAATATCAAAAGGCTCGGCTACAAAACGCATTTTACCGCTTTCTATCCTTGCCCAATCCATAATTTTGGAAAGCAAATCATCGAGGTAGTCTGCTGCGCCGCTGATTGCACGCAAGTAGGTTTTGAAATCGGAAGAATCAGGGGGCGTATAAGCAAGTAAGTTGGAAAGACCACCAATACCATTGACAGGGTGGCGGAATTCTTGACTAATTTTAGCTAAAAAATCTCGTTTGAAAACAAGCATACGCTCTTGCTCCTGAGTTTCATGCTCATGAAGTGCTTTGCGCAAATAAGCATTTTCGTTGATTAAGTCGAGCTGTTCGTTTTCCAAACGATTGATTTTATCGAATTCCGTAAGCCGCAGCTCATCGCTTATGCTATGACTTAGCTCAAGGCAAAGCTCAATACAAGGCACACCCTCTATAAGCAAACGACCACCACGCAAATCGCAATAAAACTCAGCCTCTTGCCAAAGTAATTTTACACGCTCAAAACGCTCGAATGTATCATTAGGAAGCTGCCAGAGTACATCGGCTAAATTCGTAAGCGAAGATAAGCCTATATGATTACGTAGCGATAGACCCGACCACGCAAAAATTGTTTCACAGCTCGATAGCACGTTCAAATCTGCATCGAGATGAATGATTTGAAAGCGCGTACCCATGTGCTCAATTTTACGTCGGGCAAAAATATCCATAAATCTTCCTCGGGATTAAAAAAAGCAGTTTTGATAGTAAAGTATATGACTGTTTAAAAACGTTGCTTAAAACACAATAAAATTAGCTTTGACAATAGAACTGCCTCAACCACCCCTAAACCCTCCTAATCTTAGGAGGGGAGCTCAAGTTCCCCTACTTTTCAAGGAGGGGTTAGGGGTGGTTATCAACTTAAAAGCAAAACGTGATTTTAACATTGTTTTTTAGGTAGTCTTAAAGATGTAATGCTCAAAGTCTTTCAAAACTAACAGTTCTCAAAGAACTGTTAGTTCTAAGCATTACTTGTTATACACTACCGTTTTTTAAACAGTTTCTTTATGCGAAGATAATAAAAAATGTGCTTATTAAGAAAAATTTCTTTACTTTTTTGTGCGCAAACTGAGTGGGTATGCGACAGATTGGCTCAAGTAGCCCAACAATAATATCTCTG
>JAFIER010000029.1 GCA_020832465.1 Bernardetiaceae bacterium
GATGTACGATTGAACGTATCTGCCTTGTCTCAGGGTTCTTACGTAATTCGCATCAATGGCGAACAGACTTCGCTTGTACGCAAGTTTATCAAAGAATAAAGTAGGATACCCTTTAGGGTGTACTATAACAAAAAGGACTGCCTCTTTTCAGAAGCAGTCCTTTTTGTTGGGAAACAATTTCTATGTAGAATGATTTTAAATAGCAAAAATGATTGGCAAATTGCAAAATAATGAGTAAATTTCAGATTGAAATGACATTTCTTATTAAAATCATAAATTTTCATACATAACCTTTAAATTTTAGATATACTTATGGCATTATTTGATTTAGACATGATAAAAGCGGTATATGCAAGAATGCAAAACCGTGTGGACAAAGCCCGTAAAGTAGTAGGAAAACCGCTTACTTTAACCGAAAAAATTCTTTATGCTCACCTTTTTCAAGGCGATGCTACCCAAGCACATGAAAGAGGCAAATCTTATGTAGATTTTGCACCCGACCGTGTAGCTATGCAAGATGCTACGGCGCAAATGGCACTTTTACAATTTATGCAAGCAGGTAAGTCTAAGGTAGAAGTACCCTCTACAGTGCATTGCGACCACTTAATTTTAGCAGAATCTGGTGCAGATGAGGATTTGAAAAAATCAAAAGATGTAAACCGCGAAGTTTTTGATTTTCTATCTTCTGTTTCTAATAAATATGGTCTTGGTTTTTGGAAACCAGGCGCAGGTATTATCCACCAAGTAGTACTTGAAAACTACGCATTCCCTGGTGGAATGATGATTGGTACGGATTCTCATACACCTAATGCAGGTGGTTTGGGTATGGTAGCTATTGGTGTGGGCGGTGCTGATGCCGTAGATGTAATGACGGGTATGGCTTGGGAACTCAAATTTCCTAAACTAATCGGCGTAAAGCTTACAGGTAAGCTCGATGGCTGGGCATCAGCCAAAGATGTAATATTGAAAGTAGCTGGTATCCTTACTGTAAAAGGAGGTACTGGTGCAATTGTAGAATATTTTGGCGAAGGCGCAGATTCTTTATCTTGCACTGGAAAAGGTACAATTTGTAATATGGGTGCCGAAATTGGCGCTACTACTTCTGTTTTCGCTTATGACGAAAAAATGAAAGCCTATTTAGAAGCTACGGGAAGAGCTGAAGTAGCCAAACTTGCTGATGCAAACAAAGAGTATCTAAGACCCGATAATGAAGTATATGAAAATCCTGAAAAATATTATGACGAGCTCATCGAAATTAACCTCTCAGAACTCGAGCCTCATATCAACGGACCTTTTACCCCAGACTTGGCTTGGCCATTATCTAAATTCGCCGCTGCCGTCAAAGAAAATAACTACCCGCCTGTATTAGAAGTAGGATTGATTGGCTCATGCACAAACTCTTCTTACGAGGATATGACAAGGGCGGCTTCAGTAGCTAAACAAGCTAAAGAAAAAAATCTTAAAGCTAAAGCAGAATTTACAATTACGCCTGGTTCTGAAATGGTGCGCTTTACCGCTGAAAGAGATGGACTTCTTGCTATATTTGATGAAATTGGAGGCGTTGTATTAGCCAATGCTTGCGGTCCTTGTATTGGACAGTGGAATCGCCATACAGACGACCCGAACAAAGCCAACTCTATCATGACTTCATTTAACCGTAACTTTGCTAAGCGAAATGACGGTAATGCTAAAACACACGCATTTGTAGCTTCACCAGAAATTGTTACTGCTTTTGCTATTGCAGGAGATTTGACATTCAACCCCGCTACAGATACACTCAAAAATGAAAAAGGTGAAGACGTAAAACTCGACGGCCCTATGGGCATTGAGCTGCCACCTAAAGGATTTGATGTTGAAGACGCTGGTTTTCAAGCACCCGCTGATAACGGACAAAACGTTACAATCAATGTCGCATCTGACTCCGAACGCCTACAGCTTTTAGAACCTTTCAAACCTTGGAATGGGGAAGACCTCAAAGATTTGAACTTGCTTATCAAAGCTAAAGGAAAGTGCACTACAGACCATATCTCTATGGCAGGTCCTTGGTTAAGATACCGCGGGCACTTAGATAATATTTCTAATAACTTGCTCATCGGTGCTGTTAATTACTTTAATGAAGCTACCAATAAAGTAAAAAACCAACTCACAGGAGAATATGGCGAAGTCCCAGCTACAGCTCGTGCTTATAAAGCTGCCGGAAAGCAGTCTATTATCGTAGGTGATGAAAACTACGGTGAAGGCTCTTCAAGAGAGCACGCAGCTATGGAACCACGACATTTGAGCGTTATAGCCGTAGTAGTACGTTCTTTTGCACGTATCCACGAGACTAACCTCAAAAAGCAGGGAGCACTCGCACTGACATTTGCAAACCCCGCAGACTACGATAAAATCAAAGAAGACGATACCTTCGAAATACTCGGATTGAAAGAATTTGCACCCGAAAAACCACTTACTTTGCGCATCAAACATGCCGACGGCTCATCTGACGACGCATTAGTGAATCACACCTACAACGAAGCACAAATAGAGTGGTTTAAAGCCGGCTCTGCTTTGAACTTGATTCGTGAAAAAAATAAAGCATAACGAATCTATAAGCACCTGAGTAGAAATAAACTCACTCCTGCTTAACCATAAAAAACACTTTTCGCTACTTCTAAAAAAGAGTGAAAGGTGTTTTTTTTGTCTAAAACTTCTTAACTCAAAAACCTTGAATAAGCACTTTACGTTAAAATTAAAAGGTTCTTCTAAATTTTATACAGAAATATGCGCTCCCACAAATAAATTTGTGGGCTTCATCGAGTAAAGCTAAAAACCCATATACATCTTAGTAGAACCAATCATACCATTAGACATTCGCTAACCAGAAATAGCATTTCTCAAAGAAATGTTATTTCTGGCT
>JAFIER010000281.1 GCA_020832465.1 Bernardetiaceae bacterium
GACCCCATAAAAGCCACACCCCTATCCCCCAAATTTCCGTGTTCCACCGGGAAGGACCAATCGGGATCAAACTCACCCCAATGGCCCCAACGGGGCCCGGATACCAAAGCCCAGTGCACGCACCCCAAGGGGCGCCGCGCTGGGTATATCGAGGACGAGAACAGCACCGCAACGCGGTGCAATCCGGACGGTTGTATAGATTATCGCACCACCTTCGGGGTGCGGTCCGTGGTTCATCCAATACCCAAGGCCGCACGCTTGAGCGTTTGCCTTGGGTTTTGGTATATTGCCCCGCTGGGGCATTCGGTCCGGGAGCCACCGAATTGGGCAGTATATACGGAATAATCCATCTATATCGTCGATGGCATGTTAATCAATTTTGAAGGGTACACATCGGAATGAAGCCACCCCATTTTCGCGTCATTTCGCATGGGTTCGCGGTCAATACTCTACCCCCCAATTTCCGTGTCCCTCCGTGCATTCCGTGGACACAATTTTGACCACGGATACCACCGATTGCACGGAAGGAGAAGGGATGCGATATAATTCGTGTCGGTTGTTGGTGGAATGGGTGATCATATTGGAGGGAGACCCATCAACGATGGACATCCCCTTTTTCGCGTATTTCGCGTGGATTCGCGGTCAACCCCTCATCACGTTGATAGACAAACCCACGACACCACCATTTCCGTGCTTCCCGTGGACACACCATTGACCACGGAAATCACCGATTGCACGGAACAAGTGGGGAGTACACATCATTCAGGGCACCCATCGAGGTAATACTCACCCCAGCCTAGCGGGTTTCGCTGAAGCCTGACCACTCAATGCCTGCCAGGTCGGCGAGGTCCTTCTTCCAACTGGCAAGGTCGTGCTTGTTGAATTGATTCAGGTGATTGTGGCCGCAGGCGCGGGCCATGACTTGCATGAGGGTGATGCTTGCCTCGAAAAAGTTGGCCAAACGACGCGCTGCGGTGTCTATATCCAGCTTCCTTCGAAGTTCCGGTTTTTGCGTCGCAATGCCAGCGGGGCAAAGGTTGGTATTGCATATCCGCGCGCCGACGCAGCCGATGGCCTGCATGGCGGAATTGGAGATCGCGACACCGTCGGCACCCATGGCGAGGGCCTTTGCAAAGTCGGTGTGGGTACGTAGTCCGCCCGTGATGATCAGCGTGACACGCCCGCTTGCGCCAATCCGGTTGAGGTGATGGCGTGCGCGGGCAAGGGCTGGTATGGTGGGTACAGAAATGTGATCGCGGAAAAGCAAAGGTGCGGCACCAGTCCCGCCACCCCGACCGTCAAGGATGATGTAATCGGCACCGGCCGAGACTGCAAAGTCAATGTCGTGCTCGATATGCTGGGCACTCAACTTGAAGCCGATGGGAATTCCACCACTGATTTCCCGAACCCGATCAGCGAACCTTTGAAAATCCTCGATGGTGTTGAGGTCGGTGAAGGTAGGCGGCGATACGGCGGGCTTGCCCTCGGGAATGCCGCGGACTTCGGATATACGCCCGATGTTCTTGTTGCCCGGCAAATGGCCACCGGTTCCCGTCTTTGCCCCCTGCCCGCATTTGAAATGAAATGCCTGGACGCCTTCCAGCAGTGATTCCTTATAGCCAAACTTCGCCGAGGCCAGTTCGTAAAAATAGCGACTGTTTGCCTGCTGTTCATCCGGCAGCATTCCCCCCTCGCCGGAGCAAATCCCGGTACCGGCCAGTTCGGCCCCTTTTGCGAGGGAGACCTTGGCTTCCTCCGAGAGGGCGCCGAAACTCATGTCACTGACAAAGAGCGGTATTTCCAGGCGAAGTGGTTTTTTTGATTCGGGTCCGATGATCAGCTCACTTCCAACGGATACGTCCTCGGCGAGTGGTTTTGTGGATAGTTGGGCAACCATGAACTGGATATCATTCCAGTCCGGCAGATTGGTGCGGGGTACGCCCATCGCCCCCATTGGCCCATGGTGGCCAATCTTGCTGAGACCCTCGCGGGCCAACTGATGAATGAAGGCAACGGTGGGTTCCTCCGGCGTGGGTTCCGGTTCGGGCATGGCGTCACCATCACCATCGGATTTGAGGGCGAGTTCCTTTCCCACCTGATCGGCCGAAATCCTGGCGTGGGTACCATCGCAGAACGGAGCGTTGGCGGTCTGCTTGCACTTGCAAAGATATGCCTCGCCATCCTCCTCCGCCGTGAAGGGCTTTGGAGTAAACGACGTGCCCTGATGGGATCCGTCACAGAACGGTTGCTTGGAGGATTTCCCACAAGTACAAAAGTAGTATTCCTGCCCAGCTTTAAGTTCAACGGCGATCGGTTTGTTGTCAGCAACGATTGGTTTCATGCGGGTTTCCTGTCATAAACTGAGTAGATGGTTTTCTGGATCAGTCTCATTCGATTTCGGTCGTTCATGGTGCAGATCATTATTCGCGCCGTGTGGCAAACTCAACGAAGTTTAGCGGGAATGACAGGTCATGGCTCAAGCAAAAAAATTGTATCTTACGCGGGCTGCGAGGTCCAGTCGATGGAGACACGATTTTTCTGTTTCGGGGGATTGCAAAAAAACACAGGCCGCGAAGGCGGCTTCATCCGTGTCGAGGAAGAGTAAGGGCATCAGGCGAAAACCGTCGAATCCGTTCCCATGATTCCGGGTCTGGTCTTCGTGCTGGATCGACCCCGCGAGATGCATCCACCACCGTTTACACTGGGGTTTTTCAGAACTCCACCGTCACAAAGTGGCAGATGCTCCCACGCTATTGAAAGTTAGAAGGAATCCATGCGGACGATCGATCCAAACACGACCTACTCCGCGGAAGAGGTCGTTCGCCACCCTCAACCCTGACGGAACACCTGGCGCAGCAATTGAACGACATCATTTGGTTCTGCAATTACGGCTGTCTTCTCGACCGCGACTCTGATGTCCTGCCAGGCCTCCGATTCCGGCGGGTGTGCATCCAGAAAAAGGGAAAGGTCATTATAGACACGCTCGGGGACATCGAACTGAGAGTTGGCTGCGAGTAGAAGGCTCAAACGAAAGACGTCGTTTCGATGCTTCTTGATGTCGACCATCTTCACCTGCTCACCACGATCACGGCGGGCTGTCAGATCCAGCCATGCATGCGCCTTCAGGACAATGAGGCCAGCGGGCGACAGCAGCGGCAGCCCATCGATGGCGTCTCGATATTCCAGAACAACACGGTAGTAGTCGGGGTCCATCAGGATCGCCGAAAGGCTTGATGCATCTTCTTCCGGTGGGATGGGAACGATTTCCTGATCGTCAGCAATGACGAGCCCATCGGCCTGTCTCGCGAAGAGTTCGAGCATCCACGGGAAACCAGGCACGCTCGGCTTCATGAAACGGTAGTAGCCACGACTACCGTCGCTGCGCTGTCTCGTTTGGTACTGTCCTTCTCGCACAAACGCCCAGAAGGTATTCAAGAAACCATCGTCGAGAAACTCAAGCAGGAGGACCACATCGAGATCTTTCGTGGCGCGGAAACTCAACCCCGCCAGCTCAAACCACTCCGAAGCAGCCGCACCGCCGATTAGCGTAAACTTATCCTGGTGGGCTGTGAATGCTTCGCGGAAACGGCTCAGACCTTTGACCATGAAAGTGTCTCCATCATCGACTCCAGCGCGGCTTGAACGCGTTCGTCGGGATCCTCACGAAGGGACAGGTACAGCGACAGGGGATCAACCATGCGTTCTATCGACAGCAACGACGGATCGTAGTTCCACACCTCAAGGATGACCACTGCGGCGTCCGGATCCGGTGTCGTTTCGATCAGCTTATTCGCCTTCAGATCCTTCACCTGCGACGCTGTTGCTGCGAAGACGGGCCGCGAGTCGTCAGAGATGTCGGTTCTCGCAGCCAGAGCGCTCAAACCCGACGATGGCAGATCGGTGTCACAGCGATTAGCCAGCAGGCGCTCCCGTACTGGCGAACGGGCAACGGAGAGCAGCTTCTCCCAGAGCGCTGGATGATCGAGTTCAAACACGAGTTGCTTCGTCCGCCCCACGGGGGTCACCCGGCAAAGCCCGTGCGATTCAAGCTCACGCTGAACCTTTGTCAGGGTCATGCGCGAATATCCAAAGCGCTCTGCCAAATCCTGGAGGGAGGCGTCTTCAACGTCACCTGACAGCAGATGGCGGAGAGCGACTGTTTGGGCTGACCAAGTCAGGTAATCCAGGTGCTTCACCTCGGTCATGGGGCGTCGTTTCACATCTCGCAGGTCGAGGAAGAGCATTGGCAGAAACAACTGCTCGCCAGGAACGACAAACGGTATCCCGGCAGTAATGTACCGACCGCGCTCCCATGAGGCGAGTTGCTCTCGAATGATGGCAACAGGCTCGCCAAGGCGATCCTCAAGTTGCTGGAGATCCTTCCCGACTGAGGACGGGGTCAGGGAGCTTTGACCCCTGGGCTCCACGAACACGATGAAGCGCCCTACCAACCTCACCCGGCTGAAGCTGTAGCGGTTAGCGAGGTACTGCGGCACACCACGAAGCTCCTCACTTTCCAAAGGCAGGCCCTGGACCGTCTGGGAGAGAACGTCGCTCAGGTATTGATTCAGAACTGGTTGCATCGCTGAACCCCCTTGGCTATCAGCAAGTGCACGGTAAACCTATTATGGTTTACCGTGCAAGAGGAGTTTGCCTAAATGGCTGAAGGATTCCCGATGCAGACAACGGAGACTGAGCAATGATTGGCCCCAGCTGAGATCGAGAAGGCGCTGGCAGGTACCAAATGGCAGCATAATGGCAGAAACCCGGAGGGGGAATCTCCGGGTTTCGGGGCACAGATTGTTGAGATCAGTGCGGTTAGCTGAAATGTAAATGGTGCCCAGGAGAGGACTTGAACCTCCACGGGAAAAATCCCACAAGATCCTTAGTCTTGCGCGTCTGCCAGTTCCGCCACCTGGGCACATACAGGAAGGGACGCGGCTATTCGCCGCGGGAGGAGGAGTGAAGGAGAATTGGGGGGGCTGGCGCAAGGGGAAAAAGTCGACTTCGGCGATTTTTTCAGCACCCCCGGGAGGAACATCTAACCGTTGCCCGGCAGGTGGGGGAGCATTAGGGTGCGCCTCGGTTGATTGGTCGGCCATTTTCTCCGAAAGCTGTGAGTTTCCTCCATGTCTGAACTTCTCGCTCATTTGAATCCTGTGCAGCGTCAGGCCGTGACGCATCTTGACGGTCCGTTGATGATTATTGCCGGAGCGGGGTCGGGGAAAACGCGTGTCATCACCCACCGCATTGCCTTTCTTCATCGCGAGGTGGGCATTCCGTTGGGCCAGATTATGGCCGTGACGTTTACGAACAAGGCCGCCAAGGAAATGCGCGAACGCATTTGCCGCATTCTCGGGTTGCCCGACATGCCCGGGCTGGCGGTGGGGACGTTCCATGCGCGGTGTGCGATGATTCTGCGCCGCGAGGCGGAAGCGGCGGGGCTTTCGACGTCGTTTGCCATCCTCGACGAGACGGACCAGAAACAGGCCATCAAGGGGGTCCTCAAGGAACTCGATATCAGCGAGAAGCTGGCAAGACCCGCCAAGGTGCAGTCGTTTATCAACCAGGCGAAGATGCGGCTACTGACACCAGCGGATTGTGAAGAATTGAATGATGAGGACGAGGTGCCGTATCCGCGTATTTACGCCAAGTATCAGGAGGTCCTTACCAAGTGCAACAGTGTGGATTTTGAGGATCTTCTGATGAAGACGGTGCTGTTGTTTCAGGGCAACGAGGCCATTCGCAAGCGTTGGGTGGAGCGGTATCAGTATGTTCTGGTTGATGAGTATCAGGATACCAACCACGCCCAGTTTCTTCTGACGAAATTATTGGCCAAGGATCACGGCAATATCTGCATCGTTGGTGATGAGGATCAGTCCATTTACAGCTGGCGCGGGGCGGAAATCAGCAACCTGTTGGAGTTCGAAAAGAGCTTTCCCGGAACCCATGTGATCAAGCTGGAGCAGAACTACCGAAGCACGGCAACGATCCTGCGCGCGGCAAGTACGGTGATAGAACGCAATACACAGCGTATTGGGAAGACGCTCTTCACGGAGGGCGAGGAAGGGGAGCCGTTGACGTTCATGACGTCTCCGGACCAGGCGGGGGAGGGAACGCGCATTGCCCAGGAATGTGTCCGTCTGATCAAGGTGGAAGGGGTCAACCCCGACGAGATTGCCATCTTCTACCGCGGACACTGGTTGTCGCGGGGTATCGAGGATGCCATGCGGCAGTTTCGCATTCCCTATCGTGTGGTGGGCGGGTTGCGGTTTTATGATCGGCGGGAGGTGAAGGACCTGCTCAGTCTCCTTCGCCTGTCGGTGAATCCCACCGACGACCTTGCCTTCGAGCGTGTCGTCAATGTTCCCAACCGGGGGATTGGTGCAAAAAGCCAGCTGATCATTGCCCAGCATGCGGCGGCGATGGGTGTCTCGTGGAGGGAAGCGGCGATTGCCCTGACGGAGCAAAAGACCCTGCGGGGGAAGGCCCATGGCAGCCTGATCAACTTTCTGGGAATGCTCGATGGATGGGTGGAACTGGCGCGCTTTGCCAAGCCCTCCCGGGTGCTGGAACAGATCCTCAAGGACACCAACTACAAGGAGGATGGCGTTGGGGACCTGAATTCCATCGAGGCCGAATCCCGACTGGAAAACATTGGCGAGTTCGAAGGCATGATAGACAGCTATCAACCCCAGGGAACCGAGAATCAGCTCCTTGAGTTCCTCACCGAGATGGCCCTCGATGCAACGGAGGAAAAGGACGATAACAAGGCGCGTGTCAGTCTCCTGACGATACACAATGCCAAGGGACTTGAGTACGATTATGTCTTTACAATCGGCATGGAAAAGGGGGTCTTCCCGACCAGCCGTGCGGAGGAATCCTTCGACGCCATGGCGGTGGAGGAGGAGCGGCGCCTCTTTTATGTGGCCATCACCCGGGCGCGAAAGAAGCTCTTCCTGTCGTATAGCATGTCACGGAACCGCCCCGACCTTTGGGGGTCGATGAACCAGCCATCCATCTTTCTATCTGAACTTCCCAGCGATGTCTTTGACGGTGAAAGCCAGCAGCGGATGAAGAGATTGCTCCCTTACCAGACGCAGCGCCAGAAACAGGCTCCCGGTGAATTGGAATACGTCCCTGATGAGCCCGTGCAGACCGAGCGGCGCCCATTTCGCTCGCCGGGTGGTCCCATAAACAGGGGGGGGCGTACCGCCAGTCGCCCCGGCTTTTCCGAGGGTACCCGTGTGAACCATCGGTACATGGGCCCCGGCGAGGTTGTCAGTCTTGGTGGGCGTCCCGGTTGGGAGCGTGTGAAGGTCCGTTTTGATGATGGACGCGAGCAGGAGTTTGTCCTGAAGTACGCCCCCCTCTCTCTGGCCGAGTAGGGGGGCGCGGGGGAAGTCCATCAGCTTACTGAATCATGATCAGGTTTCCCGTGTCCAGATCGGCCAACTCGTCGGGATCGGGAGTGGTGACCTGTGTCTCCAGGGTGAAGGGGAGCGACGCATTCCCCAGGATCATAAAGCGAATGGCAACGTATTTCCCCTGGCAGGGGCGCAGGGCCACCCCGGCCTGCTCACCAAAGAATGATGTGAATATGCTGGACTGATTTGGGCCGGCCCACTTGGTCGTGGCAGGTGTGGCGCGGAGTTCATCGTCGGTGATGGGATTGTTGGACGTGACCAACTGCCAGGCCAGACCAACATCGGCGTCGCCTTTGCCGAAGCGCAGATCAATTTTCTTCGGCTCCTCATCCCTGTTAATCAGACGGAAGTGAAGGATATACTCCGTCATATAGTTCCCGATGGTGTCGTTCCTGACATAAGGGGGATGGAGGAGCATCTCCCGCGTTTGTCGTGCTTCCGGGCAGGGTCCTGTTTGAATTTCGGGAAGTGCCATGCTGAAAAGCACCCGGCCGGTAGCGCCGAACTCGGATTGGAGTGCCTTGGCATCAAGCGTCATCTGTTCCGAACGCCAGGCAAAACTGGGGAACACCCCCACCACGCGGCGAAGGTCACACCCACCGGGTGTCGTGGCGAGATTGAGGGAAGTCTCCCCCGATTGGGCGCCCTGGTCGAGAAGGGCCTCGGTGAAGGGCGTGATGTTGCTGGTGTTGTTGGGCTGGCCGACAATCCCCACTGTATAGACATCAAGATTGGGGTTCTCCCCGATAACCTCGGCCCGGACGATCCCAAAGCAATTCACATTCGCACTGGCATCGTTCCCGCCGGCAAAGGAGGGGAAGACCTTGGAATAGGCCACCACGGCCCCCTCGCCCGGTTGAATCGTCACCGTGGAAATGGGTGTGTCCCACTCCTCGTCGAGGACCCGCCGGCCAAGGTTGCTTTCCATTTCGTGAACATTCCCCACAAGCCCATCAGTGATCAGAACCTGGCGGGGATTGATCGTGACGGCCTCCTCCCCATTGTTTTTCGCGTAGACCGTCATCCGGCGGGGAGCTGAACCATCGCCGGGCGCGGAAATATGGAAGATGAACACCTCAAAATCGTCAGTGATCCCCTCATATCCCCGGTTCACCTGGGTGCGCATTTCCTCGGAAAGGGGCTGCCCATTATTGAGGTCAAAGGGGGGAAGCACCGGAGTGGTGGCATAAAGGACCCCTTCAGTGAGAAAGCGCTCGGGAAGATCGGAATGGATCGTAAAGGCGGCGTCCCTGCTCGGCTCAACATTCCCGGGAAGAAGCCATCCGCCGCAGAGGCTACACGGTCCGGACCCGGAAGTGCGGAGGATTTCGCTCGGAGTCTCCTCACAGGCCCCCTGCCCCACGGCCCACCCCGCGGTGGCGAGAATTCCGAGTACTAAGGTGTTTTTTAAAATCTTTGAGTTTAGCATCTGTGTAACTCCAGCATCGGTGTCAATTACCCCATCAGGTTTAAGGTTCACGGTGGCCCATGGGTGTGGACAAGGCAAAGATGACGCCCATCCCCCCGCAATGAACGGGAGCGGAGCGGGAACGTCAACGGGTATGACCGGGGCGGGGGAGGGGCGGGTCAGGGCAATGGCGGCAGGCCCAGTTCCTTGAGGGTGGCGGGGATGAAAGGTGACTTACTTCATGGAAGTCAATATCCAGTTTGGTCTTTTTCGTGTATCTGAACATCGATAGCCGTGTCATCGCTTCGGACCTCATAGTAACGCTCCGGCTTGCGATAGATGTTCACCATTTGGTGGCCGGTCGAAAAGGTATTCTCTTCTAGGTAATTCGCATTACCCCAAATCTTTTCCTCAATGGCACTTGACACATGCTCGCTGAAATCACCGCCAAAGTTTATAAGCTCTTCAATTCTGGCGATTTTGTGTAACTTCTCGAACCCCTTTGTTGAATGGTTCGGCATAACAATGAACAAGTAATCCCGCGCACGACTGATTGCCACATTGAGGATGTTCTGCTTGTTTAGGAACATCCTTGAGTCAGATGAAATGTTTGGTGGTGGATTGAAAACAGCGATGATGATGTCACATTCATCACCTTGGAAGCCATGAATCGTGCCTACCTGAATCTCTACGGAATCAGGCTTTGCTGCCCATGAGTCATTCAATCTGTTCAAAAGGTTCGCCTGGGCGCGGTAGGGAGCGATGATCCCGATGCGGAACTTGTTCGCATGGTTTCCCTGAATCTGACCTGCAAGCCAACAAACAAACTCGAAAGTAAACAAAGCAGAATATGTTTGATATGGGGTACCGCTTTCCAATCGCCTCGCTCGGTAGATGCTCTCGTATTTGCTGACTGGGAACTTTATGATGTTGATAGGTTTGGCATCGAAGTCGGTCAACCCCAGCGGACGCTGCGATCCGACATCGCGATGATGCTTTAATACGCCATCGTAGGTGAAACGACTGAACACTTCACCGATAGAGGGAATGCTCCGAAATTGTGTTTCAAGATTTCGGACTAGGTAATCGTGCGGCTCGGTAGCAGGCTTTGCAAATGACCCAGCCTGATTGAGCCCGACTAATGAATAAATGTTCATATCTTTCCAATTCTCAACGCTGACAATCGGCTCGATCTGGAAAGGATCTCCGGCGACAATGAACTTATTGGGGTTTTGTTGGTAAAGTGGATGGATAATACTGGCAAGCGAGATCATTGAAGCTTCATCAAAAACGATCGTATCCCATTTGATTTTATGCAACTTTCTGCCATGCTCGCCTGTAAATCCATCGTAGGCGAAACGAGCAATGGTCGTGACCGTCACGGAACGGCTCAATGCACCGATCTCAAAGGACCTGTCGCGCCATACACCAGCCTTCTCGATTCGCTCATCGGATGAAGTCCCGAAACGAATCAGCCAGTTTAGATAAGTGGTGTCTCCTCCCATTTTTTCCATGATGCGGGTCGTCAGTACATCCGCCGCCTTGTTGGTTGGGGTCAAGACAAGGATTCTTTCATTCCCAGCGTGACTCATTCTTGGAATAAGCACCTTCTCCGCAAGGTGGGTAGTCTTGCCGGTCCCCGGCGGGCCGAACACGAATTCGATCTCTGGAGTCAGATTCGCCTTCATGTCGTACATCTCGTCAAGGTGCAATTCCCGGAATCGCTCCAGTAACTCTTGTAGCAGGAATGAAGGGTTTTGGACTTCGATACGCGCCTCTAGCACCTTGTCCAGATCAATACCGAATAACTCTGTTTCTGAGTCCAACTTGCCGAGGAGTGAAAACTCCTTGGCTGTAAAAGAATCGACACGCAACTTGTCTGTACGGCCATTGCCAAAATCGAGATCCACACGCACGCCAGAAAACTCTTCGATGGACGGCGGTATAAATCGGCTTGGCTCCTTCAGCACAATAGTTCTGGACGATTGAATATCCCGCTCAACCTTGCCAAAGCTAATCGAAACTGTCTTACCGTCCGCGTTTTTCTCACTGCTTGTGATGCACTCCAATTCCAACAGCGCGAGGAACCAGCCATAGCTGTAAATTGGCAGCGAGTTGGCCTTTTCATGCAAGCCTTGTTCACGCTCCAGGTGGTCAAGTTCGCTTGCGTAGCGGTCTTTGGCGCGATCAAGTTTCTTCCCGAAGTCTACCGTCTTTGGTGTGTAGTCGTCCGCATCTTCGTACTCACTACTCGGTAGGACGGTGGGATTTCGCGGAGGGCTAGGTGAGTTGTAATCTCTGGCGGACGGACGGCGGCTTTCAATTTCACGGATGAGCGGCGACTCGGAAGAATCTGAGTCGATGCCGTTAACACTTTTTTCTGATTGGTGTGAATCCTGTTTTTTGCGCTTTGCATCTTCAATTGCAGCAAGGACTTCTTCTTCGGATAACCCCAACTGTTCGATCTTATTCGCCAATCTGATCTTTCTAGCATCCTCTTCACTCAAATGCGAGGTGCCCTGTACAGTATCATGGATTCCCAAGAAATTAAGGAGTGCAATTGCAGATGGACTGGTAGTGTCATACATATCTGAAAGCGATTGGATCGTTATCTCGTCGCTGGATACGAACTCACCTGAGTTGTTGAGTATCCACTTTGCTTTTGATAGTCGGAGGACTTCCGTTGACTTGAAATCTTCAAATTTTGCCTTGTGGTGAAACCAAGTGTGGAGCCCAAACAACCCTTGAAGGTTAACCAGATTCACAAGCACGTGCCACAGCAATATTGACTTCGACTCGTTGATGTTTGAGATGAGCTGCTCGCACCCGTCAAGGTACTTATCTATATATCGATGATTTCTTCCACGCAATGATAGTTGCTGACCGCCCAACACCTGCCGATCAATATCCCGCGATAAGATAATTGGAGTTTTCATTATGCCCAACCGCTCAAAAAACTCCTCAAGCCTCTTGTGGTCTTTTTCCGCAACCATTTCTTTGTATTTCTCCAACAACAGAAACTTGGTGTCAGGTTTGGTTTCAAACCAGGCTGCCAAATCTGGGAGTGGATAATATATGTTTTTCGCCATTTCGCGAAATATGTTAATGTTGCCCAATGTTTTATAGAGGAGGAACTCTTTGTTCTGTATCAGCTTGATAAACTCTGCGACCTCCTCGTTTCTACATTCTTTGAAATATCGAAAGAACTTCGCGAAATGAGGGGCTGTGTCAATGTGTGTTTCAGTTTCATATGCCGGGAGTATCTTATTGTAAATCTCATCGCGAAGACTTGGCTTTTTGACGCCAAATTTTCCGATAAAATCAATGGTGGATTTTTCAGATAACAATTGACTGTTGACAGTCGTATAGCCACTAATCTCGTCGTCGGGAAAGAAGAGAACAAGCTGACCATTCCCGTCGAATGCGGGAACAGCATTCCGATTTTGATCGAGAAAGATTGGTATTCCTTTTACTAGTTGCTGATAGGAATCTCGTTCGGAGAGATACAAATAAAACTTGTGTAGCCATTCGTAGGGCTGTGCGGCGATAAATTGGGAGCTGATCCTCTTGAGAACATCCTTGGGGTCAAGGCTTGTAATAATCAGATGAGACTCCCTAAACATCCACTCGCGCGCATCGCCACCATCAATATAGTCGGCCAATGCTCTATTTGCACTCTGTACTTCTTTTTTACCTCGACTACGAAATACCCAGCGTGCGTTTTTTGTACCGGTCAGTTGAGTAAGTTGGTTGTCGGAGAATAACTCAACCAATTGCGTATCGGAAGCCCAATAGGAACGGTGTTTCGGAGAGCAAGCTCCATTCGCAGCGGGCAGGAGGGAATCCGTCTGGAGTTTACTTTCGAAGGCTGTATAAAATGGTTTGAATGAAATCTTTGTCCGGTCATCCAGTTCACTAAATTTCTCTTCGTCGTAAGGGATGATTTCCAGGATACCATCGTCTATCAGGCCTACATCACGAAGAATAGGAAGGCTGTCTGCCGCGAGTAGTGACAAATTTTGAATCAGGTTTTTATTATGCCCTTCTCCCGCTTTTATTCCTTCACGGCTATCAGTCAGAAGAAAGGGGGCATGGATAACGAAATTCAGGTTTGTCACTTCCTTGGTCGGGAAGAAGCAGAAGGCTCGACGGGTAATCGGGACGATTTTTCTGTCAGCTCCCAAGGCATATCCTATGCAATATGGTAACCCACTAACTCCTACTTTTGCAAATGTTAGCAAGTGATGACTTTCCTGCTTAACATTCGAGTCGAATGTCAACGCCATCCGCTGAACAGTGATATCTCCAAGCTGCTTTGACTCCTCAATTTCTTTTGAATATTTTCCTATGATATCAGAACCCTCGAATGTAACTAACTTCAAATGAGAGAGAAACAGAATTGGAAAGTCAAGTGACATCAACTTTTCAAGTATATCCTCGAAGCTCTCCTCAGGTGTCTTGTCCTTGTGGTTGAACGGGAACCAAAAAACAGTTTCCATCGTCCCTCGCCAATGAAGATCTGTATTCAAGAGGTGGGGCACGATGAAATGCTCAATTTTGAAACGTATTCCTGGGTCGTAAATATGCGGTGTCTGAGTATACTGAAAGACGGCCTTGAAGCCAACGCCAAATTTTCCAATGGAAGCTTCTGGCTTGTTTGAATTTGCTATGGATGTGATGGAGTTGACATGTCCCAAAACACCGTTTTTTGTGTCTATTTCTTCACTGTGCGGGTTGGATACAGTGAATCGCACGGTGCCATTGTGAATAAAGTAGAGTCCGTCGTTGCTAAGACGGAAATGGGCGGATGTTGCCTTGGCATCATCTGCGTTTTGAAGCAACTCGTAGATGAAATGCGCTTGGTCGGAATACTTGTCCACGACGCTACGTTGTACGCCACGCATGTGAGGTTTCTCCAGAGTGCGTGCGCTATCAGTTCGGTCCTTTGTCAGAGCATCAAACCACTGCTTCACTTGTTCGGTCATGATCGAATCCCCATAATTACCCATAAAATAATTACCCATAAACCACCAACTCAATTCCACCGATATACATCCGGTTCTGAATGCCACTTCGCCACCGCTCGAAGGAATAAATCCTGTAACTGAGTTCGGCAGATGCAAGCTTGCGTATCATCATTTCGTTGGGAAATTTACTGCTATTGCAAATGGAAGCCTCCCAATATAAATCATTCATGTGGATATTGTTGCCATTTGATATACCATTAGCCACTTTTAATTTCTCCCGGAAGTTCTGTTCAAGGCCTGCCCTGTCTCGAATATCGGGACGATGGGTATATTTGAGATCCTTGAGCTTCTCTGTAAACTTCTCCTCGATTTGTCGCTCGTTCACTGCCAATCACTCCCAATATTCCGGCAAAAAACATGGATTCTTAGTTCACACTCGGGGGGGAATATGTTGGGCAATGTGAAAGGACACAAGACGAATAAGCCCGCAGTTGGCTTTTGGGGAGGCCATGGTGGGGGATTTATGCCTCATCCGGTAACCTGGCGAGGTTCCTCGGCACACCTTTCAAGTGAATCCACCGTTTATTGAAAAATAACCCTTGTTGGGAGCGGGTAAAAACCCTGAAAAAACACTTGAGTATCGCTGGGGTTTTGGAATAGGGATGGATCCATACGTGGGCGAGCGGCCCTGAGGTGACTACGAAATTGAAGCACCTTGCCTTGACAATCCTCCTGATTTTCCTCCTTCCGGGCCCTCTGATGGGCCAGGGGGGCGGTGATCGTGCCGTTGGGCGGGTTGTTTATGAGGCCGTTTCCTCCAGCCATCTTCCCGGATTCAATGTGGACCACTCTCGGGGCCTTTTTATTGGGGTCAATGAGTTCTCAAACTTTAAAAAAATACCGTATGCAGTGGATGACGCCATCGATCTTGCATACCTATTTTCAATGGAATTGCAGTTGGTTAAGCCGGAACACATCGTCGTTCTGCTTTGGGGAGAGCCAGTTAAAGAAGATACGAAGAAAAGATTATCTGAGTTAATTGATAACAACGGAAATGTTTTTAATGCGAGGAGATACTCTGGGAGTAGTTCCAATAGAAACGTTGCAGGAGCCGAATATATTGGCGGGGCGACATATTTGAACACATTGAATGCTCTTGTTAACCAGGGCAGGGGAGCTGGTGAGGATGGTTTCCTTATACTTCATGCAGCTACACACGGGTATAATAGTGATGGGGTTGACTACATTTTGACGACAGATTCCATTACAACCCTACTCAATGACTCCGCGGTAAATACGAACAGGGTCTTATCCCAGGTTGTGTCCTCAAAGTCCCAAAGGCGCTTGATTTTTCTGGATGCCTGCAGAGAATTGTTTTCTGAAAGTACCAATAGGTCTGTTCACCGTAACCAAATGAGTCTCGAATTCTCTCATGCGTTTGAGGACGCGAAGGGCACTGCATTCCTATCGGCCGCAGTGGCTGGTGGATTGGCATACGATGACCATAATCGGAAGAATGGAGTCTTTACCGGTGCCATCATTGACGGTTTGCGTGGAGAGGTTCGTGGAGATGAAAGAGGATTCATTACAGTCGAAAATCTTGCAAAATATGTCAACGATGAGGTGAATAAGTGGGTCCGTCAAAACCGAAGTGATGCCAGCAATCGTTCCGGAATTTCCCAGAATATTGATGGGGATGCGAGGAACCTCCCTCTTGCTGTGGATAGAGCATTAAATGAAGATTACATGAGGCTTCGGGAGCAAAGAAATCGTGCGATATCCAAACTGCAACAACTGCCTGACGATATTATTTCCTTGTATATCACGGACTCCACATATGATTGGACAATTATGGCACTGGACAATGTGGATGAGGGAGGGTTTCTCCGGGAGCTTGTACAAGTAATTGATGATATTGATCCGGATTATGTGGAGACCCTCGATCCATTGAGAGAGCTGGTCGAAGAGAGAAGGCCCAATATTTTCGTTGATAGTTCGAGATCCCCTGGAAGCCAGCCCACAGAGTCCGCTCCTGCACCGATCAGAGTCAGTTTAAGTGCAGACGAATATTACAATTTAACACTTGAGGCGGAGAGAAGGTGGGGCATAATTATGAGTACCGAGTACCGCGAGGGTGATCCAGCCCCGGCAAGTTTGATGGTAAACTTCTATCAGGAATATCTGAATGATTTCAGGGTGGCGAGACACAAAATCAATGAGGCTGAAGAGTATTTGGCGAAATGGACCGAGAGGTTCGAACTGAAGAAAGCAAGAGAATCTTTTAAGCAGGCTCAAGACCAAGATAAACTTAATCTATCCAGTGATGAAAAGCGGAGGATTTGGCAAGCTTATGTTGATGACTATGCTCACACAGGTCATCAGCATGAATATGCCAGAGAAAGAGCGGGTCACTGGCGCAGACAAGTTGATCTGGATAGAGCAAAAATTCATTTCGATCAACTGGTTGAACGTGACAAACAACCCAATGTTGACCCACGTCGGCAATATGAAGGTTGGAAACAGTATATCGATCGAACTTATGAAGCACAATACAAGCACGATATTGCAGGCCAGCAGAGAGATTTTTGGAGGGATGAAATTATACTTGGCCCCGCTCGGGAGGCTTTGGAAAGGGCCCTTTTGGAGGAAGACCGTGCTTCACTGTCACCAAAGGAAAAGGCTGATATCTGGAGCAACTATTTGAGTGAGCACCTGGATTCTGATCACGAAATTGAACATGCACGGGGTCGACAAAGGTTCTGGGACAGAGAAACACTTTTGGCCCCCGCCCGGGAAGCCTTCCAGGAACTTGAACGACTCGATGTCTCCAGGGACCTATCTCACGCCCACAAGCGAGATATGTGGGATGAATATAAAAAGCAGCATGCCGAGGCTTCCTACAGGACCGACTTTGCAAGGGAGCGCCGGGATTATTGGGCAACAGAGCACGTTGTGGCTCCCGCGAGAAGCGCCTATGAAATGGCCGTTCGGGATACCAAATCGAATGATGGGAACCATGAAATCATCATCGCCGTCTGGCGGGACTACATCAGGAATTTTGAGGATACCGATTACAAGATCACAGAAGCCAAATCGGAGTTAACCAAGTGGGAAAACAAGAAACGTATCCAACCCGCCATGAGTGCGTTTCAAGCAACCCTGGACATTGACCAGGACCCGACATTGTCCATTAACGAGAAGGTTGATGCGTGGGATGCCTACATGGAGGAATATAAAAATTATGAATATGAGCTCCCCACGGCGATCGATCGTCAGCGACATTGGGTAAGACAGGGACAACGAAAACGAACGATCTCGGCGTATGAGGACACGATGCGACTGGATGATTCACCTCATATCCCGCCACAGGAAAAGATAGCTGCCTGGAATGAATACATCCGGGAGCATGGATCCCAGGACTATAATCTAGAAATCGCCGAATCCCGATTGGGGCACTGGCAGGCAGAAATCAGGGCCTCGCGTGCCAGGGAAAGCCTTGATGAGATTCTTGCGATGGAGCAAGCAGGTGAATCTCCCAGGGCAATACTCATTGAATGGGAGGGGTACATCGAAGAACACGGAGACACAGGGCACCGCATAAGTTACGCAAGAGAGCGCCAAAGGTACTGGGAGTCAGAAGCACAACAACTTGAGCGACAACGACAGCTTGTGCCTGCCCAGGAGGCCTACCGGAATGCCCAGGAAAGGGATGGATCCTCCACATTGAGCGAGCTGGAAAAAGCGGAGTCCTGGTCTGTCTATCTCAGGGACTTTTCAGATGTCGGGTATGAAGTTGCCCATGCTAGGCGGCGGGAAGCACATTGGCGGGAGGCGCACAATCTGGCCATGGCCGTGACGGCTTTCGAGCTTGCAGAGGAGAAGGAAAGCTCGGATACCGAACCGGCAAACAAGGAGCAGGTTTGGCGGGAATACATCGAGCACCATGGTTCCGTGAATCATCGCTTGGCCCATGCATCACAACGAGCTGACTTTTGGCGCGAGGAGGCACGCATTGGGCCTGCCCGCAGGGCCTTTGAACAAGCCACCCAGAGCGACTCGAATGATCATATTTCTCCCCAGGATAAGAAGAAGATTTGGGAGGCGTACATCGAGGAGCATCAGCTCATCAATTACGAAATTTTCCATGCACGGAAGCGCTTGGAATACTGGAGGGAACGTGCGCTTGTTGGGCCGGAGGATGAGTTCAAAACGCTTGTTGAAATGGAAAGTTCAGCGGATTACACACCCGCAGAGAGGGCTGCTGCATGGAGAACCTATATTTCCAATTACATTTCAACCGGGCATCGCATTGACGAGGCGGAAAAACGGGTCGTCTACTGGGATAATCTACTCAAGGAATATCGCCGTGATCAGCGGGTTTACATGGACATCAACATCACGGAATCCGTGATAATTACCATGGTGTATATCCGGCCAGGATCCTTTAACATGGGAGCCCCTTCCGATGAGACGGGGTTCATGCACCATGATGGTCCCATCACAAGGGTACAGCTGACAAATGGCTACTTCATGGGTGTTACTCCCATTACGCAAAGTCAATACACCGCTGTCATGGGCGAAAACCCCTCGAATTTCACGATCAGTGGGAATCACCCTGTGGAGAGAGTTTCATGGGAAGATGCGATGGTGTTCTCTGAAAATCTTTCCATCCTCTCAGGGCTGGATATTACACTGCCTACCGAAGCCCAATGGGAATATGCCTGCCGTGCAGGAACCAATAATCCCCACTATTTTGGAGAAATTACAAGAAGACCAAGTTTCCTTGGTGGTGGGGGAGGCAGGCTCGAAGATCACGGATGGTATGATCAAAATGCCAACAGATCAACCCACCCGGTGAAGTCGAAGTCACCCAACCCATGGGGCCTTTATGATATGTATGGGAATGTCTATGAATGGACGTCAAGCATCTGGACGCCGAATCATCCCGGTGGCAATGTTGTTGGAAAGGCCTGCCCCGATGATGTTGGCGACACAAGAAGTCGCACAAGGACGATCAAGGGCGGTGGATATACAAGCAGTGAACAGAGGCTTCGTTCTGCATATAGAAGAGGTGAAAACAGAACTGTCAGCAGCCGGGCAACAATTGGCTTTCGTATCATCGCGGATAATATAACCCGGTAACAGATCTGGGATTGTCATTAACCCATCTTTACCCGTTCCACCTCACAATTCGACTTTTTTCGGGTGTTTTCTCTCGTAAGTTCTTTGCTATCAGTACCTCCATACCATCGTATCCGTCCGCCGAGCACCATGTTGACCTGTGATCTCCTGCCGTGATAGCCTCCTTTTTGAGTCTACCTGAAGGAGT
>JAFIER010000033.1 GCA_020832465.1 Bernardetiaceae bacterium
AATGGTTGTATAAATTTTAAGTCCATCAGCAAAGAGGTCGTAGCCTCTTTTTTTGCACCACTCCATGAGTTCGTTGCGGAGTACGGTACGAAAATAGGGGGCGAGCCCTTGATTATGTTCGTCATCAGCCATCAAAGAGGCTTCATTGACGTGAAGTGGCAGAATGCGCAATGAATCTCTTTGTAAACCATCTATAAAATCATATTTTTCCATCTGTGCAAAAACGACATTACGCCTATGTATTGCATTTTCTGGATTTATGCTTGGATTATAACGTGTAGGTGCTTTAAGCATACCCACAAGGACTGCGGCTTGATGCAAGGCAAGGCTATCAGGCCCTACATTAAAATACCGACGGGCGGCGACATTGATACCAAAAGAATTGCGTCCGAAATCAACGGTATTCAGATACATTTCCATAATTTCCTCTTTGGTATAGGCACGCTCCAGACGGATTGCCATAATCCATTCTTTGGTTTTGATAATCCCCATACGCAAAAAACTGGGGCTTGTACTGCGCGTCAGTACGCCTTCATATCTTTCCGTGCGCGTACCGAATAAGTTTTTAGCCAGCTGCTGCGAAATCGTACTACCGCCGCCTTGCCGGTTGAAAGTAATCAAGCCTACCACTACACGGCTCAAGCTACGCAAATCTATACCTGCGTGTTCGAAAAAACGTACATCTTCCGTAGCTAATAGTGCATTAACTACATTAGACGAGATATTTTTATACTTCGTTTGCGTACGATTTTCACGGTAAAATTTACCCAAAAGCTCGCCATCAGAGGAGTATATTTCAGAAGCTAAGGAGCTTTGCGGGTTTTCAAGCTCGCGTAAATCAGGCATACCACCAAAGAGATTGTTCGTGTTTGCTGACACTGCCCAAGCCCATAAGATAATGCCTAAGATTGTACTTAGCACTATAACCCACAAAATCTTGACTACACGAAAAAACATAGGATATATGTATTAGTTTGTTGCATACTTTTTTGGTTTGTAATCATACTCATAGACCTTGGCCAGCCAGAAATAACATATCTCAAAGATATGTTATTTCTAAACCCATTTTTACATAGCGTGATGGGGTTTCTAAACCCCACGCTATGGAAAAATGCCTAATGGTATGGTTCGTCATGCTAATGCCAAGGCATTTACATGATAGGATGCAATTCATATTTACGCAATAGCATAAGCTACTGTCTTAAAATAACTACGCTCGCCGTGTTTGCTGTCCCCACCAAACACAAACCGCATAGTTTTGAATTGCACCCACATGATACGACAACCAAAGGTAAAAAAAATATTAAAAATATGATTGCCCTTTGCACTTAATCTTACCAAAAAAGTAAAAAAATCACGGTTTTTCTAATTTTAATTCTCAAAATCAAACAAGCACGAGCTACATTTGATTTATGCTTTACGATATTGAACATTCATCACCTTATTATCACCCTTGCTTTATGACTTTATGTTACACCCGTTCAATGCTTTTTTATGGATTTATAGCCTTACTTTTTGTAGGCTTAATCACGGCTTGTAATCCAGATAAAGAAAAAAAAATCAATCCCGAAGATGTGCGTTTTCGCTCTACTTATCAAAGCCGTCTTTTTTTCAAAAATACGCGCAGTCTTTCATATAATGTAGAGGAGCTAAGTCAATTGAAATGGGAAATATTTAGGTATCAAGATAGAAGCCTTGATAGCACAAAAGCCATTATAAACTTGGCTATTGTCAATGATTGGAAAGAGGAACGTGCCTATATCATTGTCGAGCCCAACGATTTTATCAAAAATAAAGCAGATAAGCTCGAGCTCAAAAATTTAGAAATATTATGGAAGGATAATACGTTAGGCATTCAAGGACGCATACCCTATCCTATGCGTGCGCCCAAAGAAGAGCAATTTGAGTTTGCAGCAAGGGTTTATAATTTGATTGTGGAGGGAAGGGAACTATATATCTGCATAGGAGAGACGGAGTATCCATTTTTGCATCAAAAAAATGAAGCCGAGGCTTTCCGCATTACCCTTATGGATTTCTATCGCTTAGTCATGATTTTTAAATAGGAAAAGACTGCTACAAAGCTTATCACCTTTGATTTAAGTCCATACATAAGGGGTGTACGTCAGGTTGATAAATCGACTTAGGTGGTTTCAGCACTCACATTAAAAAAAAATGTAGCCCGAAGTTCCAGCTTCGAAAGTGGCTTATAACAAAGTTAGAGCTTCGTTACTACAGGTGCACAAATGTTACTTCTGGGCTAATTTAGCAAGGTTGTCGTACACCCTACATAAGTTGCACCTACAGCTATTCATATTTTACCCTTTAGGGCATGTGCCGTAATTTAAAATAAAAACTAACAGTTCGGGCCGAACTGTTAGTTTTTATGATTTGACTTAATTTATTGCTTATGAAACTAAGCTTTCTTTGGGAGTTTCTTCTTCCTTAGATTCTTTTTCTTGCAAATATCGTTCGGCTTCTAATGCAGCCATACAGCCTGTACCAGCGGCGGTTACGGCTTGTCGATAAATTTTATCTTGAGCATCACCAGAGGCGAATACACCAGCGATGTTTGTAGCTGTAGAATCAGGTGCTGTAATTAGGTAGCCTGTTTCGTCCATTTCAAGTTGTCCTTTGAAGATACCCGTGTTAGGCGTATGTCCGATAGCTACAAAAAATCCTTGTACGGCTAATTCTTGTTTTTCTCCTGTTTGGTTATTGACAATGCGTACGCCCTCGACTTCATCTTTACCCAAGATTTCTTCGGTTTCGCTATGCCATAAAATTTCTATATTTTTTTGTTTTTTGACGCGATTTTGCATAATCTGCGAAGCGCGCATAGCGTCTCTTCTGACAATCATATAGACTTTTTTACAGATTTTAGCCAAGTAGCTCGCCTCTTCGCAGGCGGTATCACCAGCTCCTACAATGGCTACATCTTGCCCTCTAAAAAAGAAGCCGTCGCATACAGCGCAAGCTGATACGCCCTTTCCGTTGAGGCGTTTTTCAGAATCTAAACCCAGCCATTTTGCCGATGCGCCCGTAGAAATAATAACCGTCTCGGCAAGGATAACATCGCCACTATCTGATACGCAACGGTGCAAACCACCATTTTCCGAAAATTTGACTTCTGTAATCATACCATGGCGAATATCTGTGCCAAACCTCGCTGCTTGTTTTTCAAAATCTACCATCATTTGCGGGCCTTGTACGCCATCGGGGTAGCCCGGGTAGTTTTCTACATCAGTCGTGATAGTGAGCTGACCGCCTGGCTGGTCGCCTTTATAAAGCATCGGTTTAAGCTCCGCACGGGCTGCATATACAGCAGCTGTATAGCCCGCAGGTCCCGAGCCTATGATTAAACATTGTGTTCTCTCTTCCTTCATATATATAGATCTATTTTTGTGATAATTTGTATTTGCTACTTTGTTGAATGCAAAATGTAGCACTTTCCCAAAGCCTACTCATCATTGTGTTTGGGTAGCGCTGCCTTGGCCGTACAAAGTGCATTACATACGAATATACGCTTTTTTTTGCATAAATGTTTCTTATTTGGAATTTTTATTCAAATCTTAACCTCGGCAGTAGGCATTAAAAATCATAAAAATGCTTGAGATTAGAAACTAAATGCCAAGCGCTGAGGTTTATTATTTCAATTTTTTTTATCTGTTTTGCGCAGTAATTTTCATGCAACTATGGAGCTTTATAGACATAAAAGTGGCAGGTTATTTAGACAGCTATTCCCAAGATTTTTGTGGTTTAAGCCCAAAAATCATTCAAAAATCGTTTATCTAACTTTTGATGACGGACCTACGGCAGGTGTTACTGATTTTGTATTGGATACGCTCGCACAGTATGATGCCCAAGCTACTTTTTTTTGTATCGGTAAGAATATACGAGAAGAACCTCGTATTTTTGAGCGGATTTGGCAACAGGGGCATCGCATCGGGAACCATACCGAAAATCACCTCAATGGGTGGCGAAGCACTACCTCGCTTTATCTTAAAAATGTCATTCGTTGCAAAGAAGCAATTCAAACATACTATCCTGAAATTCAAAATCAAAAAAAACTTTTCCGCCCCCCTTATGGTAGGCTCAAACGGCAACAAGCTAATGTCATTCTCAAGCAGTATCAAATCGTGATGTGGGACGTACTTACGGGGGACTTTGACCGAAATTTACAGCCACAAGCATGCCTACAAAATACAATCAAACACAGCGAATCGGGTTCTATTGTTGTTTTTCACGATAGCCTCAAAGCAGAAAAAAATCTGCGATATACGCTACCACGCTACCTCGATTTTTTGCAATCAGAAGGATACGAAACCGCTTTGCTTTAAAACCTTCATTATTTATTTATTTAGTTGAGCAAGTCAGCCTCATACTTACTGAACTCCAAATCGCAAACTCGGCATGTGAAAGCCCTGCGCTTATCGGTCTGAAAGGAGAGTGTAAAAAAGTCTTTTATAGTCTGCCAAAAACTTTTCCAATCTTTCAAAGGGTGAAAGTTTGCTTCTATGTGTTCTGATTCGCATCGGGGGCATATTAGCGTTTTGTTATCAATGCCTTTGTAGGGGCTTTGCTCATTTTGTGCTAAAAGTTTATCGGCGCGCTCCGCATCTTGTGCGTGTACCATGAGTTTTAAGCCACCCACAGTTTGCGCATAAAGCGGATTGATAGCCACGATATGCTCGTCAAAAATAAAAGCTAAAATTTCGTGCTGCTCGAGCACTACTTTTGCCAAATGGGCATCAATTAAATTGTGGTACACTCTGATCGTTGTCATTTTTGTATGTTTTGTGGCTTAATTTTAACTGCTTTACTTATAAATCCATTCTCCATCAATTTTGAGGTAGCTTCTGTGGTCTCCGTTGCGCAGGTGTATGATAAAATTTTTGCCGTATTTGCGCAAAGCATATCGTGGTTCTGCAATCCATTTGCCATCGGTTTGGGCAAATCCATACACACCTGAGGTGCAGGTTTTATACAAGCCATTATCCTCGAGGTTTACCCATTCGAAGAGTTGTGGGTGAACTTTTGTACCTTTTTTGTCTATCCAAAACCACTGTCCTTCTCTTTTCTTGACAAAATTTTGGTCTGCGACATAGATGCCTGTTTCAGTCTTGAATTTATGCCCTCTTCCGTATTTTTTGAGGTAAGCTGTTTTCTTAGGCAAAGTAAACATTACGGTTACATCGCTCACTTTTCCTTCATTTCCGACTTTGCGATTAAGCTGCCAGATTTCACCGCTTTTGGCTAAGGCACGCTCACTGTTAAAGCTCAAGAGCGAGTCGTAATATTCGGCATAAAGTCTTTTGCCTTGCTTATCAAAATGCACTGCGCCTTCGTCGGTTTGTGTAGCAATTGTGCCGTTTGAAAAAGCAAATAAAGGGATAGGATTTTGCCCTTCGAGCCTGCCTTTGCTATTGCGTTGGGCATCGATGAGCATGCCACCATCTCCGGCGATAATGCCCTCACTATAATCGCTTGCTTCTCTGAAATAGGCACGAATAAGCTCTTTGCCTTCGGTATCAATAAAAGTCCATTTGCCTTTGGCAGAGGGTTTTACTCTGGCTATACCCTCATGGAATGGCTGCGCTACTTCATAAATAAAATCTACGACTTTTGCCCCCTGCTGATTCAAATAACCAAAGCGATGCTTTTCGTCATTTTTATGATAATAACGCACGGCAATGCGTCCTTCGCTCATTTTGCCAATTTCGGAATACTCGAATTTTGTAAGTAACTTACCTTCCTTATCGAGCAGGGCATAAAGCATCATATCCTTAGATTTTTCACCTACAACAGCCAGACCTTGATTAAATTTATACACTTGATCAAACTGATTTTTACCTATGGGATTTCCCTCTGTATTGATTAAAATCCATTTATCATTTTGCTTTACAAAAGCACGCCCTTCATTAAAATCAGTAGCTGCTTCATACTCGGCAGCGATTTTTATATTTTGGTTCTTATCCATAAATCCGTATTTGCCATTATTTGTTTTGACAAAAGCCAATCCGTCGGAAAAGTTTCCTACATTTTCGTATTGAGCGGGGATTTTCCATTCATTTTGTGCATTTTTAAATCCCCATTTTTTGTTTGAATGGCGCACTGCGGCGAGGTCTTGCGCCCAGTTTTTAGCTTCTTCACCAGTTAGCGCGGCTACTGCCTGTCCGTTGGCGTTCCAATAGGTAAAAAGTTTTTCTTTGCTTTTGACTTCTATGATTGCCTTTTGCGAACTGCTATCGTAAAGCAATTTAGTTTGTGCAAAGTCGGTAGCGATTATCTCTTCGTTGAGGTGGTTGCGCACGCCCCATTGATCTGCTTTACGGACAAAAGCCAAGTTGGGTAGTCGCTCATCTATGCCAATAAAGTCATACTCAAAAGGAATTGCTACAGCGCCGTGCGTATCTATACAACCAAATTTATCGCCTTTTTTAGCGACGGCGAGTGCTTCTGGCTTGGTATAAATAGCTTCAAACCCCTTTATTTCAGTATATTCGCAGGGTAAAAACTCCTTACCTTTAGCATCGATATAGCCCTGCAAACCATTTTTGCTCACAGCGGATACCCCTCTTTTGCGGAGGTAGTTTTCTTCGAAATTGGCATCTATTTCATCATAAATGGGTGGTACAACTTCCTTTCCTTCGTGATTGATATAGCCATTTTTGTCATTTTTGACCACGTGAGTTACTCCTTTTTGCTTTTTGTAAATTTCGGGAAAGTTATGTATATAACTGTATTGTGTAGGCACGAGTGTTTTGCCTTTAGCATCGATATAACCCTGCCGATAGAAAGCGGGTGTTGGGCTGGGTGTAGCGTCTTTGATACGTCCGTCTCCCGTGAAAGCAATCCCGTGCTCGAGTGTACTGACGTACTCTATGTCCAAGTTGGGTGCGAGCAGGATTTTACCTTCTGTATTGGCAAATCCAAATTTTTTATTTTCTCGAATTGTAACAAATCCGTTTTTAGGTGCGGCTACGTAGTCGTATTTAAAATCTAAAATTACTTTGTTTTTGAGGTCGAGCAGTCCCATTTTTCGGTTTTTCACGGCTCTTACAAAGTCATCACTTGGCGGTGCAATCCAGTCATACTCGTTTGGAATAATGAGTTTTCCTTTGGCATCTATGAGTCCGTTTTTTCCTTCTTTTTTGGTAACGGCATAGCCTTTAATAAAGCGCATCAAGGGTGCGTCAAACTGTAGGTCTGCGAGTAGTTTACCGTTTTTATCAATGATACCAAATTTACCATTTTTTCCTACACAAGCTACGCCTTGGCTGTTGAAATCTTCGGCATAATCATACTGAAAATCAGCGATTATATTGCCTTCTTCATCGAGAAATCCATATAAACCTCCGGCTTTGACAAGCATACGCATCTCGAAAAAAGAGTAGAGCGTGTCTATATTTTTGAGACTCCCCCCGACTTCAAACTGCTTGATGAGTTTGCCGTTGCGGTGGACAATGGCATTATAAGGCATAGAATCTGTGGCGGCACGGGCGATATTTGCAGTTCTGAAATCAGCAAGTTCGAACCAGTTTATAGGCAATTTAAAAAGTAGCTGCCCTTGGTTTTGATTGATAAGATATACTTCACTCGCTTTGCGTCTCTCGTTTTTGAAGTTTTTGGCAATAGAGAGGTTGGCAAGCGGGTCTGCAATAATTTTATCAAAATTAGTAGGAAAAGGGCTTTTTCCTTTTCTATCCACGAGTTTCCAAGTTTCTCCTTCTTCTATCCATTGAAAAAAGCGAGCTTGCGTGTTCATACTGATTTCAAACTGCTGCTCACCGTAAAGTCTTTGCGCATCAATACCAGCTTCTGAAAGCAATCCGTAATGTTCTTTGGGCAACCAGCCCCCTTTTCCGTCGCTAAACATCACGCTGTAATAGCTGCCTTCGTATCCAATAATAAATTTATCATATACTTCAACAAGGTTATACAGTGGCTCAAGTAGCAGTTTGCCTTCGCTATCTATGATGCCTTCTTTATAATCTTGGCTCAATACTTTTGTAATGCTTTGCGTTTGTGGCATATCAAAAATAAGTCTATAAGTAGGTTGTGTCAGGATTTTATCAGCTTTGAGCAATCCCCAAAGTCCGTTTTTGCGAAAAGCGAGTAGTCCTGTAGCAATTTCGTGAAAATCGTCGTAGCTTTCGCTCAATATTTTTTTACCACCTGTGCTGACAAGGTCGCATTTTTCTAAGTTGCAAAGTGCGATGTAGCCATTGCTAAAGACCCCAAAGCGTTTGTATTTAGCCTCACTCAGAAATTTAGCTTGTGTGGGGTCATAGAGTGCAAGGTCTTCATTATTTTTTTTGATAATCAAATAGGGTGTTCTTATGGGGCTTATTTCGTCGTATTGAGCTTCGAGCAGTAGTCCTTTTTCGGGCGATGCAAGACCGTATTTTCCATTGGAGGTTTTAAGTTTTAAAAAATCGCTATGTAGCGGGCTTGTTTGGCTATAAAATTCTTTTTGTAGGGGTTCACCTTTTGCATCAAAGATTTGAAACCCGTTACTACTTTTGGCAATAAATAGCGGTTTTTGTTTTGTATCTATAAAAACGGCTACTGAGTCGTATTTTGCTTCGAGCACAATTTTAGCTTCGGGGGCAAGGATACCAAATTTATTATTTTTTGAAAACCGTACAAAAGTGGCGGGTAGGTTTTCAAAGGCATCAGCCTCGTAGGTATTTCCATTTTTATGTCTGAGCGTCCATTTTTCTTCTTTTTGATAGGCAATATTTTGGCTATCGAGGAGTTTGATTTGCTGTAGCTCGGTAGGCAAGATTTTATTTCCTTTGTCATCATAAAGACCGTACTTACCCTGCTCTCTGACAACGATATAAGGTAGATTTTCGGTAAGAAATACCTCTTCATGTACGGTGGGCAGTATTGTTTTACCTTCGCCATTGATAACACCTTTCTTTGGGCTATCCCAAACTTCTAAAAGTAGGTTATTTTGCGCTCTGACACCCTCTAAAGAGAGACATAGCATTAAACAAAAAGTAAGGATAAATCGCATAATTGACATAGAAAATTTGAGTTTTTGAGTTTTTTTTATAGAATATTGATGCTTTGCGCATCGAAATGGGTGAAACTGCGTATTTATTATAAGTGTGCACATCTGTTTATTGAATTTTTTTGTGCATACGCACAAAAAATTTGAAAAAAAGTACGAAAATAATAACTGATTTACAAACAAATACGTTTGTATATACAAATAACGTATAAGTTTTGGCATATTGTGTAAAATTTACGCAAAAAAAGATAAAACTAAGCATTTACCATAAAATACTTGACAATATGAAACGTCTTCAAAAATTACTAACACCTCCTTTTTTAAGTCGCCTTGACAAACATTTGCTTTTAAACTACCCCGCAATATGGGCTACCAAAGTGCATTATGTACTTTTTTATGGTGTATTATCATTTGTTTTGCTTTTTGGACTCACCTTCTTGTTTCCAACAACGCCTGCCTCTGGACTTCCCATTGTAGGTACGTGGATATTTTTAAGCGTTTTAGCTATAGTGCCTACCCTCTTTTGGATGTATAAGCAAACGCTTTATAGCATAGAAAAACTACGAGGAGAGCGATTTTATTCTATGGAATATATACGCATCGGTATTTATATACTTTGCCTTAGCATAATGCTGGGTATTCCGGTTTTAGTGGGTAAATACTTAGTGCATCAAACACAAGGAGTAGTTGGTTATGCTGAAATTATTGAAGATATTGATATGCTTAATAAAGGCAATGTGTATTTTCCGACCTTAGGTTATCGTGATAATGCTTTTGTTAATGTCAGCCAATATTATGGTGTAAGTGCCTATGTTAGCAAGGAAATTACGGTCAATGCGCATAATATGCTTGATTTGAACAGTATGAAAACCTATAATGAAGCCTATCATAATTACGATATTTCATATTTTAGCAACAGTTGGGAATTAGAACTTATTGAGAAAATCTCCCTTGATCAGTTAGATCCCATGGTTTCTTATCAATACCAAAATGATAATACAAGAAATACCATGCTTTTTGCTTGGTGTCAAATTCCCAAAGAAACAGCTTTGCATAAAGCGACGATAGAGAATTATATCGCTACGATAAAAAAATACACCAATCAATCTATTAGTGAAGAATTGACTGTAAATGAGATATTAGCAAATTATTGGCATGCAGAAGCCAATACATCAAAACAACATAGTTATAATCTGAAAATATTTGATTACAGCTTAAAGGAAACAGCCAATCGTCGCTTGTTAAAGATTGCAAGTATAAAAGTGCGAGGTGAAGGTCCATTTAACGAACCACTTTTTTACGTCTTTATGTTGTCGATAATTATAGTTCTTTCTGTAGCGATGAATGCCTATGCCTATACAAGCCGTAAAGATTTTATCATAAGTGCGGTTGTATTTGTCGGTATTTTACTTATGATTCCGATAACTTTGGGCTTATTTAGAGGTCTTTTGGAGCTATTGGGGCTGCATTATAGTTTTGACTTAGTTGGCGACTTTGCCTTATTTTTGATCACAGCAATTTATGGTGTGCTTATATACTTGAGTTTGAGCGTACGGAATTTGCGCCATTACTCACGAGTTCGCTCCGTAGCTTTAATTATTGGTTCGGTGGTTGCACCATTTTTTGTAGCTTGGTTGTTTTTAGTATGGACAAAAATGGTTAATTTTGCCTATTATAGGAGCTCGGCAGAGGAGCAGACCAGTATCTTTATCAATGTATTTATTTTGAGTGTTACTTTCTTTTTTGTAGCGGTGTTGCCTATGCTTCGCACGCTTTATACTCGTCTTTATACTTTGCCCAAAGTCTAAAAAGTTTTTGGAACTGTATGCCCTGACGCAAAGTAAGACTTATTCGCAATCCGAGTAAGTCTTATTTTATTTGGGTGGGTGTACGACAACTTTGCTAAAAGTGCCCGGCACTAACAGTTTTCAGAAAACTGTTAGTTATTGACAATTAAATTATAGATATAACATTTCTGGCAGAAATGTTATTTCTGAGCTAATTTAGCAAAGTTGTCGTACACCCCTATTTTACACATTTATTTTTCTTGCAATCTGACTCATGCGATTTTTTATTTACATTACATTTAGTCTATTACTTAGTTGCTCGCTTTTAGCTTGTGGCTCAGATACAGTCCATCAGGCTCAGAGCCAATCTGATGCTGAAATAGACAGTCTTTTTACACTAGAGATAGCAGATACGATCAAGCCCCTCGTAGTTTCTCCTCCTCGTTTCAATTATGATAGTTTTTATAGCCTGCTACCTGATTCAGCGATGGTCGAGCTTGTGCGCTGGGATTCTACTTTTGTGCTGGATATTCGTTATGCTACGGCGGATAATTTTATGAACAAAGCCGTATATCCTTGCGGTAAATGTCTGTTGCGCAAAGAAGTAGCTATGGCACTCATGGAGGCGCAAAAAGAGTTTATGACTATGGGTTATCGTATCAAAATTTACGATGGCTATCGCCCGCTATCAGTGCAATGGGATTTATGGAATAGCACCGACCAGAAGCAGTATGTAGCTAATCCCAGATATGGCTCAAATCACAACAGAGGGACTGCCGTAGATTTAACGCTTATAAATGCCGAAACCCTTGAGGAGCTTCCTATGGGCACGGATTATGATTTTTTTGGAAAGCAGGCGCATCACAGCTATCAGCAACATACTAAGGAGGTGCTGGAAAACCGTATTTTACTCAAAAACACCTTGCGTAAGTATGGTTTTAGCCCATTTTCACGAGAGTGGTGGCATTACGACTACAAAAATCGTTACCCACTAAGTGATGAGCCGTTGCCCTGCGAAGAGGAATAAAAAACAGGCTGTTTTGATAGGCTCATTCGGTATAATCTATGCTTGTGGTATTTGTGTATTTATGTACCTAACACTACTGTTACAATCTCAAATCAGAAATAACATTACAGTAAGCAATGTTATTTCTGATTGTTCTACCTACTTTTGGATTGATTTTTAAATCAGTTGTTTGAGTGCTATTTCGAAACCTGCAGCTACAATACCTGTTTTTTCGGTATGCTTTTTTCGGATATTTTCTAATGCTTTTCGGATAATTTGTGAAGTATCCTCAAAAATAGCTTCACCAGCAAGGTCGACATTATCTTGGCTCATGAGATAAGCAAATACACGTGCCATACCGCAGTTAGCGATAAAATCAGGGATAATAGACAGTTTTTTGTCAGCGTGCTCGGCAATTTTTCCTACAAAAATTTCAGGATCTGCAAAAGGTACATTAGCACCGCAAGATACGACTTCCATGCCTGCTGCTGCCATGCGGTCTATTTGCGATTGTGTAACGAGGCGTGAAGCGGCAGCGGGGACGAAAATTTCGGCGGGCACGTCCCAGATTCGTTCGTTTACTTCTTCAAAAGAAAGCATATCGGGGGCATCACCGAGTTTGTTGCCTTTTTTGTTTAGGAATAGTGTACGAACCTCTTCATAGTCTATACCTTTTTCATTGATATATCCACCTTCACGGTCTATAATTCCGACAATTTTGACATCTTGTTGTGCCAAATAAAAGGCTGCTGCACTGGCTACATTTCCCCATCCTTGAATAATAGCGCGTTTGCCTTTATGGTTTCCGCCCCAAAGGTTGTAATAATGAAATACAGCTACGGCTACACCATAGCCTGTAATCATATCAGCTACGGTATATTTGCGCGCAGGCTCTGGCGAAAGTTTCGGATCATCAAGCACTTTGAGTACGCCATTTCGTAGCTGCCCAATGCGGTTAATTTTTTGAGGTTCGGAGGGTTGAAAGTGCCCATTAAAAACACCCTCTTGCGGATGCCATACGCCACAGCTTTCCGTAATGGGAATCACTTCGTGGATTTCGTCCACATTTAAGTCCCCACCAGTGCCGTAATAACTTTTCAACAGTGGGGCAACGGCTGCGTACCAACGTCTGAGCACACCTTCTTTACGGGGGTCATTGGGGTCGAAGTTAATCCCTGATTTAGCTCCGCCAATGGCCGGTCCGGATACCGTAAATTTAACCTCCATTGTTTTGGCTAAGGATTTCACTTCGTGCATATCTAATCCTGGACGCATGCGCGTACCGCCCCCAGCAGCGCCACCACGTAGGGAGTTAATCACGACCCAGCCTTGCGCTTCGGTCTCGGAATCATTCCATTCAAATACAATCTCGGGCGCTTTGTCCTCGAATTTTTCTAATAAATCTCTCATGTGTGTAAATAAGGTTAAGGGTTTGAACAAAGCTACAAAAACTAAGGAAAAAAATGCTAATTAAGACTAATTTTTTTGCGTAAGGCTAAACAATAGGCATATCAGTTCAAACAAAAGATAGGATTTAATCTTTATATTTGTACACTGTTGCGTATTTACACATACAGCTATATCTTTTTCCATGGCTTGGGGAGGCGAGCTCCACACTATGAAAAAATGGGCTTAGCACTAACCTGGCTCAAAGCAATGTTATTTTCTGATAAGCAAATGTATAGCAGTATGATCGGGTGTACGTCAACTTTGTAAAACTGTAGCCTCAAGTACTATTACTTCGGGCTACATGCCCACATACTTACATTATTTATTTTTTCAAAATCAATCAAAATCAAGGCATCATGGCTATAGAACCAGAAAATGGCGAAACGCTTATAGATAAGTGGACGGTAAATTACCGCAACCCCGAGGGGGAGGAGTTTAATGGTAAACTGCTACTCACTACGCAAAATATTTATTTTGAAGCTGCTTTTAGCGTAACCCCAAGACGTGTATCTGCTGCTGATGGCGGGGTAAAAATAAAATATGAAGCCATCAAAGACTTGACTATTGAAAAGTTGAGCATACTCACGCACGCACTATTCTTACTACTCGAAGATGACTCAGTGCATCGTTTTGATAGGGGCATGCTCTCTATGACTAATATTGAGAAAATTATTAAGCAAAGTATTGAAGAGAGTCGCACTTGATTTGAGTTTGTAGGGTAGATTTTAGGGCGGTAGCAGCGATTAAACTTTATGGTCATAAGATTTCTGACAGAAATTGACAGCGATGTTATTATGTTATTGCTAAGCTCATTTATCCATAGCGTGGGGTTTGCCCCTCCCCACGCTATGAGCATAAGGCTTACTTTATAGGCATCAAAATTCTAAAAGTAGTGCCTACATTAAGTTCAGATTTATAGACAAAAATTTTCCCACCGTGGTAGTTTTCAACAATACGTTTGACAAGGGTTAGCCCCAGTCCCCAGCCTCTTTTTTTGGTTGTAAAACCAGGCTTAAACACTCTTTTTAGCTGTGAAGGAGGAATTCCTTTTCCGTCGTCACTGACATCTATCTGAATTTGTTTTCGGTCTTTGTTTACACTAATCTCGAGCTTAATATTTCCCTTTCCCGCCATAGCATCTACGGCGTTTTTACATAAATTTTCGATAATCCATTCAAAAAGAGGCTTATTGACTGCCACAAGAGGTAGGGTTTCTAACTTTGGGTAGCTTACTTCTATCTTTACTTTTTTAGAAATTCGCTTACTCAAATAATCTACGGTATCTTGCACGAGAAGCAAAGGATTTTCGTCCTGTAGGGTAGGCGTAGAGCCTATGCTTGAGAAGCGTGCAGTAATGGTTTCTAATCTTTTGACATCTTTTTCTAAGTCTTCAATAATATTTGCATCAATTTGTGGCTCGACTTTAAAATACTCAATCCAAGCAATCAATGAAGATAGCGGCGTACCGAGCTGATGCGCTGTTTCTTTTGCCAATCCGACCCAAACTCTATTCTGCTCGGAGCGACGGGAAGAGCTAAATACTAAATAAGCCAAAAGGGAAAACATACCAAATACAAGTAGCTGTACGTAGGGAAAGTATCGCAGCTGTGTAATCAAAAAAGAATTTTGATAGTAGATAAACATGACGACGCCCTCAATAGGCTCAATTTTAATGGGCGCATAAATGGCTTTCATATTTTGCAAATAGTTGCGAAGCTGTGCTTGCTGCTTTGCTGAGTCTTCATCAACATTAACATTACGCCACTCTATGGGCTCGTGGTGCTCATCAGTAAGAATAACAGGTATAGAAAAATTTTGACCCAGTATGTCATTCACTAAAAAGTTCAAACTTATGCTATCCTCTGTAGCGGCTACTATAGTTTGCGCCTTTGCAAAAATATCTATTTGCTGCTCTTCACGCTCGGCAAGCTCGCCCACTAACTGCTGCGTATAAACCAATGAAAATACACCAGCTATCAAAGCTACCAAAACGATAAGCATTTTAAAACGATTTGTATCGTAATGAATAGAGCGCATAGATAAAGAGTAGAAATGAAAAAATGCAAATAAGCCCATCAGGCATGATATTGCTAACAACAAGCAACGCCATGCCCCATGGCTTACCTCTTAAAAACAAACTATGAAGCTCGGGACTTAAACAAACTCGCTATGCGCCCAAAAGTACGCTTTTCGAAAGCTAAAAAAAACTGAAACTGACCGAAAAGAAAACCATAAGCCAATAACAAAACTTGATAGGCTGGAAGCACCGTCAGTAGCCAAACCAATATACGCCAATATATAGGCGTATCACTTGTAATGCCAAGCAAATCAAAAATAGGTCTTTTGATATACATTGCCGAGAAGCCAGTCAGTGCAAATACACACAAAATAGCAACTACTTGCCATGCACCTTCTACGCCC
Source organism: Bernardetiaceae bacterium (assembly GCA_020832465.1). Taxonomy (GTDB): domain Bacteria; phylum Bacteroidota; class Bacteroidia; order Cytophagales; family Bernardetiaceae; genus JAFIER01. The sequence continues at coordinate 15,683 of JAFIER010000033.1, forward strand.
CATCTTGTTTTGAGTTTTTCAAACATAAATCTTTAATTTTTAGTAACTAACTACTGCAAAGATGCAAATAATTCATGTAATTTGCGCAAAGCATAAGCGACTTTTGGCAGAAATAGTGCCTACAAAGCGCAAAGCATTGCACAAAATCTTGTAATTTTGCATAGCTATCAACACTCGCTCAACTTCATAGCTTGCAAGCTCTTTGGAGAGGCCATAAATTTTATCTAATCATATAAATTATCATTCCATTATATCCCAAATCATTATGGACGAGGCACGTAAAAATTACTATGTCAAGAACTCTTTGTATGCAGTCATCGTACTTACTGCTATGCTTTTGGTTTATTTATATCGGGAGTATGTAGCTGCGCCTGCGCCCCGGGCAGCTACAACGACGCTCACAAAGGAGCAGCCGCAAACCGTAATAAAAGGCGAAACTATGGGTACTTACTACGACATTCGCTACGTAGATACACAAAATCGTTATATAAAAAACGGTATAGACTCGCTACTTTTTGTTTTCAATCAATCGCTTTCTACTTATATTTCAGATTCTGAAATTTCTCGTTTTAATCGTGAAGATTCATTTGCTTTTGAGTTGCCTTATTTTTACCCTATGCTACGGCTAAGTCGTGAAATTCATAAGCAATCAGGGGGTGCTTTCGAGCCTACAATTATGCCCTTGGTTAATGCCTGGGGTTTCGGACCTGCTGAGCGGCAAGATTTAGATTCTGCAAAAGTAGATTCGCTACTCGCATTAGTTGATTTTACACAAATTATTTTTGATGAGCAACAGGTGAGCAAAGCTAAGCCCAATATGTCTCTTGATTTTAGTGCTATTGCTAAAGGCTACGGCGTAGATGTAGTAGCGGAGTACTTAGAAACATACGGGATTACGAATTATAAAGTAGAAATCGGTGGGGAGGTTCGCTGTAAGGGTGTAAATAGTGCGGGCGATATATGGCGCATAGGCATTGAACAGCCTTCTAAAAAGCTCGGTGAGAATATCATGCGAGTTGTTTCTCTTGAGAATAGTTCTATGGCAACTTCGGGCAATTATCGCAATTATTACGAAAAAGATGGCGTTGTGTACTCCCACACACTTGATCCTCGTAGTGGCTATCCCGTGCGGCGTTCGATAATCAGTAGTACTATTATTGCTTCAGATTGCGCTACTGCCGATGCTTGGGCTACTGTTGCGATGGTAGTGGGGGCAGAAAAAGCCTACGAACTTATTTCCGCACTTCCAGGTCTTGAGGGTTTATTTGTATATCTCGATGACTCTGGTGCGCCTCAGGAGTTATATACAGACAAAATGCGAGATTGGATAGAATAATTTTATCTATGCCATGAATCCCTCTAAGCTATTAGCATTTCGGGCTTTATAAAAAATTTATACCCCCTTTGATTTGCTTTTAAGGGCTTATCTGTAAGGTTTTTGTTTTTTTATTAAAATGAAAGGCTCAAAAATTTGATTTTTGCTAAAATGCTGTATATCTTTGCGGTCTGTTAAAATTTTAAGTCAAAACGGAATAAATTATGGCTTTAGTCAATAAAATCAGACAGCGTGCGACTGTCGCTATCGGTGTGATAGCTTTTGCGCTCATTCTTTTTATAGTCGGTACTGATTGGATAACCTCTACGGGTGGCATGCAAGGCGAGCGTCCCATAGTAGGCACAGTCAATGGTCAGGATATAGACCAGATGGCATTCCAAGAGGAAGTAGACCGCCAACGCCGTAAGTTTGAAGCTCAGATGGGAACGCCCGTCAATGAGACTCAAATGCCTTATATTCGCAATTTGGCTTGGGAAACTTTTTTGTTTCGCTTTGCCTTTTATCCTGAATATGATAAACTCGGACTCGGCGTTACGGACGAAGAAATCAAAGACATGGTACAGGGTAGTAATATCGCCCCTGAGATTAAGCAACTTTTTACAAACCCACAAACGGGAGAGTTTAATCGCGACCAAGTCATTCAATTTTTGCAAAACTTGCAGCAATACCCGCCCGAGACCCGTGAGTTGTTCTACTCCATCGAGCGTGAGCTTCCCGTCCAGCGTATCAGAAATAAGTATGATAACCTACTCGAGCTCTCTACTTATGTAACCAAAGCAGAAGCCAAGCAGCGTTATAACGACCAAAATTCTGAACGCGAAATTCAGTATTTGTACGTGCCTTATACAAGTATTCCTGATTCAGCAATAAGCGTATCAGATAAAGAGCTTAAAGCGTATTACGATGCTAATAAGGCAGAGTTTGAAGGTCCGGCTACGATTACATTAGAATATGTAGCTATGCCTATTAAGCCTTCTACAAAAGATACAACGTCTGTTCGTACAAAAACAGAAGAGCTTCGTGAGCAATTCAAAAATACGGATAACGATACTCTTTTTGTGAATACAAACTCACAAAGAAGGAGAAATATTCAATCTTTGTTGCCCTCAGAGCTCCCCGATCCTTTCAAAAATGCAATCCCTGAAATAGGTACTGTTTCTCAAATTCAAATGAAAGGGGAGGATTTTACTGTCTATAAATACTTAGGTACTATAGAAGATACGATAACCTCTATGCGTGCAAGCCACGTTTTGATTCGTAGTGATGATGCAGATGCTGATTCTCTAAAAACTAAAGCGGAAGCTACAGCTAATGAGGTATTGGCAAAAGCCCGTAGTGGTGAAGACTTTGCTGCCCTTGCTCGTGAGTATAGCGAAGACGGAAGCAAAAACCAAGGCGGTGATTTAGGCTGGTTTACGGAGGGCATTATGGTTGAACCTTTTGAAAAGGCTGTATTAGGCTTTGAAGGTACGGGCGTAATTCCTAAAGTTGTCAAATCACAATTTGGATACCATATCATCAAAGTAACCGAACCCAAAACTAATCGTAAGCACCTTGTAGCTTCTTTTACAAGAACGCTACTGCCCACTGCCGAGACGCGCGATAATTTGTACCGCACGATTGGTGTATTAGCTACCGCAGGTACTTATGACGAATACTTGAAAGAAGTTGCAAAGCAACCTGGTGTAATAAGCATGCAAGCAAATGATTTACAGCTCAATGCACGCAATCTTAATAATTTGCAAGACCAAAGCGTAAGGCAAATTCTTACACGCGCCTACCGCCAAACCAAAGACAATGAAGTTATTAACGAAGTCTTTGAAGTGGACAATAACTACGTAGTTGTCGTGCGTAAGTCAGTTACACCTGAAGGCATAAAACCTTTTGAAGCAGTAAAGGAAAAGGTAAAAGCGGAAGTTATCAAAGACAAAAAGGCAGAGCAAATCATAGCCAAACTACAAGGCGAAAGTGGCTCTATTGATGAGCTTGCTCAAAAAGTAGAAAAAGCTCGCTCATTTACAGCTACTGTAAATAATGCTACGCTTCAGCTGACAGGTACAGGCTTTGCGCCACGCACAATAGGAACGGCTTTTGCCCTTGAACAAGGTGCACAAAGCAAGCCTATCCAAGATGCAACAGGCGTATTTATTGTCAAAGTAAAAAATATTGATAATGCTGCCGAAGTAGCAGATTATACACAGTATCGCAAAGAAATTGTTGAAGACCGCTCACGTGGCTCACGCCAAAAAGTTAAACGTGCTGTAAGCGAGCTTACCGATACAAAAAATAAGATAGATCAATTCTATTAAAATAACGAAGTATGGCATTCACTTTTCTGAGGTGTTTTGCTTATCTGAGTCTCCAAAATATAACCCCCGATATGCAGCAAGTATATCGGGGGTTTTTGTATGTATGTTATTTTCTAAATTTTATGATTCAATAAATTGAATCCATTTGCTACTCAATACGCATTTTTTAAATTCTCGAGTACTTTGTCTTCTATTTCTGTTACTTCTCGGCGTACACGCTGTATTAAGCGTAGGAAATTATCTCTTTCCCTTTTTTTCTCTTCAGACTCCGGCATATTAAGCAAGTAGTCTAATTTTTCTCTTTCAAAAATTACACGGCAGAGGTTCAAAAAATGAAGTCTATCGGTAACTTGTTCGTGCATTATAACTTCTCGGGGTACATTTTCAAGTAAGTCTGTTACACGCATCGTAAAGTATTCAAACTCGTAAGAGGCTACTTTATCGATTTTTTTACAGACTTTTTCACGCTTTTTCCTCATTTTAGATGCTCGTTTCTCTTGCTTTTTAGATTTAGCCATATAAAATCATGGTTGGATTGAGTGAAATAAATTATATCAGACTTAAACGTAATATGTAAAATCGTTTAAAAGTTCCTTAAAGACAAAAAAAAAGATACTTACTACCCCAAAAAAGTAGTAAGCATCTTTTTTTCAAAGATTTAGCTATTTTGTTCTTCTACTTAATTAGTCCCAGAGTTTGGTCTCACCAAGTTTTACAATTTGTGCATTGACGATGCTACCTCTGTTGCGCGTATCTCTTTCTGTAATAATCACAACAACAGAAGCATTTTGTGTGCGTATTCCTGAAGGCACGTCAAAAACCTGCTCAAGAGTAAACGGACGGTCAACACGTGCCATATTAGCGGGTATGCTTACACCTGCCATATCCGTTATATTAAAACGAGCGACTCTGTTGAATACATAATCGCGAATAGGGTCTGGCTTATCGTGGTAAGGGTGCCCTCTGAAGTTAGCATTATTGCTGTAATAATTTCGTTGTGCAATACCAGTAATACCATCTTCAACCACATAAGCTGTAATGACAAATGTACCACCTGCTGCTGCTTCTGTAAAACCTACATTAGCCGTAAGTTTGTACTTTCCTTGCTCGTCGCGCTCTGTTTTGATTGCCATACCTAATGGTGCTTGTCTTGTGCGGAGTTGGCGTTCAACTAAACTAACCCAAGTATTTCGGAAGTGTAAGAAACTGCCATCTACACGCTCACGGTTAATTAAAGCACTAGGGTATCCAGATATAGAAAATGTGCGGTCAATAAATCCGATTATTGTAGCATTTTCTAATCTATCACCCCCATGAATAGCTACACCAATAAAGCGTTCTGGGTGCTCTTCAGCTAATTCATTCACAAATTGTGAACCTCCTGGGCACCAGCCACACCATGCGCCCGTAAGTTGCTCAAGCACTACCTTTTTAGTAAAGTTAGAAGGTACAATATCAAAGGGATCTTGCTCTTGTTCTTCTTGCTCCTCTTCATCGTCTTGATTGTCATCAGCTGGTGGGGTATCGACAACTTCATCGGGCGGAGTATCTACTACCGGCGCAGGGGCTTCTTCTCCGCCACCACAACTAGCAAATAGGAAAAGGGCAATCAATAAAAAAATAAAATGGGTTTGTACGTGTTTCATCGTATTATCAAAGTTTAGTAGTAATAAATATAAAATGGGTTTGCTTTTGTTTTTCAAAACGAAATGCAGTATTTTTTGTGTATTAGAGTTTTAACAAAAAATTATTGAAGCTAAACGCTGCAATATACTAAAAAAACAAATCAAACAAAAAATAACGCAAAAGAAAATAAAAAAAAGGCAAAAAAAGCCCTACAAAATAGAAAAGCGTAGCTTTCATACTTGAAATTATAAATAGTTTCACTAACTTGCCCTTCTATTTTTTAATATCCCTCATCATACTACTATATATTTTTGCATCGCGTGGGGTTTGCAAACCCCACGCGATGCAAAAATGGGCTTAGAAATAACATTTCTTTGAGAAATGTTATTTCTGGATAGATAATGCCTCGTAGTACGATCCCTTATATTTTTTAGGCTAAGAGAAACTACGCCTTACTATACTTGGTATTATTATAATTTTGTGCACCAAATCTAATTTATGCGCTATGCCTCCAACAGCAAGTTTAAATATATTAGCTATAGAATCTTCTTGCGACGAGACCGCAGCGGCGGTGCTCTCTCATGGCAAACTTTTAAGTCATGTTGTAGCTTCACAATCCGTACATGAAACTTATGGCGGTGTTGTACCAGAGTTAGCCTCTCGTGCGCACGAGAAAAATATTATTCCTGTTGTGCATCAAGCACTTTCAATGAGTAAGCTATCTATGCAAGCATTAGATGCCATTGCTTTTACGCAGGGTCCGGGGCTACTTGGGGCTTTGCTTGTCGGTACGAGCTTTGCTAAATCCTTAGCTTGGTCTTTGGATATTCCGCTTATTCCAGTAAATCACATGCACGCACATATATTGGCTCATTTTATAGAAGAGCCTACGCCAGAGTTTCCATTTTTATGCCTTACCGTGAGTGGCGGTCATACACAGCTTGTTTGGGTAAGCTCTCCAACGGATTTGCAAGTCATTGGTGAGACCCAAGATGATGCCGTAGGCGAGGCTTTTGATAAAACAGCAAAACTGCTGGGTTTGCCTTATCCAGGAGGTGTGTATATAGATAAACATGCGCAGCGTGGCAAGGTACAAGATTATGAACTGCCAGAGGTAAATATGGAAGGTTTTGATTTTTCTTTTAGTGGGATTAAAACAGCTATTCTTTATTTTTTGCGCAAGCAAATCCAAAAAGATGCTGATTTTATTACAAAAAATATAGATGACATTTGCGCTACCGTACAAGATACGCTCGTGCGTGCACTTTTACGAAAACTCATACAAGCTGCAGAGGCATACAAGGTAAAGCATATTGCGATTGCGGGCGGAGTCTCTGCCAACTCAGGATTGCGCAAAGCACTTCATGAACTATCCCATGAAAAAAATTGGACTGTGCACCTGCCCAAGCTCGAATATTGCACTGATAACGCTGCTATGATTGCTATGGCAGCTCATTATCTTTATAAGCAAGGTTCTTTTACAGATATAAAAGCCACACCTTTACCCCGCATGCCACTGCCCGTACTATCCAAATAAATAATAAGTTATATGACTTACTATCAGTATATTGTTTGCATATTGTTAATAAATAAAAAAATACAACCGCTATTTTTATCTAAATATCGGTAATATAGCACTATTTTTGACAAAAGTAAATTATCCTTACATCACGTACAGCAGTTGGACACTATATCCTACTATTTATAGCTGCGTAAATCCTATTACTAAAAATAAATAAAAGCCTTTATGAACCCCAAAAAAGTCTTCTTTTATGCTATTGCTCCCATTTCACTCTTTGAACTAAGTAGCATTGCTGGCAAACCGACTAACTATAATGAGCTTGGCTATGAACAAGATGGTGTTGCCTCTTATTATGCTACGGAATTTCACGGAAGAGCTACCGCTAGTGGAGAGCCTTATGATATGTATGCCGGAACGGCAGCGCACAAAAAACTACAATTTAATAGCCTTGTAGAAGTTACAAATCTTAAAAATGGAAAACGGACAGTAGTTCGTATCAACGACCGTGGCCCCTATGTAGCGGGGCGTATCATAGACCTTTCCGTAACGGCTGCTAAGGAATTGGATATGATACGAGATGGTATCAGTCAAGTTTCTATCCGTGTTTTGCGCGTAGGGGCTACGGGTGAAATGCTCGATGAGCGCGATAACCTACCACAAGAGCAAGCTGTATATGAAAAAGGTAGAAAAAAAGTAACAGTAAGGCGAGTAAATGAAAAACGCAAAGTATTACGTACTCAAAGCTATAGCATCTGGGGTACAGAAAAATTTCCTGAGGAATATGGCTCACAGCTAGGCTCTTATGGCGACCTCAGCAATGCTGTTAAAAAAGGCAAAGAGGCTTATCTTAAAGGATTTAAAGAGGTTTATATCCAGGCCAGTTACGACCGCAATCAAAATCGTATTTTCCGCGTTATTGTAGGAGATGGAACGCCACAAGAAGCCCAAAAGCTTACAGAGGCACTCAAAAGAAATGGGTTTTCGGAAGCTTTTCCCAAAGCACATTTTAACCACGGATACTAAAAAATTGGTAAATATTGATTGTTTTATCCAACAAATTTACTGATAATGAGTTGCTTAGATATAAAATAAATTTTATTAGCATACATTTACACACAACAACATTTACACACAACAAAATATTTAGTATCATGGCAACAACAAAGAGAATAGACACTACGGAGGAGGCACGCAAAGTAATTAGCGAACTTAAAGCCATTCATGGAGATTTAATGTTTCATCAAAGCGGAGGCTGTTGCGATGGCTCTTCGCCTATGTGTTATGCCAAAGATGATTTTAAAATCGGCGATAGCGATATATGGCTCGGCGAAATTGAAAACTGTGATTTTTATATGTCATCAGACCAATTTGAGTATTGGAAACATACACATCTTACTATAGATGTTACGCCCGGACGTGGCTCGAGTTTTTCTATAGAAATTCCTATGGGTATTCGTTTTTTAATTCGCTCTCGTGTTTTTACAGAGCAAGAAATGGAACAGCTCAGCCCCATACGTCGAGGAGCTGGTGTAGTAGAATAAAAAATATCAACATCAAATGTGTGTCAGGGAGTAGCTTTGCTCAAATGACATCTTTTTTTGCTTTGACAAGATCATAAAGAAGTTCCCTTGCTCGGTGCAGTTGTGCTTTTACTGTGCCGAGTGGAGCATCTAAGGTAGCGGCTATTTCTTCGTAAGACAACTCATCAAAATAACGTAGCTTTACCAAACGCTTATACTTTCCGGGCAGTAAATCCACAAAATCACGCACAATACGCTTTTTTTGTTCGTTGATAGCCTCTTCTTGTGGGTTTAAATTTGCATCTTTAATATCCACTCCTATGGCATCACCATTATCATTCATATATGAGGTATGCAGGCTCATGGTATCTAACTTTCTTTTTCTTATAAAGTCAATGCAGTTATTAGTAGCAATGCGAAAAAGCCAAGTACTAAACGTGTATTCTTTTTTAAATTTATGCAGGCTTTTAAAGGCTTTTGTAAAAGCCTCAAGCGTAAGGTCTTCGGCATCGTCAGTATTTTTTACCATTTTGAGTAGCATATAATATACCGAGGTGCGATATCTGTCCATAAGTTCTGCATAAGCCTTTTCCTCACCTGATACAGCACTATCTATGAGCTCGAAGTCTTGGAGGGCTTTGTTAGAGAATCTTCTACTATCTTGTTGTTCCATTTTATTTTTCGGCTAAAAAGCGCAAGCAATCCAACTATTATTAAATAGCAAAAATAGATAAAATCTAAGCATGGTACGTAGCCTATATGAAAAGCTACGGGAAGTTTTTGTTTCGCTTTGTAGGTTAAAAACCATAAAAGCATCAATCGCAGTGCGAACAATGCAGCAATAATTGGGTAATAATACACCGCAAATAACGAACCATAACTTAACAACATACTGCCCTGTAAAAAAGCAAGGCTGATAAGATGACGGCTACGATAACGCTTTCCAGCACTTAAGTGTCGTTTTTTTTGGGTAATCCAAGCCCTAATTGTTGTTGGTGCATAAGAATATACAAGGCTTTCAGGCGCATGTACATAGGCTGTATTCTGGGAGTTAGCGATACGCCCTACTAATAAATCATCATCTCCCCCAGTAATTTTAGCATCTTTTGCAAAACCATTTTGAGATAAAAAATATGATTTACGATAAGCCAAGTTGCGACCTACTCCCATGTAAGCTTTGCCAATATGAGCAAACGCAAAGTACTGAAGCGCTGTATAAAAGGTCTCATATTGCACCACTAAATTTACAACTTTTTTTTCAGAAAAGTAGGGTGAATAACCCAAAATTATTTTTATATTTGAATGATTAAAAGGTTGTACCATGCTATAAATCCATTGAGAACTTTGCGGACGGCAATCAGCATCAGTAAAAAGCAAATATTCGTACTGTGCTGCTTCAATTCCACACTGTAAAGCATATTTTTTAGGGTGAAAATCTGTTTTTTGAGCATATATATGCACAACTTTGAGTTTTTCATGCTCTGCTACAGCCTGTTGAAGGTAGTGCAGTGAGCGATCTGTCGAACGGTCATTGACTATAATGATCTCGTAATTTGGGTAATCCTGCTCGAGCAGGCAAGCCAACAAAGCAGGCAGGTGTTTGTACTCATTATGGGCTGCTACAATCACGGATACCCCCTTTGTAAAATTTAGCTCAACGCAAGACAACGGCAGGGGTTGAGAAGCAAAAGCAAAACGCCCAAATACGACAATCCAAAAAAAATATTGTATCAAAAAAGCAATGATAAAAACCCAAAGCAAACCCAAAACCACAAAGTTTATATTTTATTTGAAGGCAAGGGTACACGACAATTTTGCTAAATTAGCCCAGAAATAACATTTTTTTAATAAATGTTATTTTTATAATTGACTAAGCCTCGAGCACTAACAATTTTCGAAAAACTGTTAGTGCTGAAACTATCTAAGCCTATTTACCAACTTGACGTACACCCGAAGGCAATTACAAAGCAAAAATACAAAAAATAAACTTAACCAAGGTAATAGGTGCACTATAAGCTTAAAAAAATAAGAATTTATGATAAGATTAAATGTCTCTTATGTATATTTTTTATTGAAAAATATTATTTTGCATTTCAAAATTTGGAATACTCATATAAAAAAGTTATTATTCTGGAAGTCTTTTACAAATGACCATACTGCTATAGATTTTTCCATAGCCTGTGAGATTGACAAACCTCACGCTATGGAAAAATGAGCCTAAAATAAGCTTAAAAATAATATTTCTGATTAGCGAGTATATAGCAGTATGACAAATCCCTTTGAAATTTTACTTGTATAGTAAGTTTATCCATATTAAACCCTAATTAAATTTATGCCTATTCAAAAGAAAAAAGTTGCTACTGGCACGCTTTGGGAAGAGATCGTAGGTTATAGTCGTGCGGTTCGAGTTGGCAATGTCGTAGAAATTGCTGGTACTACTGCCGTAGAAGATGGCGAGATAGTCGGCATAGGCAATGCTTATGCTCAAGCAAAATGTATTTTTAGAAAAATTGAGCGTGCACTTCACGCCGTAGGTGCAAGTATGAACGATGTAGTGCGTACGCGTGTTTACCTTACCGAAATCACTACTTGGAACGAAGTGGGCAAAGCACATGGCGAATTTTTTAGAGATATCCGCCCTGTAACTTCTATGGTAGAGGTTAGTGCATTGATAGACCCAGCCCTACTTGTAGAAATAGAAGTTACGGCAATATTAACAAACGAATAAAGCTCAATTTTATTGATAATAAGGTGGTTATAAACTTTGATTTTTGCATATCTTTAACGAATTTTCGGACGTTTTAGATTCTTATCTGTTTCAAATCAAAAAGATAATGCAAAAATTAGTACTTTTAGTAGTAGCTTTCATAGCCTCTTATTTTATACTATTACCCTGCTTACAAGCGCAAAGCGGTGGACGCACTGAAATAGGTGCAAGGCAGGCAGGTATGGCAAATGCCGTGCTTACTATAGGCGATGGCTGGTCTCTTTTTAATAATATTGGTGCACTTGCACAGTTGCGCACTCCCGTAGTGATGTCTGCTTATGACAATAGCTTTACTATGAGTGGGCTTAATGGATTGGCAGCAGGGGCTGCTGTGCCTATTCGCAACGACGGCACTGCGGGCGTAGGTGTTTGGCGTTTTGGCGATGAAATATATAACGAGCATCGTGTTATGCTCGGTTATTCTCACCGTATTGAGGGCGTAAGTATTGGCGTGCAAGCTAACTATGTGCAGTTGATGGTAAGAGGTGTAGGTGTAAGGCGTATGCTTGCGCTCGAGTTTGGTGGCGTAGCGCGATTAGCAGAAAAACTATATTTAGGTGCTCATATTTATAATTTTAATCAAGCGCAAGTCCATGAATTTGAAGATGAGCGATTACCTACTATTATAAAAACAGGACTTTCTTACCGCCCCTTAGAACGCGTTATGTTTAATATAGAAGTTGAAAAAGATATTGAATATGAACCTATGGTCAAAGCTGGCATAGATTATGAAGTACTTGAAGATGTAATGCGTGTAAGAGGTGGCATTACGACCCAGCCTTTTGTCAATTATTTCGGTGCTGGTTTGCGTTATAAATCACTTGAAATAGACTATGCACTAACTACACAACCCGATATTGGGCTTTCACATCATATTTCACTTCTTTGGAATCTACAAAAAGATACGTCAAAGAAGTAAATTTGCATTTTTAATTCTTATCACCTTTAATTTTTTATTTTTTTATGAATACTATTATCAGATTAGTTTTGTCAGCCATAGCTGTAGTAGCTTGTGCTTATTTATTACCAGGCGTTCACGTAGGTGGCAATTTTATAGCCCCCTTGGCAGTTGCTTTGGTTCTTGTTGTTCTCAATTTTCTTGTCCGTCCTATTCTGACTATACTGACCTTGCCTATTACTGTATTAACATTAGGCTTATTTTTATTTGTTATCAATGCACTTATTGTGCTTATAGCAGATTGGTTATTAGGTTCTGCTTTTGGTGTAGATGATTTTTGGTGGGCTTTGATTTTTAGTTTTGTTTACTCCCTTTTTAATACCGTCATAGATAGACTAATCGGTAGTAAAAATTAGAACAACCATAAACCTATTAAGCTGTTTTTGATTTTAACATGTGTACGGCAGGCAATTTTTGCTGTACACTTTTTTTATCCTTGCTTTTTATTATAAAATTTTCAGAAATTATGTTGATACAAAAAATGCGTTATCTCTTTTTGATTTTTGTCCTTGTTCTCGGCTTAAGTGCTTATGGATTCCAATCTACTTCTACAAATAGTGGAACGATTGAAATAGAAGTAAAAAATATTAAAAATGAAGATGGCAAAATACTTATTAGCCTCTTTAAAGGTGCAGAAGGCTTTCCAAGTAATGGAAAAGCTGCCTATAAAACAGTTCAAAAAAGCATCAAAGGAAATAGTATTGTTGTCAAATTTGAAAACCTGCCTTACGGTCAATACGCCGTAGCACTGTTGCACGATGAGAATGGTAACATGAAAATGGATACAAACATGTTTGGTATTCCAAAAGAAGGCTATGCTTTTTCTCAAAATTACAAACCTACGATGCGATCTCCGAAATTTTCAGAAGCATCATTTACACTGAATAAACCCTCAGTAAAGCAAGTGCTTAATATGATTTACTAACTTTATAGCCCCCCCAAAAAAAACCATCGAAAAAAAAAGTGCATCGCCTTCTGGATTAGAAGTGATGCACTTTTTTTTATAATAAGGTGGGCGGTGACCTACTCTCCCGCTTGTCAAAGCAGTACCATCGGCGCTACAGGTCTTAAC